>DBDH01000025.1 GCA_002293455.1 Treponema sp. UBA937
CCAGTTCTATGGGGACATTATATTCCCAATTCGGAACGAACGGAAATTCTATTGGCCGTGTATTACGTCAAAAAGTTCTATCTGTCATCAAGGAGTTAATTATTGAGGGCGAGAATGATCCCTCGCTTTTTGAACTATTGGGTGTTTTCCAAGAGGATATTGGTTGTGATAGGATTAGTGACTTATTAACTTTTATCTTACAAGCAGAGATTTTATCTTTTACTGAAAAAGTTATTAGTAGGTTTAATTTGAGTGATTATGGAGTGGACTATGATTCCAAAACATATAAAACTACGATAAATCAATACAATGAAAAGCCTATCCTTTTGTTACCTGCGGATATTTTGTGTCCCTTACCGGTTGCATATGACTTTGATGACATTGACTTAGTCTGTCGTGAAAATGAGCGTGTCAGAAGAATAATTAACGATTTTTTTGATTTGGGCAATAGGCGTAAAAAGCTAACCAAACAAGAGATTTACGCTTTGATGAAAAGCAGCGCGTCGTTTCGAGAGGCGCTGCTTACAGCTTATCGCACAGCCCAAGTTTCCCCATATGATTTTGAAAGTGATCCTGCTGGCGAGTATTCTTGGTATTCCGCAGCAAAAGATTATGTTGACCAGTATCCTTTGGCCCTACATCTGCCGCAAAGACCGTCCATATCGGATTTATCTGGTGTTGTGGACAAAATTTGCCATCACTTTAGCGATCTTATAGAAAATCATGGATTGTGGAGTTTATTATACAATGACCGTACAAAAATCCCCAAGCATGAACGGGCGGCACAACTTCTATTTTATGGAATTGCTGATGCATATTGCAGTGCTAATGACATTGATTTATCGCGTGAGGTTGATAACGGCCGCGGCTCAGTGGACTTCAAACTTTCTCGCGGTGCTTCTCAGAAGGTTTTAATAGAGGTGAAGCTGACCTCAAATGGGCAATTACATCATGGATTTATGAAACAAATTCCAGTATATATGAAGCAAGAGCATACACATAAAGCCGTTTACTTGATTATTGATAATGGTCACCCCAAAGCCATGCAAAATTTTGTAAAACTCTACAATGAACAATCGCAAACCGTGAAAGCTAAAATTCCTTTTATGCTTATAGATGGAACGCCACCTAAATCAGCAAGCAAGGCATAGGGTGTCAAGATTACTCTATATATCACTTTCAAATTCTGTGAGTTGCGCGGGATGTTCACAAAATGCAAATCTGTGCTATAATCATACTGAAAGAGAATTTCAGGGGTAGGGGGATTGCGCATTGACAAACGAAGAAATCGCAACCATCATTTCTTGCCCAAAAACTGTTCAAAAAGCGGACAGGAAAAGCATGCAATCGAATAACCGCAGTTTAAGAAATAATCTAACTGTTTTCTCTGACGATGAGCAGTACCAGTTTCGAGTATTTCTGCGACAGTCAGAAGAATTTTTGGAAGATTTTTCTGTTGGTCTAATTTGGACAAATGCGAATGAGTTTTTACAAACCAAAAAGGATGTCATTCTCTTGCGCTGCCAAGGCCCACATGATAGCAAAGAACCATTATCGGTGGATGCTCATCACGATTACCATACACACGAAATGACTGAGGATGATTTAACGGCAAAACGCTATCAAAAACCGTCTTGTCATGGCCCCATCGCCAAATTCGGTTCATTCGTTGAGGCCATTGAATACTTTGCAAAAAGGTGCAATATATCTAATATGGATAAGTTCGTTAACTTTTATGATGACGATGGGCAAGTGAGAGGTCAATTGAGTTTGCTGTAAAGGTGGTGGTATCGTGCTAAATTTGGATGAACTCAAGCGACAATTCAATAAGATAGATTTTCGCGAGAAAAGAACGGGTTTATATAAAATACTTGTTCCTTTTTTTCACGAAGATGGTGATATGTATGATATGTTTGTAGAGGAAAGCCCTACAAACGATTCTTTGCTGCGCGTTTCTGACTATGGGCTTACGTTAATGAAATTGTCCTATAATTTTGATTTGGACACGGAAAACAAGAGAGAAGTTTTTAATTCCATTATTTCCCAAAACAGATGTTTTGAGGAAAAGGGAAATATTTTTTTTGATGTAGCCCCTAAAAATTTCCAGTCTGCCATCTATCAAATGGCTCAAGTCATTGCCAAAATCACTAATATGGATATAATCAGTAAGGAAGCCATAAATTCTTACTTCTATGAATTCCTACAATCCTTTATCTATGATTGTTTTGGCCAATATAACGTCAAACAAAACACCTTGCCACTTAAAACGCAGGATTTAAAAGTAGATTTCGAACTTCCAATCGACAAAAAACCAATCTATATTTTTGGCGTAAATGACAACAACAAAGCATCTCGCGTTGTTATTTCTTGTTTGCGATTCAACATTCAAAAATTACCATATCGAAGTCTTGTTATCCATGAGGATTTGGAGAGCCTAAGTGCTTTCAACCGGCGAGAAATCACCAATACCGCTGATAAGCAATTTGCATCTTTGGATGATTTCAAAGAACAGGGTTTAGAGTATGTTCAGCGTGAAATAGCCTCTTAATTGAGAATAGGCGGCCTTGTGGCCGCCTATTCTCACCGAGTGTGTAATTTGGATTTCTCCCGATATTTCTCCAACTTCTCAATACTGGCCGCACGATGGTCTGGCAGCAAATGCCCATATCGGTTCAGCGTAGTAGTCGGGTTGGTGTGCCCCAGCAGCTTGCTCACCACATAAATGTCCATACCTGCCTCGATGCAGCGTGTGGCGAATGTGTGGCGCAAGCAATGGAAATTTGCCTTTTCCAGCCCCTCTTGGTCGATAAGGCTGTAGAACAGTTCCTCGTAATATCTCGGCTCATAGTGTTTGCCCATGTCACTACAAAGCAGAAAATCACTGTCCTTGTACGCTGGCCCCGCGGCTTCTTTGGCGGTGTCTTGCTTTGCCTTGAAAGCCTTTAGCTTGTCTGCCATATCCGCCGTGATAGGCACCCTGCGGCGTGAGGAAAAGGTTTTGGTATCGCCTATCACGATTTCCGTCCCGCAAGGGCTGCCGTCCTTAAACGCCACTCTGCGGCCCAGCGTGCGGCGGATATTCAGTTCCCGGCTATCCCAAGCAATATCTTTCCATTGCAGGCCCAACAATTCACCCAGCCGCAAACCTGTGTTGACACAGAGATACACCCCAAAAGCATTGCGGTTGTCGCTCTCCAGCGCAGCCCGCTCTATTTTGTTCTGCTCGTCCAACGACAGTACCCGCATTTCCTTTGGGCGTATCTTCGGCAGCATCACATTTGTGGCGGGGTTGCGGTTCAGTAGGCCGTTGTTTACGGCATGTTTCAAGGCCATCTTGAACATCATGTGGATTTTTTGATGCTGTTGGCTGATAATGTCCCCGCTTTGCCGTCTATGCGCTCGGCACTGGATAAGTGGGCATAAAACTGCTGCATTTTGTGTGTGGTGATTTCCCGCAACAGGATTTTACCAAAGTAGGGCTTGATATGCTTTTGCACGTTGGAATAGTAGTTGGAAAAGGTGGACGGCCCCACTACCGGTTTTGCGTAATTTTCCAGCCATGTGTCCAGCCATTCAGCCAACGGCATTTTGCCCTGTGTTGTATCAATCCCCCTTTCCGCATCGGCAAGGCAGATTTTCAGTTTTTCCTTTGCCTGTGCCAACGTTTTTACTGTGGTCGATTGGCGTTCACCATTCACATCGTACCATTTGATGCTGTACCGTCCATCTGTCCGCTTGGTGATAGACCCCTCACCATTGGGGCGTTTTGCCATTCAAGCCCCCCCTTTTCAAGACCGCTGGCCGCCCGCGACCGTCTGCTCTATCCACTCCACCAATTGCTTTTTGGGCACCAGTACCCGCCCGCCGATGCGCAAGGTGGGGAAGTGCTTGCTATTCAAAAGGTTGTAGGCTCCGGCGCGAGAAATGCCCAGTGTGGCGGCAAGCTGGCGGGCGTTCAGTACATCGGGCAAATTTTGGTATGGGTTTTGGTTTATGGTCATTCACACTCCTATCTCAATAAATGAACTA
>DBDH01000088.1:0-4141 GCA_002293455.1 Treponema sp. UBA937
AGTTTCATGGGTACTGATTTCTCCTATGATGATGTATCTACTAACGATCGTAATGTAAGTCTTGATGTCCATAATATAATTGGTGAAGAACCTTTGAATGGCAGAGTTTGTTATATGATACAATCTGTTTCCAAAGACAGCGGGTATCAGTATTCCAAAACAATAAATTGGATTGATAAAGAGAGCCGCCTTATTTACAAAAGTGATTTATACGACAGAAGAGGAACGCTGATCAAAGTGTTGGAAATGTCAAATTTTCAGGAAGTGCAGGGCAGGCTTACGCCAATGCAAACTAAAGTCTCTACCCTTGCGTCAGGCACGTCAACTACCATCAATATGGATATCATCAGATATGACGACCCGCTCCCTGAATCTATTTTTACAACACAATATCTTGAAACAGGAAGGGTAAGATGAAAAAACTATTTTTATTTGGAATAGTTTTATTATGTATGATATTACCGCTTAGCGCTCAGGATTTTGGTTTTGGGTTTGATGACGAGACGGATACTTCAGGCGGCGGCAATAATTCTCCGGTATCCATAAGCGGTGAAGTGTCAGGTGCTATAATAGGATACGTCAACGATTTTTCCGATGGCGCGGATCAGGTGAGGCTTGGCGATATATTTTCCGGCACACTCAATTTTACCGCGCGGACTTCCATTGCGGACGCGTTCATCAGCATGAAAATAACGCCGGCCGAATCACCTATAACATTAGATGAAGCATATATCCACGCCTATTTCGGCAGCTTTGACATTCAAGCGGGACTGCGTAAAATTGTTTGGGGTAAGGCTGACAGTTTTGGAGCTCTGGACGTGATTAACCCGCTGGATTATTCGGAATTAACTGATGTAAGCGATATGCTGAATCTTAAAATAGCCCGCCCTTTGATTCACGCTTCATACCGCATTGGTTCTTTCTCCAAGATCGAGGGCGTGTTCGTGCCGTTTTTTGAGCCGATCCGTTTTGCCTCGGAAGGCCGTTGGGTTCCCGCGCAGATGTCCGAATTGCCGCCAAATACGCCGGACACTACAACCCTTAACTACGCGCAAGCCGGTATGCGCTTTACGACAACCATTGGTCCCGCTGATGTTGGTTTGCAGTACTACTACGGACGATTAACAAAACCCGCAATTACTTTGTCATTCGCTCCGTCTTTTCCGCCAATGCCCACGGCGATAAACTTCGCCTACAATCCATATCATCAAATCGGTGTTGATTGGGCGCAGGTTCTTTTCGGCTTTAACATCCGCGCTGAATTCGCGGCGAATATTACCGAAGATACAAGCGGCGATGACGGCACAATTTACAATCCGTTTCTTTCATGGTCATTCGGCTTTGACCGTGATTTATTCTGGGGAATAAACATCAATATTCAAGCGAATGAAACAATAACACTTCTGCATAACAATATTGGCAGCAATCCCATGCTGGATATTGAAGCAGGCAGCGACATTACTTCTACACAAATCATAGCAAGAATTTCTAAAAAGTTTCTCCGTGATGAACTTGAAGCCGGCGCTGTTTTCTTGTGGGGTGTTGAGGCACAGGATTTTGTTGTCATACCATCTATCGTCTGGACAAAAAATGATCTGTCCATCGAACTGTCATGCGGCATTTTCGGCGGCGATAAAAACGGACAATTTGGGCAATACCACAACAACAGTTTTATAAAAGCCGGGCTGTCGTACAGCTTCTAAGCAAGGAGCATATAAAGAGAAATATTACCGAAAGCCCTCTCGCCATTCGATCTTGTTCTTGATATACTATTTTCATTGAGGAGCTATTCATGTCAGAAGAATTAACCGAATATCAGGGCGCAGCCACCATGGAAAAAATTACGTCTCTCGCCAAGAGGCGCGGTTTTGTTTTTCAATCTTCCGAGATTTACGGCGGGCAAAACGGAGCCTGGGATTACGGTCCTCTGGGAATCGAGCTGAAAAACCGCATCTCCGCGAATTGGTGGAAAGAGATGACCCGCCTTCATGACGATATTGTCGGTATTGACGCGGCAATTTTGATGCATCCCAGAGTTTGGGAAGCGTCGGGTCACGTAGAGAATTTTACCGATCCTTTGGTCGATTGTAAAAAATGTAAAACCCGTTTCCGCGCGGATATGATTCCCGAAGAAAACCTTGCGGAAAAGAAATGTCCCGAATGCGGAGGCGAACTTACCGATACCCGTAAATTCAACCTTATGTTTAAGACCCATATCGGGGCGGTTGAGGGCGAAGCAAATACGATTTATCTGCGTCCCGAAACGGCTCAGGGAATTTATGTAAACTATAAAAATATTATTCAGTCTAACCGGATGAAGATTCCTTTTGGGATTGCGCAGATCGGCAAGGCGTTCCGGAACGAAATTGTAACAAAGAACTTTATTTTCCGAACCTGTGAATTTGAACAGATGGAAATGCAGTTCTTCGTGAAACCAGGAACAGATGTTGAATGGTTCAACGAATGGAAAAAGCGCCGATGGGCTTACTACGAAAAAATGGGCGTGAAGATGGATCATCTCCGCTGGCATCAGCATGGTGCGGACGAACTGGCCCATTATGCCAGAGATGCTTACGACATTCAGTATCTTTTCCCGATGGGCTGGAAAGAGCTGGAAGGCGTTCACAACCGCGGAGATTACGATCTTTCCCGCCACATGCAGTTCAGCGGAAAAGATTTGCAGTACATCGACCAGGAAAACAACAACGAAAGGTACACTCCCTGCGTTGTGGAAACGTCCGCCGGCCTTACCCGGACGCTCCTCATGGTTCTCTCTGACGCTTACGACGAAGAGAAGGTTGCCGATAAGGGCAATGACGATGATTGGCGGACGGTTCTCCGCTTCCATCCAAACCTAGCACCCATAACAGCGGCTGTTCTCCCGCTCATGAAAAAAGACGGCCTCGCTGAAATTGCAAAAGATATTCAGAATGATCTCAAGGAAGATTATTCCGTAGATTATGATCAATCCGGGGCTATCGGAAGGCGTTACCGCCGCCAGGATGAAGCAGGCACTCCATTCTGTGTTACAGTAGACTATGAAACGAAGGATAACAAAACCGTTACGCTCCGTTTCAGAGATTCCATGGAGCAGGTCAGGGTTCCGGTCGCGGAACTCAAAAGCCGGATCAAAAAAGAAATACAGGAATACAAACGAATCAAGTAACATTTAGCAGAGAGCAGTCAGCAAAGAAAGATTCCATCTTAACTTTGCTGACTGTTACGTGCTGATTACTTATTGTTAATTGTTACAACAGCGGAACCCCAAATACAATGCCAAAGGCAAAAGACCGATGACTGTCCAAAATGTCGGCGGCAATAATATCAATTACAAACTTAAAATTATTCAATGCGGGGATCATGCTAAGATCAATACGGAACCCTGTGTTAAGGCTGCCCCTGGCCGCGGCATTAACTCCCCAGGAAGAAATAGAGTAAGAAAAGTTTGAAAAATCCGTAATCCAGTGAACATAGTTTTGAAAAATTTTGGGCAGCAGAATCAGATCAAATCCCATGCCGAAATCAATTGACGAATGATCGCCCCCTTCCCTGAAAGTGTAGCCAAGCATCAAGGTTGTTTCGGCAGGCATGGAAAAAAATGTTCCGGGGTAGGTAATTGCCATGTACAGCTGCCCCGCAACGTTATTTTTTCCGGTTTTTCCTGAATCAATAAGCTGTAAATTTCCGCCGAGCGCGATGGCCGAGGCCGTTATCGGGAACTGCACTTTTATTCCTAAAAGGCCATCCATCCATGTGTCATCCCGGGAATTAGGGTTTTGAATATCCATCGCGGCGCTTAATTCCACCCATTTAAACAAGCTGAGATTGATTTTGGGAATATTCGCCATGCCATTATTAACAATTCCATGATACCCAAAATCCATACCAAGATCGGAACTTCGTTCCCAGCCGATTCTTCCGGAAGGCACATTGAATAAACCGGTTGAACCGTTAAAGCTCATACCTTTAAGAGATTGAGCTGTTACCACAGGGGCAAGAGCCGCCATAATAATAAGCAAGACAACAATTTTCTTTACAGAATTCAAAAAATCCTCCTAAATAAAAGTGATATTTTATGTATTGAACACCTCGCGGCACAAAAATGTTACAATCACGTTACATTAGAGGCTGTTGCAAAACT
>DBDH01000088.1:4201-24157 GCA_002293455.1 Treponema sp. UBA937
GAGTTTTGCAACAAGCTCATTATAATAGATTATTAACAACATTGAAAACAGCTTCCAAATCAGTAAAACACAGCATTGCTTGATGATCCAGATTTGTAGCCATGTTATTAACAATAACGATGTTTCCTCCGGCTTTTAGGGTATAGAGAGGCAGTCCTGCTGCCGGAAAAACCGTGAGGCTCGTTCCAAGAATGAGCATCAAATCCGCTTCTGCTGACAGTTTTTCCGCATTTTTGAGGGCTTTTATGGGGAGAGCTTCTCCAAAGAACGTGATATTAGGTTTTAAAACGGCGCCGCATTTCTTGCATTTCGGCATAGCGCCGGAACGGACTATCGATGCCGCTTCCGGAAAAGCCATCACTGTTTTCTGATAAAGGTCAGGATCTTTGGTTTGTATCAATTCCAGATCTACAGAATGAACACAGCGGGGGCAATAATGAAGAGACGGTGAACCATGAATTTCGATAACATTGCGGCTTCCCCCTTTCTGATGCAAAAGATCGATGTTTTGGGTGATAACTCCTTTTATTAACCCGCGCTGTTCTAAAGTTCCCAAGCAGGTATGAACAATGGAAGCTTTTTTTTCATTGAGGTTGTAAATAAAATCCTTACTGTGTTGGTAATAAAACGAAGGATCGCGGAAGAAATACTCAAGATCGAACAGCTTTTCCGCATCAATTTCTTTATAAAGACCGTTTCCCCCCCTGAAATCGCGGATTCCCGAAAGTGTACTGACCCCGGCTCCGGTTAAAACCGCACAAGAACGGGAATCTTTTATCAGCGTCCATAATTTTTCGACATCTTTGTTATTCATGGCAAGTATATTAAAACAAAAAGAGAGGCATAAACGACGTACCCCGCCAAAAGGACGGGGTACAATCTTACAAAGCGTTATACAAACAGCTGCCCGCTCCCGTTATCGCCACAGCGGAGCAGCATCGATGAACTTTTCCTACCAGCGGAAAAGTATGGAGATATCTGCACAGAATACCGGCTGAACTCCCGGGTCAAGACCAAGTTCTCTTCCGTAGAACGCGGCATCAAGTTTGAAAGCAAAAAGATCAAACCCAACTCCCAGCGCTGGGAGCATGTCGGAAACACCGGCCCGGATAAAAATGTGATCAAAGAGTCCGAGTTCGGCGCCAAGACCCATGTTCAAAAGAGGATTTCTGGGAATATCAGCAAACAAATCCAGAATATCCCGATAATCGAACATCAAGGCAAAATCCAGAATTTTTGTATCAAATAATTGATATTGTACACCGACATTGAGTCCTCTGTACACCGATCCATCAATGTCTTCAAAAGGAACATAAGGAGCGTCAGGATCATCGGTATTTGTAATGCCAAAATCATCCGCAAAATCCATGATTCTTGCATAAGAGAACAAGTCGTTAGCGGCCAGAGCTACACTCAATTTCTTGTTATACTGATACTGTACCGCTAAATCGATGCCTAGCCCCCAAATTCCCCGGACCGGCAGCTTCGAAAATGGGTCTTCCATTACCGCCGCTACATCGTTCATGGAAAGCGAGCTTATGGCATCCACTCTGAAAAAACCGTGAATTCCAACACCGGCATCCAAGCTGTGGCGTTCGGTATCGATAAACCTGTGTCCGTAACCGAGGTTTAACTGGGCGGTAACACCCGCATTCACATCAACTCTTCCGCCGGCCAATGCCAGGTTCACATCCGCGCCGGTAAATAACCCAAAGCCGAATCCGTTTCCTATGAAAGCCAAGGCCAGGGGGCCTCCCACATTGAGACCGAGGGCCACTCTCCCTTCATCATCAACAAGCGTGTTATAGATATTTTGAATGTTTTCCGTATTTTCAGGATCATTCATTAGATCAGATACTGAATCAATAATCGTATCGAGCTTATCAAGGATGTTTACCGTGCTGACGGAAACCTCAAAGAGGCCAAATTCTTTTTTCCCCACGAGTCCGGCGGGATTATACAGCAGGGCTCCAACTCCGTCTGTGTTAGTAATGTGCAGTCCGCCCATTCCGGCATTTCTTGCGGAAGCCATTTTGAAAGGCGAGATTACTGTCTTATCCTGGGCAAACACAGAAAAGCCAAGAATACAGACCAAAATAGCAAATATGAAAAATCGTTTCATGTTCATATACATACTCCTTATATCCTTAGAACCCAAACTGCTCAAGCATATCTTTAAGACTTGCAAGAGGAGAATCATCGGATATTTTATCTATTGAACCCATACCCAATTTTATAGCGAGTTCAAACTTAGGGTTATCTTGAAATTCTTCCGGATAAGTAGTTGAGTCATTCGGATCGAAATTGCCAGAATCCGCAAGGTCGTCAAAGTAATCCTGCATGGGTTTCTCTTCTGAGGCAACCGACTGCACTTCGGCACAAAGCAGCAACACAGAAGTCAAGGCCATATTCATCGCATTGTTTTCATCAACAAGATTGTCGATATCCTCGATGTTGATCATTGCGGACAGGTTATCAGTGCTCCCCTGAAGATTACTCATAGAATTAAGAATATCGGTAACATAGGTGATAACTTCGTCGGTATCCACCTCCCCGCCGTCACCGCCATCCATAAGGCTGGTAAGCTCCCCTACAGACCCGAGTACCGTGTCCATAATATTGGTAGTGGAAAGCGCAAGTTCAACACCGGCATTCTGAAGTTTTTTCTTTTTATCCGGGTTTTCTTCTTTGCTCACCGCGTCAACCAAGTTATTCATGATAATAACCTGCATTTCCTTATCGTTCGCTGCCGTAGCCATTAATTCGTCAATGTTATCCGACGTAACATTTTTTACCAACGTTGACTTGTCCCTTGCGGCCCATTCCCCCCAGGAAGTGGTAAAAAAATCGGTACAAGATGTTAAAATACCGGCAAGCAAAACTATCGTTAATGGGAATAACAGTGACCCTTTTGTCAGTTTCCTTTGCATACTTTTCTCCTCCAGGATCAATTGTCCTGCGTTTTCTTGATGTTCAGCAAACTATATGCTGATAATCATCTTACTTTATTCAACACCACTAAATATACTTCATTATACTAAATTTAACAACAAATTGCGACAGAATTTGTCAAACCTGAAACTCTTGCGGAAACTGGAATCTTGCAATGAGCTCGATAAAGTATTCGTTCCTCTATTTGGGATATGCCCTCTGTTTTTTTCGCGTGTTTTTCACTATGCTGATAGCGAGTCTTGCTTTATATCTATAAAAGGGAAGGGAGAAATAACTAAAAGTATGACCGTTTTGCTAGTCATTATTTATGCCGCGTTCATCAGTCTTGGGCTGCCCGATTCCCTTTTGGGCAGTGCGTGGCCTACCATGTACAAAGGATTCGGCGTTCCGATTTCAAATGCCGGAATCGCTTCCATGATTATCGCTTTTGGGACAATCGTATCGAGTTTAAACAGCAATCGATTGATAACCCGTTTTGGAACGGCTTCGGTGACGATTGTCAGTGCTGCCATGACTGCCGCCGCGTTGTTGGGGATATCCTATTCCGTTTCCTTTCCGGTATTGTGTCTTTTTGCCGTACCGCTGGGACTTGGAGCCGGTTCCATTGATGCCGCTTTGAATAATTTTGTCGCTTTGCATTATAAAGCCGCGCATATGAGCTGGCTTCACAGTTTTTGGGGAGTCGGCGCTTCAACAGGGCCGCTTATTCTTGCGTTTTTTCTTAGGCGTACCGGTCTGTGGTCAACGGGTTACCGCGCCGTCAGCATTATTCAGGCTGTTTTAGTGCTGATCCTTCTCATTTCGCTTCCTCTTTGGAAACGCGCGCAAGGAGCTTTACCGCTTGGCAAAGAAGATAAAGGAAAATCTTCGCTTACATTGCCGCGGCTGCTGAAATTACCCCGGGCAAAAGTTACGCTCGTTTCGTTCTTCTGTTATTGCGCTGTGGAATCCACTGTCGGATTGTGGGGCAGCACGTATTTGGTCCTCGTTCGGAATATTGATGCGGAAATTGCCGCCGGATGGATAGCCCTGTATTTCTTCGGCATCACTTTGGGGAGGATGCTTTCCGGTTTTTTGGCTATGAAATTAACGCCGAAATACATGATCCGTTTGGGTCAAGCCTGCATCGGGCTCGGCATCATCATTCTTTTTTTGCCTTTTTCCGGGAATATCCTTTTGGCGGGACTTTTTCTTATCGGTTTGGGATGCGCTCCAATTTTCCCAAGTATGCTGCATGAAACACCGAATACTTTCGGCAAAGACGCTTCCCAGGCCATGATGGGCGTACAGATGGCGAGCGCCTACATAGGAACTACGTGTATGCCGCCTCTTTTTGGACTTTTGGGCCGATTCATCGGTTATATGCTTTTTCCTTACTACTTGATAATAATTCTGATGGTCATGACAGCGATGGTGTACATGATTTATCGAAATAAGCATAAACAAAGAGGTTAACTATATGCATAACTCTGTAGATTTCCATATCCATTCCTGTTACAGCGATGACGGCGAATTTACTCCTTCGGAGTTGGTACGTATGTGTGCCGAAAAAGGCATTCATTCCATGGCCATTTCCGATCATAACAGTGTAGCAGGCATTGAGGAAGTCATGCATGAGGCCGATGAACTGCATATTCACTGCGTTCCCGCCATCGAAATTGATTGTATGTATCATGGCATGATTTTTCACGTACTAGGCTACGAAATAGACTACACCAGTCCTGATTTTAAAGAAATTGAGAAACGTATCCGCAGGCAATGTGTGTATACTTCCGTGAAGCGTTTCGGGTTAATCAATAAACTGGGATTTCATGTAAAAGAAGAGGAGCTTAATCAGCTTACTTCCGGAAGCTATTGGCCGGAACAATGGTCTCCCAAAATATTCGCGGAAGTTCTCTTAAAAAGTGAAGCCTATCAAAATCATGAACTTCTGCGTCCTTACAGAAAAGGCGGGTACCGAAGTGATAATCCCTATGTTAATTTTTATTTGGATTGGTGTTCTCAAGGAAAACCTTGTTTTGTTCCCATGAACTATCCTGACATGCAGACTGCCATTGATGTGATACATCAAAACCACGGGAAGGCTGTTTTGGCCCATCCGGGAGCAAGCCTTCACAAAAAATTAGAATTGATAGAAGAACTTATTCCCCTGGGACTCGATGGACTTGAAGTGTACAGCAGTCACCATACCCGCGCCGTTGCCGAGTGGTTTCACGGGAAAGCTGTACGGCACAAACTGGAAGAAACCCGCGGCAGCGATTTTCACGGCAAGACAAAACCGGCTGTTCAATTAGGCCAATGTAAAAGGCAATAGTCTTGTTACATAAGACTTTCAATGAACTCGATGGGGAACTGCGTGCGTTCTGCTGTTTCCTCTGCGCTCATTCCTTGCGCGAGGAATCGTTTCGCCACACAAGCCATACTTTCTGAAACTTCAACGATGTATTCGTCATGGTCGTAAAAGCGCATAACCCGCTGTCCCCAGGGGTATTCTTTGGGATCATGAATAAACTCTATGCCTTCCACCGCTTTTATCTTTTTTTCCCAAGCGTTTAAATCTTCAACTTCAAAATACAATTGGAAGTTATTTGGCCGTTTGCTCATGGGCAGCTCCGCGCCGACGAGTTCCGCGTAACCGTATTGCAGAGACAGACCGCTGTCAAACGCAACATGTGTTCCCAAGTCCATCATGATTTTTTGTTCCATGACGGTTTCGTAAAAATATTTTGCCTTTTCCATATTGGAAACGGCAATCAGTGTACCTTGATACTGCATGGTATCGCTCCTGAAAAGTAATTTAAGGTTTACCCTACATACGTTCAGTATATATCAGAACTTGGCGATCTCGTTGTAAAAATCGGACATGTTGTTCCGGTATGTTTGCGGCGGGGATGTTGATTATTGCTTAGTGTTAATTATATACTAGTAAAAAGCAGCAGTACAGTCTTTCGATGACACAATAGGAGAAGGTAAAGATGACAGCAGTAAAAGCGTATTACGATGGACGCGTCTTTATTCCGGAAAGTCCCGTTGTTGCTGAAATTAATCAAGCGGCGATAATAACCATTCTTGATTCGCATCTGTCTCTGGTTTCTCAAAGGGAACGCCTCTTGAACCTTGCGGGAAGTATTTCCCATGAAGACTATCTCGAAATAGAAGACGCTCTTCTGGACACTGAAAAGGTAACACAAGATGATTGGTAGTCTCCTTGACACCAATGTCATAACAAAACTATTAGATAGAAACTCTGCCGCAATTGCTCTTGTACAAAAGATAGAAAAATATTTCACTTCAAGTATTGTTGTTGGTGAATTGTATTATGCCGCCGCTAATTCTTCAAAACGAGAAGTCAATTTTAGCAAATTCCGGGAAGCTTTATCCTGCATGGAGATTATCCCGATAGATGACGATATTTGCATGGCTTATGCCGAAATTAAGATCGGGTTAAAAAGAATTGGCAAACCCATTCCCGAAAATGATATATGGATTGCCGCTTGCGCCCGTGTTCATAATCTTTCTGTTGCAACGTTTGACAAACATTTTTCTGAAATTGCAGGAATTGAAGTTGTAACGATATCCTAAAACTTGGCGATTTCGTTGTAAAAATCGGACATGTTGTTCCGGTATGTTTGCGGAGTGATGCCGCAGATGGACTTAAAGTCGTGGACAAAGTGGGGCATGTCGTAAAACCTGCATTGCAGGAAAATCTGTGTCATACTGAATCCGGGGCGATGCAGAAGCCGGGCAGCTTTATTCACGCGGACCAATCTTGAAAAAAGTTTGATATTCATTCCCATGTATTTATCAAAGATGCGGCCGATATGCCGTTCACTGTAATAAACATTCCGCAGAAGTTCTTTTGTTGAGATAATGCCGCCGCTTTTGATGATCATCTCTCTCGCTAAAGAAAATCCGCTCTGGTACGATGTGTCTTTAAGACAGGCAAAAAACAAGCGGTCTGCTTCGGTAATGAGTCCGTGAATATCCTTCGCGCTTTCAATGTGCCGCGTCAAGAGTCTGTTCAGAACCGGGTTCATCATTTCAAAAGGGAGCACATGATTGGTTAATTCTTTTTGCGGCATTTCGCTGAAAGCAAAAAATCCCGCCGGCTGAAACTCGATGATGAATATCATCTTCGCCTGATTCGCGGATTTTCCGACACAGGCAGGCTGTACCGCGGGACCAAAGAATGTACTTGAAATGCGTTCTCCGTCGCATAAAAAAACCAAAGTTGCGCTTCCGTGCGGAATTACTGTGTAGTCGTCGGATAAAAGTCCGTTGCCGGGAAAGGTGATTGTATAATTGGAAATCCAATGTTTTAAAGCAGGATGGGGCAGAAGATACATGAAATCCTTTTCACGGATTAATATGCGTTTTGTTTCACGGAAGGCGTCAATTGATTTGTTTGTTATCATGTTCCTCAATTTGTTTCGCAAGATTAGATACATCCACGCCTTCATGTTCAAGCAGTTTGATTTTTTTGTCAATGCCGCCGGCGTATCCTGTAAGGCTGCCCTTTGTTCCTACAACGCGGTGGCAGGGAATAATAATCGAAATAGGATTATGCCCCACAGCTCCGCCTACCGCCTGGCTGGACATGCTTTTTCTTTTCATCCGTTCTGCCATGATTCTTGCGATTTCTCCATAAGATGCAACATTTCCGTAAGGAATGCGGCAAAGGATACCCCACACGTCCTTGCGGAACTCGCTGCCTTCAAGGAAAAGCGGCAGGGCGAAAATGTCCGGTTTCTTGCCGGAAAAGTAATCGTCAAGCCAGGTCCGCGCGGCGGAGAAAAGCGGTAAATCCGGCTTTTCTGTCATTTCTTCCGTAAAGGAGCCGCCGAAATATTTTTGACCTTCCATCCACAGTCCGGCAAGACGATTTTCTTTACTTGCCAATAGAAGCCGCCCCAGCGGTGAATCGTACCATAACGAATAGAGCATACCTTTCTTACTTCATTGTAATCAGTTCGTAATCGCCGGAACCCAGGCCGATTTTTTCAGCATGGCTGATTTGCCCGCGCCAATCGGTTGTCGGATGAATGTTCGTAAAGTGATCATTCGTTTTTTGCTCGCGCTCAGACAAAATACTGGTTTGAATTGCGGGAGCATTGTTCACTGCGTCGATACAGGCTTTGTCAAGCGCAACAGGATCAAAACCGGCAAAAATTCCAATGTCGGGAACAACCGCGGCATCGCTTTCGTTATGGCAATCGCAATATGGCGAAACCTGATTCACTACGGTACAATGAAAATGAGGTCTTCCGTCGATAACCGCTTTTGTGTATTCTACCATCTTGTAATTAAGCAGTTCGTCACTGGAACCCGAATTATTCGCGATTGCGTGGAAATTGCAGCTTGCGATACAGCGTCCGCAGCCGACACATTTGTTATGGTCAATAAAAGCTTTTTTGTCCGCGCCGAAACTGATCGCGTCTTGGGCGCAGTACTTTGCGCAAGTTTTACATCCGGTACACAAGGATTGATCAACTTCGGGTTTTCCTTCATTGTGCATGATCATTTTTCCCGCGCGGCTTCCGCAGCCCATTCCCAGATTTTTGATGGCTCCGCCGAAACCGGTTCCTTCATGGCCTTTAAAGTGATTCAGTGAAATGATAATATCGGCGTCCATAACCGCCCGGCCGATTTTTGCCGTCTTGCAATACACGCCGCCGTTTACCGGAACTTCAATATCATCCATCCCTTTGATTCCGTCGGCGATAATATTTTGGCAGCCGGTAGATAATGGCGAATAACCGTTTTCCATTGCGGCATCGAGATGAACCAACGCGTTATTTCTTCTGCCGACATAAAGCGTGTTACAGTCAGTTAAGAAAGGCTTGCCGCCAAGAGCTTTAATTTTATCGGCCATAGTCTTGGCAAAATTGGGCCGCAGGAAAGCCAAATTGCCCGGTTCTCCAAAATGAATTTTTATGGCAACATACTTTCCCTTGAAATCGATTTGGTTTATCCCCGCCTTGTCCAATAATTTATCCATTTTTTCCAGCAGACTTGTTCCCATTTTACAGCGCATGTCCGTAAAATACACTTTTGATTTTTCCATCGTTTATCTCCTAATTTATAAGCCGCACAAGCGGCGAAGTATATCGAAGTCACTGCGGAACAGTGACACTATCTCCTTTGAATTCAATTATAGATTCTGTTTTTCAGAAAATTCCGCTTTATGCTCTCTTTGAATTATATCCATATTTCTAAAATACTTTTTGAAGATACGATAAAAGCCCTTCGATTTTTCCGTGATACATATCGGCTCGATATTGTCATCGCTGAGAATAGCTTCAAAGTTGAAAGGCCCGTTCACTCTCCAAAAATTCAGCAGCCCGATACGGATTGCGTCGCTTGGGCAGTAATAAGAACAGCGCATACACATCTGGCAGGAAAAGCCGAAACGGAAAACGTTATTCCGAAAAGAAATATTTCCGGCGGGGCATTCTTTCACGCACTTTAAACAACGCGTACATTTTGATACATCAACATGATATAACTTGCTGTTCAAAAATGCGCCAAGCTGCTGTATCTTAAAAAGAAACGATAAGGCGACATTTAAAACATTGTATCTTACAAAAGATTTTTTCCCTTCCAGAACATTTGATACCAAAACATCGCTGTAATTTTTTGCGGACAAAAGCATCTGTTTAACCAAACTGTCAGGGAATCGAAAAATAATATTATAAGGCATCAAAAAATGATAATCGCCCAAAAGATTTTTTCCCCCGGCAATCCTTTTTACATCATGAGATGATGAATTATTGATCTCTGACGGTTCCCCTGATGTTTTAAAAATAAAAACCGTTTTCTCCCGAAGATTCATTTTCCTTACCGCGTCCAGAAATATCTTTGGAGCGTTAAAGGCATAGATAGGATATCCAAGACCGATCAAATCGTAATCATCAATATTGATACTCAAATCGTTTGATGTTACATCGAAAATATCCGCCCTGCATCCGTGTTTTGCAAAATCGGACTGAATCATTTTCGCAACATAGAGCGTATTACCGGTACCGCTGAAAAGGACGAGCAGAATTGTTTTTGTAATAATCTGTTTTTCCGGCACGATATTTTCCATATCACTACTGTCCAAATTAAGAATTGAAAAAGCCTAAATCCTCAAGTAGAATGAAAACGTCACTACACGATTTCGTTGTAACAAAAGGAAATAGGCATGAACAAACATAACACGATTCTGGGACAAATGCTAGGGCAGCGCTGATTAAGTCTCGATGACATTACTCATCGCTGCCCAAGTCATTTTTCGTAATTCTTATAATACAACGAATTACTGCAAAATGACAGTTTCATAAAGTAAACACTGATTTATGCTCGATGCATAAATCAGTGTTACCCTAGGGCAGATATCGAGATCTCGTTTTGAGAAACTGATAATGGAAACAGCAAGAACGCGGTGATGACGCAAATCTGGATCGCGCTCATCGCGTTTCACTCTTTGAGTTGTTATATAATACTACTCATCTCAGACCGAAACCTAAACCGATCTTGCAGTTTTCTTTCAATTTTTAGCTTTCGAGGTTTTTGTTTTGGACAGTAGTGATTTCTCATGCAATCGGCAGTAACCCTGATATGGCGTCCTCACATCCTTCACATTTTTTGTTAAAAAGGGTTATACTTCAATTTTAACTGTCGATAATGTTAAAGAATGAGAACGTCTGAAAACCAAGGCATAATTTTATGCCCATCCATAGGGCGTCATGGAGGGGGACATTTTGGCATACAGTAACGCATTATCCGCTTATAAAGAAACGCGGATAAAAACAGCCAGTCAGGGGCAATTAATCATCATGCTGTATGATGAAGCTGCCAAGCAGTTGGATCAAGCTATCGATTTGTTGATGAAGAATACCTCCGGCAAAAAAGATCCCGGCAGAATCGAAAAGATCAGCAAAGCCGTGCTGAAGACTCAGGAAATTATTACCGAATTGATGGTCTCGCTGGATTTTGATCAGGGTGGGGAAATATCAAGAAATCTTTTTTCTTTGTATACATGGTTTAACCAGGAACTTCTGGAAGCCAATATTGCTCAGGACGCAAAACGGATTCAAGCCGTTCGGAATCTTATGAACGATTTAAGAAGCGCCTGGGCGGAAATTATTGCAAAAACTTCGGCGGAATCTGTGGCGCGTCCTTCCGGCGGTGTGAATATAGCCGGGTAAGGAGCTTTTATGGCGGCATTGGCAAAATCACCCGTACAAGAAGAAATTTCATCCGAAGAAGTCGCGCGGAGAGTGGCGGTTTTAAGGCGGTTCAAAGAACTTCTTTCCCAGCAAAGGGATCGATTTCGGGAATATCTTACGGTTTTGGATAAACAAAAAGATGTTATCGAAAGCGGCGGCGCGGAAGATATTCTTTCTCATGTTGAACTTGAGGAAAAAATCGTGGCGAATATCTTTTCGATTCAAAAAGTCATCGATCCGCTGGAAGCCATGTACAAAGCCAATTTCCCGCAAAGAGAATCCGATGTTCCCAGCCTTAAAGCCGCTTTACAAGAACTCCAAACCGAAGCCGCCGTCCGCTCCAAGCGAAATCGGGAACTGCTTTCCAAGCGAATGACCGAATTAAGAACCGAAGTCAGGCTTCTTAAAGGTAATCCTTACGCAAAACGCCCTTCATACTCCGGCGAAAACACCGCGTCTCTGATAGATATACAGGGATGAGGGTGGAGTAAAAGGCTCATCAAATACAAAATACAGCGTATAAAGGCACGGACTTGATATTGTTTTTAAATCCAAAATTTCTGGCTGAAATCCGAATGGCGTAGGCCGGCTTGTACTTTTCCATAAACAGTGCAAGGCTTTTTGATTTTGTATGTATCCCGGCTTTTACCTCAACGGGAATGATTTCTTCGCCTTTTTGCATAATATAATCGATTTCCGCGATGCCGCCGCTCGTCCAATAGTATAAATTGTAATGATTGGCAGTAAAGGCTTGTGCAACGTAGTTCTCCGCAATTGCCCCTAAGAAAGTATTATCGATTATTCCGGACGATAAAACCGTTTGCTGCGACATGCCGCTTTTCATCGTCAACAGACCAACATCATTCATATATAACTTGAAGCTGGATAAGTCGCTGTATACCGCTATCGGCATCAATCCGTGTTCTATGCGGATGCATTTTAACACGATCCCCGCAAAGTGCAGCCAGTCTATAGCAGAACCGAAGATTGCCGCTGTTCCCCCACGCTGCGCTAATTTATACTGAAACTTTTTGTTTTCTTTTGCAAGCTGCACAGGAATGGAATTAAAAGCCGCACGAATTTTTACGCTCTCTGCATACGAAGCATATTTTGCCATATCCGCAATGTAATCGTTGATAATCCGGTTCTGTATATCAGGTACCGGAAGCAGACTGCTGCTTTCTATGTACGCCATTACGGCTCGCGGCATTCCTCCGATTATCAGGTAGAGTCTGTATAAATCCAAAGCTCTTTCATGCAATGCAAGCGGGAGAGCTTCGTTATGTTGAAATGAATGTTTGATATTCTCGCAGAGCTTTTCTTCTTCCAGCGCGCATAAGAATTCTTCAAAGTCAAGCGGAAACAAAGTGAGAGCATCAACATTACCAACCGGGAACGAGTATTCCTCACGATTAATGGCAACGCTCAAAAGACTTCCGGCACAGACAATATGGTATTCCGGCGCTTTTTCGCGAAAATATTTCAGAGAAGTAAGCGCGCGCGCGCAAGTTTGGATTTCATCTAATATGATTAACGTTTCACCTGGTGTGATTCGTTCATGTACTTCGGTTTCCAGAAAACGAATAATTCGCTCCGGCTCTATGTTTTCAGTAAAATAAGAACTTACCGTCTGATTGGTTTCGAGATTGATATATGCGGTATTTTTGTAGAACTGCCGGCCAAATTCACGTAAAATGTATGTTTTGCCGACCTGTCTTGCACCGTAAAGTAAAAGCGGCATTCTATCTTTTGTCCGATTTTTCCAAATAAGTAAATCTTTTATTATATTGCGTTTCATACCAAATCTTCCTCTGTTTGTCTAAATTATCAAAGAATTTGATATTTATGTCAAGAAAAATCAAAAATTTTTGAATAATATTGACATAAATATCATTAAAAATCAGTTATACTCCGGTGAAAATATCGCATCTTTGAGAGACATAAAGGGATGAAATTGGGAGAAAAAACCGCATCGTTTAATCAATATAAAAACAATGATACTAAAACGGTAAAAATCATGCTATAATCGACTTATGCCTTTATTGTGGAACGAGATAAAAACGTAAACTGCACACATGATGTTAATGAAAATCCGATATAATTTTACGGAAGTGTTATTATGAATATGAAAGCAATATGGGCATTGACAGATGATAAAATTCAAGAAAATCGTTGATAAATGGATTTGTTTATAGTAACATTTTTATGTGGTTTGTTTTATATGGAGTTGTAAAAGATCATGAGGTTAAAAAGTATTTCTCTTGGGAATTGGAAAAACTTTCGTTCGCTGCAATGTGAACTTAATAATAGGCTGTTTATTGTTGGCGCTAACGCGTCGGGAAAATCCAATTTTCTTGATGCTCTTCGTTTTATGCGGGATATTGTAAAACACGGAGGCGGTTTACAGAATGCCATTTCACAACGTGGAGGGATTTCAAAAATTCGCTGTCTCTCTGCACGCAAAGATCCCCTCATAACGATTGAACTGGAATTTGTTGATGATGATAATACCGAATGGAAATACACATTATCACTAACGCAGGAAACAAGGGGGAATCGAAGCTCAATTATTAATAAAGAGATAATGTTGAAAAATGGACAGGTTTGCATTTCTCGTCCTGATAAAATGGATGAAGATGACAAAGACCGTCTAACCCAGACATACATAGAACAGATAACCATGAACAAAGAATTCAGAAACATTGTTGATTTTCTTGCGTCAATTCAATACATGCACTTGGTTCCGCAATTATTAAAATTTCCAGAAGCCTTTTCCGGACCTGACTTGCCGGAAGATCCTTTTGGAAAAGGTTTTTTACGGACTGTTGCAAAAACCCCCAAAGATACACGCAATTCCCGTCTATCAAAAATTCAAAAAGTGTTACAAAAGGCAGTTCCTCAATTAAAGGATTTAAAATATATTGACGATGATATCGGACAACCTCATCTTGAAGTAACCTATGAACACTGGCGGCCGAATGGAGGGAAACAAACTGAAACACAGCTTTCTGATGGAACTTTGCGCCTTATTGGATTGCTCTGGTCTCTTTTTGCCGGAAAAGGGATTTTATTGCTTGAAGAACCTGAATTGTCACTTCATGCTGCAATAGTGGAACAATTACCGGAATTGTTTTATTCCATTCTTCGTTCAAAAAAGAGACAGTTAATTATTACTACACATAGTGCAGAACTGTTGTCACACAAAGGCATCTCGCTTTCCGAGATTCTTATGCTGCAACCGGAAAGTGAAGGAACTAAAGCAATTCTTGCAAAAGATCGTAAAGATATTGCGTCATTATTAGAAGGCGGGTTAACTCCGGCAGAAGCAATTTTTCCTTTTACGCGTCCCGAAATAAGAGAAGGATGGTTACCGTTCGAATGATTTATTGTACTTCTGTATATGAAGATGAAATAACTCATCAGATTATGCTCAAGATGTATGAATTATTTCCAAAGCATATTACTGAATATAAAGCAATACATTGTAAGGGCAACGCAAAGATAAAGAAACATATTAACGCATATAACAACGCAGCACAGTATGGTCATTATTTTGTGATAACTGATCTTGATAATAGAGAGTGCGCTCCGTCTTTGATCGCAAATTGGTTGACAGATCAGCGTTCTGAACAGTTATTATTCAGAGTTGCCGTACATGAAGTTGAATCATGGTTACTTGCGGATAAAGAAAATTTTGCCGCTTTTTTCTCGGTAAGCAAAGATTTAATTCCAACAAGCCCTGATCTTGAACTTGACCCAAAGCAAACCGTAATATCCTTGGCAAAACGATCAAGAAAAAGAGATATAAGAGATAATATGGTTCCTATCGACGCTTATGCGAGTATTGGCCCTGGATATAATACTCAATTTCAAATTTACATACAAAATTTTTGGGATATACATATAGCGCGCAAGTCTTCTCCAAGTTTAGATAGTGCAATAAAATCAGTCGAAAAAATGATATTTCCAACAACATAATTCTGATAGATATGCTGTAGTATCGTTCTTGCCTGATAAGACCCTTTGTCTGCTACATTGGAAAGCAGCTCGTCTTGCAATGAAAGAAAGGAATCGGGATTAAGCCTATATGACAAATCCTCAAGCAGGCGCTGAAAATAATCACGGAAAGCACTGCGGGAATATTTTTCTTTTTTCATTTCTGAAAGGCAATAATTCTGCAAATCTTGTTCATCGTTTTTTTGTACTGTTTCCGATAGTATCTTAAAAGGCTGAAAATGATATTTAGAATCAATCTCATAGCCGTTATCCGCTTCGCTTTCATATAACCACTGAGCATATTCTTCGATGCAAGCTTTTGCGATGAGGATTGCATCATTATATTGTTTCTGCCCGGCACAACTCCAAGCCTTTTGAATCCACATATCAAGAACATCAATCGAAATATTTCCAGAGCAATAATCGTACTTATCAAATTCAACAGACTCAAGACCTCGTCCAATAATTTCCGTATAAGCAAAATTGTTTTTGTTATTTATCCGCGGAACGAATTCAAGAAGAATAGCATCTAACAATTCAGGTATATATTTTGTTTGATTAATGATAAAGGATCGAAGTTCATCATGAGAAATATTCTTAATAAGTTCTTCAATGTTAGGTTCGTTATGTTTTTCATTTTTTTTATTTTGAGCAATCCTTTCAGCAATGGCTTTTTCGATCATGGGGATATGCTTACACGGATAACCACCACTAGGACAAGAACAATCATAATCGACAGTTTGTGTTCCGTCAGTAGTGATCTTTATTGTGTACAACCCATAATTCCCCTGATATTTTGCTGTCCAATAATTTTCCGCAGTCTGACGTAATTCAACGATCCCCGTATCTCTATACCGCATGGTTCAACTCCTGTTATATAATGTATTGGATAAATAGCCGCGGTGTGAAGTATGCGCAATGATTTGTGTGGATGGCGACAGAGCAAAATTGTTGGAATCGAGCAATGCAGAAACGACGATAGCAAAATCGTAGACCTCATGCTTCATTTTTCCCGCCTATTATGTTATACTGCACAACAAGAGGTGATTTATGGAAAATGTGATGTTTGATTATCAATCTTTTGGCGAAGAAATGGCTGTTCCTGCAGAGGTGATGCGGAAATTTGAAAACGAAGCCCATAAGGAATTCCCTTTCGATAATATGATGATGGAAATCCATATTTTGAGAGCGGTGAAAGCCTATGCAAAAACAAAGTTACGGACAGCAGCCATTGAAAACTAAAATTTATTTAGATACTACCGTAGTAAGTGCATTATTTGATAGCCGAACTCCTGAAAGAATGACCCAAACACAGCAATTCTGGAGAAATATCGATGATTATAATGTTTTCATTTCAGAATTGGTCATTGATGAAATAAAAGGAGCAACTCAGCCATTACAAGATAACATGCTCAGTAAAGTCGTTGATTTTACATCATTATCTACAACAGATGAAGTGAGAGGTTTAGCAACAGCGTATCTAGAAAATGAAATTTTCCCAGAGAAATATTTTGATGATGCTTTACATACAGCTTTAGCATCAGTTAACCAAATAGGTATATTATTAAGTTGGAATTTTACTCACCTTGTAAAAATAAAGACACGCCGAATGGTTGCTTTAATAAATACAATTCATAATTGCATTCCTATCGAAATTATTACCCCGCCTGAATTATAATATTGACGCAAAAAACAACGATAGTAAAATCGTTGACCTCATGTTATAATCAACCCATGCCTTTATCATGGAACGAGATAAAAACCAGAGCCGCGGCTTTTGTGCTTGAATGGAAGGACAGTCAAACTGTCAGGGAAAAAGCCGAGGCGCAGACATTTGAAACCGGCTTTCTCAATATCTTCGGCGTAGAGCGGAAAAAAGCTGCTCTCTTTGAGCATGAAGTGCGTTTGGGAGAACATGAACGCGGTTATATCGACCTGTTTTGGAAAGGGCATATCATCATCGAGATGAAAACTCCCGGCAAGGATTTGAACAAGGCGTATGAACAGGCAAAAGCGTATGCTTTATCTCTGCCGCAAAAGGATATTCCTAAAGGTATACTTACTTGTGACTTTCTCAATTTTCAGTATTACGATTTGGAAGATGACGCAAAGTGTTATCAGTTTCGGCTTGATGAGATGCCTGCCAATGTAGAACTGTTTGGAGATTTAGCAGGTTACAAGGATGCCGGTTATTTCAAACAGTGGGATCCGGTGAATATCGAAGCCGCTGAAAAAATGGGCAAACTCTATACCCGCTTAAAAGAAACCGGATATTCGGGGCATCAGCTTAAACTCTATCTTGTCCGCTTAATGTTCTCCGCTTAATGTTCTGTTTATTCGCCGATGACACAGGCATTTTTGAACCGCCCAACTTGCTCAACAAATACATTTTTGAGCGGACAAATGAAGACGGAAGTGATCTTGCGCTTCATCTGCAAAAAATATTTGAGGTATTGAACAAGCCGAAAGAAAAACGCCTGACCACAATTGATGAGCAGTTAAATCAATTTCCATACATCAACGGACATCTTTTTGAGGAACCCATAGAGACCGCCGATTTTGACCGACCCATGCGCGATACCATCATTGAATGCTGTACGCTCGATTGGAGCAAAATATCTCCGGCGATTTTCGGCGCGATGTTTCAGAGTGTCATGAACGACACTGAACGTCACGATATTGGCGCGCATTACACAAGCGAAGAAAATATTCTTAAACTTATCCGGCCGCTCTTTCTTGATGATTTACGGGAAGAATTTAACAAGATAAAAAAATTCTCCCCCGCATTGCGAAAGGAACGGTTGAAAAAGTTTCATGATAAACTGGCTTCGCTCAAGTTTCTTGATCCCGCCTGCGGCTGCGGAAACTTTTTAGTTATCAGTTATCGAGAACTGCGTTTTTTGGAATTGGAAGTTTTGGAAATTCTTCTTGGCGATGATCGGGTACTGGACATTGACCATGAAATAAAAGTGAATGTAAATCAATTTTACGGAATTGAAATTGAGGAGTTCCCGGCACAGATAGCGCAGGTTGCTTTGTGGCTTGTAGATCATCAAATGAACATGATGGTGAGGGAACGCTTCGGCATGTATTTTACCCGCATTCCGCTTATTGCCTCCGCTTCTATTTATTGCGCAAATGCCCTCGCACTTGATTGGGAACATGTTATCCCGAAAACGGAATTAAGTTATATTCTGGGCAATCCGCCGTTTTTGGGCGCACGGGTAATGAGCAAAGAACAGAAAGCGGAAGTCAACACCGTGTTTGAGAGAATGAAGGATAACAGTAATCTTGATTATGTTACCTGCTGGTATCAAAAAGCGGCGCGGTATATTCAGGGGACCGATATTGAAGCCGCGTTTGTTTCGACTAACAGCATTTGTCAGGGTGAACAGGTTCCCATTCTCTGGCCCGAACTGATGCACAAATACGGGATAAAAATAAACTTTGCCCATCAGACTTTCAAGTGGAGTAATGAAGCGCGGGGCAAGGCGGCGGTATATTGCGTGATAATCGGTTTTAGTCTTTCGGACAGGAGTACAAAAAAGATTTATCAATACGCGGCAGTTACCGGCGAACCAAAGGAAACATCGGTCAATCAAATAAACGCGTATTTGATTGACGCTCCGCTCTTGTTTATTCAGAAACGGAATAAACCGATATGTACTGTATCTGAAATGGTGTTTGGCAATATGCCGAACGACAGAGGGTATTTTTCACTCAATGCGGAAGAAAGAAAAACATTGATTGCCGAAAATCCCGAAATAGAAGAATTGATTTTGCCTTTTATGGGCGCTGATGAATTTATCAATAATATTCCACGATATTGTATTTGGCTGAAAGACATATCTCCGACGAAGTATGAAAAATCAAAAGCAATAATGACCCGGATAAAAAATGTGCGTGAAGCAAGAATGGCAAGCGACCGCGAAGCGACGAGAAAATTGGCAGAGTTCCCTGCTCTGTTTGGAGAAATCCGTCAACCAGAAACGGATTATCTTTTAATTCCGCGTGTTTCTTCTGAACGGAGAAAATATATTCCTATTGGATTTTTAGGAAAAGATGTAATTGCCGGAGATTCGACATTGGTAATCCCCAACGCAGCTCTTTATGAATTCGGCATCGTAACATCTTCAATGCACATGGCGTGGGTTCGGTATGTATGCGGAAGATTAAAAAGCGATTACCGTTACTCTGCTTCTATCGTCTACAACAATTATCCGTGGCCGTCTCCAACTGATAAACAAAAAGAAGCTATAGAAGCGGCAGCACAGATTGTACTTGATGCGCGGAAGAAATACCCTAATTTATCTCTTGCAACACTTTACGACAGCAATACCATGATACCGGAATTAGTAAAAGCCCATCAGAAACTTGATAAAGCGGTAGAAGCCGCTTATGGACGCTCTTTTACCGAGGACGCTCAGCGTGTTGCGTTTTTGTTTGAGTTGTATCAAAAGATGAGCGGGGAGCTGTTTGTGGGGAAGGGTAAGAAGAAGTGATGAAATCATTAGGAAAAACTCATATAGAGCTTATGGACTATATCTGGCGTTTGCTCTTCAATATAAATCATAGTTGTGAGGTGACACCTTTAATTCAAAATCAACGAGACAATTTAGCAGTCCATTATACTCTCAAAGCGCCAAGAAGTCTTTTTAGATATCGACCATTGGGAGAGGATATTGATCGAGAGCTTGAAGCATTGAAAAATCATAAAATGTGGTTCTCAGCCATAGACGCATTAAATGATGCATTTGAAATTCATGTAAAAGAACCTAAGGCAACACTGATTAAATAC
>DBDH01000068.1:0-2295 GCA_002293455.1 Treponema sp. UBA937
AAAAAAAGCTATCAAATGAGGCTGTTGCAAAACTCCAGATTTTGCAACAGCAACCTTTAAAAAATGCATGTTTCGCAGCCTTTAGGCGAGAAAATGCAGGAGCTTGGGCAAAACTAACCGAGTTTTGCAACAAGCTCGTATAATTATATTTTTAGGTACTGCTTTAGTAAGCGTATGTATGGAGGTTTTATTTTATGAAAAATGGCAGCCGAAACTTATTATTTGCGGGAATTGGATTTATTGTCCTTGTAGTGATAATCGTTTCATTCTGTTCAGGGAATTATAACAAGATGGTTCAGGCCGAAGAAAGCGTCGAGGCGCAATGGGGCCAGGTGCAAAATGTCTATCAGCGGCGTTTTGATTTAATTCCCAATCTCGTGGCGACTGTGCGGGGTTATGCCGCCCATGAAAGCGGCGTTCTGACACAAGTTACGGAAGCCAGGGCAAAAGCCGGCGGCGTCATGAATATTTCGGATGAGGTTCTTAACGACCCGGAAGCGTTCAGCCGCTTTCAGCAGGCCCAGAACGAACTTGGTTCGGCGCTCCAGCGGCTTTTGGTTGTAACAGAAAACTATCCGGATCTTAAAGCAAATGAAAATTTCATGGCTTTGCAGGATCAGCTTGAAGGAAGTGAAAACCGGATAGCCGTTGAACGCCGGCGTTTTAATGAAGCGGTCCGGGAATACAATTCGATGATCAGAATGTTTCCGGCAAGCATTATTGCCAGCATATCAGGCTTTGATCAAAAAGCCTATTTTGCCGCCGATGAATCCGCGCAGACCGCGCCAAGGGTAGAATTTTAATGAAAGCCGCAAAATCACTTTTAAAGATGCATCTTACAAATGATGATATGGAACATATCCGGGAGGCGGTAAAAAAGGCCGAACAAAAAACTTCCGGAGAAATCGCGTTGGCAGTTACCGGAGAAAGCCACGATTACGCTTTTTATGAATTGATTGTTTCCGTCGTGTTCGGGGCATTGGTTTTTCTTATCATGCTTTTCTTTTACAATCCGGTCATTTCCCTGATTGATACACTTTTCTGGGATACCGCGGGCTGGCAGGTAATCGGTTTGTATGGGTTTTGTGCTTTTATCGCAATCGCCGCCGCGTATTTGCTGACAAACATTTCCGCGGTAGATAGAATCATCATCCCAAGGAAGGTGAGGCAGACGGCGGTCTATCAAAGAGCGCTGCGGCATTTTGTCGAAAGCGGAATATACGCGACAAAAGATCACAACGGAATGCTCCTCTTTATTTCGTTGATGGAACATGAAGTATGCATCGTAGCCGATAAAGGCATATTGGAAAAAATCGCACAGAACGATCTTGACGCGCTGGCGCAGGAACTGGCCGACGGAATCCGCAGGAAGGAATTGGCGGAATCACTTTTATCCTGCGTATCATCCTGCGGGGATATTTTGGAAACTCATTTTCCTGTAAAGAAAGATGATATCAACGAACTGCCTGATGGTCTTATCATTTTGGATTGAGGGGACAGCATGAAAAAAATAATCTTAAGTTTTTTTACTATTTTGCTGATTGCCGGTGTTCCGGTTTTTTCTTTGGATGTTCCGCCTTTAGCGGGTCCTGTGAACGATCTTGCGGGGATTCTAAACAGTCAGGAAAAACTTGCGTTGCAGGATTTTTTGAATTCAGTAGACTCGCAGACCGGCGTACAGCTTGCGGTCCTGACGCTTCCTTCTCTTGATGGAGATTCTCTTGAATCTTTTTCTTTCCGGACCGCTGAACAATGGAAACTGGGAGAGGCAGATAAGGATAACGGCATTCTTCTCATCGTTGTAATGGATGACCGTTCGATCAGGATTGAAGTTGGTTACGGGCTGGAAGGCCTTCTTACCGATATGAAAAGCGGCCTCATAATCCGAAATGTTATTGTTCCCCAATTTCAAAGGGGGAACTTTGGACAGGGAATTATTGAGGGAAGCAGAAACATTGTCGGCATTGCCACAGACAACGCGGACATTGTAACAGAGTCGGTAAAAAATCCTGGGAATGATTCGGAACCGGTAACAATTCCAGTTATATTCTTTATCATCTGGTTCATAATAATTATTGGACTCGGCACAACGAGCAAATCCAAAAGAAGAAATTACCAGGGCCCGCGCGGTCCGTCTATCGGCGGAGGACTTTCCGGCGGCAGCGGTTTCGGCGGCGGATCTTCCGGAGGAGGAGGATTTTCCGGCGGCGGCGGAAGTTTCGGCGGCGGCGGTGCTTCGGGAAAGTGGTAATCCAAAAAACAATGAGAAAAGCGAGGAAATTGCAAAACTTCAGT
>DBDH01000068.1:2333-4709 GCA_002293455.1 Treponema sp. UBA937
CCGAGTTTTGCAACAAGCTCATGCGAAAAGGAAACATATTTTTCTTTCCGCTTTTCTGCCTTCCCGTTTTTCTTTAGCGGTTTGTTGTTATCACTTGCTATTTGAATGAAACTTTTCCATGTACTCTGCAATCTCTGTTATGGGAGGGCGCTCAATTGCGGAGATTTCAGTGGTCACAACTTTGTGCTCCTCTTTTTCAGTTTCCAGCGAAATATGAAATTTTTCCGGTCCTTCCCTAATCGAAATATTTTTGTATTTTTCTATTCTGGACAGAAATGAATTGAGAATACCAAAGGACATTTTCCCCAAAGAGCCGGTGCTTTGATTACGATGAATCCGCAAATCCAAATCGACCTGGGCAAGTACGTCTACGCCGAAAAGCTCCGCGATATCGATAAGGTGCCCAAGCTCAACGCCGTAACCTACGGAGAAAGAAAGTTTTTCCAAAAGAGAACGGCGGCCCGCATATTCGCCGGATAAAGGCTGAATCAGCCTTGCGAGTTCCGGATAAAAAAGCGAGAAGAGGGGGCGTACCAAAATCTCGGTAACCCTGCCGCCGCCGGAAGGAGCAATACCTTCCCGCAGGCGGATCGGTCTTTCGTAAAATGCTTTCACATAGCCGATTTGACTATCTTCCAAAAGAGGACCGATAAGGCCGTATACAAATTTCGGTGAAATATTAGAAATATCCGCGTCAACCCAAACGATAATATCTCCTTCCAGGGCATAGAGGCTTTTCCAGAGATTTTCGCCCTTGCCGCGGTATGTTCCATATTTCGGCAAAATGTTCTTTGATACAAAAACCTTTGCGCCGAAACGTTCCGCAACCTTGCACGTATCATCAGTGGATGATGAATCGATAACGGCGATTTCATCAACTAAAGGATAGCGTTCAACCAGTTCGGTGCGTATAACAAGAATTTCTTTCCCGATGGTTTTTTCTTCGTTCAGTGTCGGAAACGCCAAAGAAATTTTCAATCCTTTTTTTTCTTTTAAGGCAACAAGACGGTTAATATCCGAAAAGCGGGAATGATGCCAGGTACGTTCCAAAATTGAATTATCAGTGTTAATCATAGTTACTCCTTAAACAATTTTCCGATAATGTTTTCCAGAAGCTGCCTGCCTTTTTCTACCGACGCAATGTCAACTACATCATACTCCAATCCTACCCTGCCTTTTGCGACGCCAAGACTTAAAGCCGGAATACCATTGTTTAAAAGAAACGACGCGGGGTCGGCGCCGTTGTTCTCTGTAACTTTGATATGAATATCCTTCATAATGTTAATTACATTGTTGATAAGTTTTTCACTGACAAGAGAGATGCCCGCGGGAATATGCGACAAGATTTTCATTTCGATAGAACATTCCGTTTCCTTACGGACGGCATCAAGCACAGCTTCAACCGCTTTCAAAGCGTTATCAAGGGATTTTGCGTCATCAGAATCAATTTCTACATCGATCCTTCCTTCGGAAGAAACCGAACCGAAACTGGCCCCGCCTTCAATCTGTCTTATGTGACAATGAGTCGCGTTATCGTAGCCCAAATCCAAACCAGAAAGATTTTTCGCGATGTTAAGAAGAACATCTATCACCTGGTTATCGGAAGGCTGAGCGGCGGAAGCGGTTTTCTTTTTGGAAGTATCTTCTTCATCATTTTGAGACGGAGAAACAATCTTTATTTCCAGCTGATAATTCCCCTGAGGCTTATTGATAATGCTTCCAAGAGAAAAACCCTGAACGCCGAAAGCCGCCGAAAGCCGTTCTGTATCATGATTCAGAATAAAATCAAAGGAGTCGGTTTTCGGATCATCAAACGCGTGAGCCGAAAATAAAAACATAATATCTGTGTTACAGGCTATTCTTCCGGAAAGAATCCCCTCAATCAGATAAAGAAGGGATGCGGTTCCCAAAACATCCGCTAAGCCCGCCCCCTTCGCATTTGCCGCATCCAGGTGAGAAAGACTGTTTACCGAATGCCAGCGGTTTGTTCCCAAATCCGTAAAAAAAAGAAGGGCGCCTTTTCCCGACGGTTCCACGGAATACAAATGGACGAAAATATTGCCTTCCTTATCGATGCTGCTGTCTACTCCCAAATTGTTCAAACGGTCCAGGACAAACTGAGCGCGTAACTCTTCCATGCGCGAAGGGGAAGGAATTTCCGCCAACATAAGCGCATCCGCCAAGATTCTGTCACCGAAAGACAAAGGAGACTTGGAAAGACGGGGAAATATTTTCAGGGTCTTTCCGCTGAAAAATCTGAATCCTTTAGTAACCCATTGCTTTAGTTTTCGCATTAATCCCATACAAAGATTTTACAGTAATTTCCCCGAAAAGTATATAAAAATAATGTAAAACGAGGAAATTGCAAAACTTCAG
>DBDH01000068.1:4758-15573 GCA_002293455.1 Treponema sp. UBA937
CCGAGTTTTGCAACAAGCTCAAACTATTCTCTATTTATATAAATGAAAAGGATTTATCTGTAAATTGAGAGAATCCGCCGCTTTTTACACTTTTTCCGTAAACATGCGAAAATCGATTTCCGCCGGCGGCACAAGAACACCTTCAGCAATTGACTTTTTGATCTCTTTAAGCGCTTGATCCTTGCTTTGCCCTTCCCTTTTCACAAGTTTATCAGCCTCGCACTCTATCCATAAATCGATGAGGGTGGTATTTCCTTCGCGTATGCGGGCAGGTTCCTTCGCGAAAATCGCGGAAAGCAATTGATCATTACCGTAACGATAAGCGATAACAGCCGCAGCATCCAACAGCGACCCTTCGAGATTTTTGATTCCAAACTCATCAATATATTTATTGATGATTAAAGCAGCTTCTTCGGACCGGTGTAATTTTATCAGCAAAGAAACGTATTCTTCGGCTATCGCCAGATCACCGTGTCCGTTATATAATAAATCAGCGAAAAAAGTAGTACGTTGATAGTAAGCCCGCGCAGTGTTTCTCTTTCCGGCTTCTTCATAAACAAAAGCAAGATTACGGTAAACCCAAGAGTTTTGTGCTATCCCGCGTGAACGATTCCAGGCGCCAATCGCGGATGTTTTGTTCCCTGCTTCGTATTCGATAACGCCTATATGATACGGAATCAGCCAATTTTCTGGAAACTTTTTTTCAGCTTCCAGAAGAATTTCTTTCCATTCAAGATCGGCCATAAAAGAAGCGGGGGCAGTCCACGGATCATCCGCTTTTGGAACGGGTATTCCATCAAGAAGCAAATTCCAGAAACGCTGTTCTTCCGTTATTGATGACAAAGGAAAAAGAAAACCCGGTGCGGGCTCTCCGTTCAGGTTTCCGCGCATTTTGCATTCAAGCGCTCCCCAGCCGCTCCCGGCACTTACTATTTTATCTACCTGCCTTTGACTACACTGCCTGATATCTTGCAGTGTGCCTTGCAGCTTTTCCCCGGAGAACAACGTTGACACATCGGAGGATACGTTCCGCACAGCTTCCATGTAGGACAAACCATGAACTTTTTCAGGTTCAACCAGCAGGGCGGAAAAACCCTGCACCCAATCGACTGTTCCGTTTGGAGGAATCACCGATGTATGAAGCTGGGTCGGCGCAAGTCCCGCTTGTAGTTCCAAATAACGCTTTTCCTCACAAGACAAAAATTTCTGCCAGCGCCGCCCGCCGCGTCCCGATCCCCAGCAGAACATTTTTCTATATATAAGCGGCGCGGTTGAAGCTTCCGCAAAAGTATAGCCGTCTTTGTATACAGCGCATTCCCACGGGAAAGTTTTCTCATTGGCGAGAACACGGTCACACTGAAAAAAATATTCGTTGGAATAATCAGAAAGAGAAGGATAACTTAAATCACTTTCCGGCAGCGTAGAAAGATAGGGAAGCCTTCCTCCGTCCATGAGCTTTGTTCCATCAGCCGTAGGGATGATATAGATTACTTCATCGGTGGGAGCTAAGACACGCACATCATCCGTTTCCGGTACAGCAGTATTCGTCCACCAATAAAGCGGTTTTTCTTTGTTTTCAGGATTTACAATATTCACATAAGCATACAACACAGATGCGTTATCGGGAAGATAAAAATCGATACGCCAGAAAAGGCGGGTCTGCCGCTCAAACTCCCATATCCGGAAAACTTCTGTCCCGCCGGGGGCGGTATACGTTCCAGAAAACATAGGAGAACAAGTATGCACGCTGTGGCCGAGCCTCCCGATATTCCATTCAATGCCGCCCGCAAACCATGCGTCTCTTATTGCAAGGTTCGCAGGCTGGAATACAGGATTGCGGTACACAATATCACGCTGATTTTTTTTATCATACAAAGCCCAAAGCCGTCCTCCAAGCGAGGGCAGAAATTCGGCTTTGAGAAAATCATTTTCAAGAACAACAGCAGGCAGACTATCAACAACACTCTTCCGTGTGTATCGATCCTGCCTCTTGTATGGAAGCATACGGAAGGCGGTTTCCTTTCCAAAAGACGCAAGTTTATCTTTCGGAAAAGAAGGCCCTGCCCTCACCGGGAGATCGCGGTTCCTGTCACGGAAAAGAGGCAGCGGATTTTCCCCGCCCAGCTTTGCCATAGAAACAGCAAGGCTGGAATTACGTACAACAGTTTTCATGCGGAATTAACCTTTAATCGCTCCCGCGGTAACTCCCTTGATGATCCGTTCCGACAAGAAAATGTACAGAACAAATGTAGGCAAGAACACAATTACCACGCTGGCAAACATGCCGCCCCAGTCGCCGGTATAGCGCATGGACTGAATCAAGTTATAAAGACCAACGGCAACCGAGCGCACATTTTGGCGGCTGGCAAATATCAGCGAAACAAAATATTCGTTCCAAATAGTGATAAAATTAAAAACCGTAAGCGTCACCAAGCCCGGCTGCACCAGCGGAAACATGATCTTCCAGAAAGTGCCTATCGGAGAACAGCCGTCAATCGCGGCAGCTTCTTCATACGTAAAACTTAAACTTTTAAAAAACGACAACAGAAAGAAAACGGCAAAGGGTACATTCATCGCTGTATACAAAAACATCAGCACCACACGGTTGCCGGTCAGCCTGAACATTGACGCGATACTAAAGAGCGGCATAATCAGCATGATCACGGGAATTCCCAACGCCGCTGCAAACATATTCTGAATCAAAGTGTTTCCGCGGAAACGGAAACGCGATAAAGCATAGGCCGCAGGAGACGCAATAATTACAATCGCCGTACAAGACACTACTGTATACAAAAGCGAGTTCATAAAGAAAACCGAAACCCGCTGAGTCGTCCATGCTTTGACGAAGTTTTCAAAATGAAACCCGGTTTGAAATTCAAACATGTGATCCGAAAAGATTTCACCGGAAGTTGAGAAGGCCGCAAAAAATACCCAGCCTATCAATACAAAGGTAAAGATAACCCATATCATTACGAGCGCGTAACCGAAAAACGCGGAAAAATGTTTTTTGTTCAAACTCAACTTTTTTGACATCTTACACCTCCGTTGCATCCTTGCGGACAATAAGACTTGTTGCAAAGAATACAACAACTACGCTTAACATCAGAATAACGCCGATAGCCGCACCAGCCCCGCTGTCCCTGACAGTGGTTGCCGAGGACGAAGCCCCGAACACGAGCTGATACATATAATTTAACGGAGACACTGTATCGTTTGAAAGATTAACCGGACTGAACAACTGCCCCCACACAAAAAAGCCTACGGCAAAAACCGTCCACATAACAATATTCGTCCTGATGACTCCCCGTATATTAGGAAGCGTTATATAGAAAAAACGCTGGAAAACATTTGCCCCTTCCAAAAAGGCCGCTTCAAAAAAATCTTTAGGAATTTGTTCGATGCCGGAAATAAAAATCAGCATGTGATAGCCGACCATACCGAAAGAGTAGGCAGCAACCATGCTCCAGAAACGAAGCCCTGGACCTGTCCAGAGCGTCTTACTCGCCTCGGTAAATCCCAAGGTATCAAAGATATTGTGCAAGAGGCCGTAATCGCTGTTGTATACATAGTTTATCCACATGGTTCCCATTGCGACGGCGCTTACAACATTGGGAAGATAAATCACACTGCGGAAAAATTTTGCGGCTTTTAGTCCGCCGGTCAAGGTTACCGCAAAAATCAGCGCCAGAATCATTACGCTCAATCCGCCCACAGACCAGAGTTTGCCGATATTTTTCAGCGACTGAATAAAAACCGGCGTATCAAAAAGTTTCAAATAATTAGCGGCGCCGTTAAAACTCCATTTTGAAAGCGGATCCGAAACGCTTTCCACCGCGAAAAAACTCATGATTGTAGTACGGATAGTTGGGTATAAAAAAACCACCACATAACACAGTACTGCAGGAGTTAAAAAAATAACAATTGCCGGTTTGTTTGGTTTCAGCATACCCTTCCTCCTGATACATTCGGAAATTAGCGGTTCCCCGCTATTCTCATTGATAATGAAACAGCGCCGGCCTATTCAGCCGAACAAACCGGCGCTTTGTTACACGTTCAATTATCTCGCCATCGCGTCGGCGAATTGCTGGGCGTTAAACTCGCCGGTAATGAGTTTCGCGAAATTCTCTTTGATTTTCGCGTTGATTTCAGCGGTGTTTTCCATTCCGACCGCCCAGGGAAGCCGTTTGGTTGTAGCATCGACAACCGCCTTTGCTTCCGCAAGAGCCGGAGGCCATTCAGAAGCGTTTGCCATAGGGATGCCGAGACTTTCACTCGCCAAAGCCGCGTCCCATGTGCCGGTGGTCAGCCACGCGACAAAGCGGAACGCTTCATCGGGGTATTTCGTGTTTTTGTTGATGCCGAAACACTGACTGCCGAAGTTATTTGCTTCGGGGCCGTCTCCCGTAGGATCAATAGCGGGGAACGCGAAGGAACCCCAGCGCATGTTGGGAGCATTTCCCTTAATTTCATTGGGAAGCCATGTTCCGTTCAGATACATAGCGGCTTTTCCCGAAGCAAAGTCATTAACCTGACCGGCAGGATACACGTTAGCAGCGGAAGACGGAGTAATATAGCCGTTCCTTGCCATGTTTTCCCAAATCTGCCCGAATCTAAGCACTTGAGGGCCGCTAAAATCGTTGTTGTTAACCATCGCAAGCGTCGCGTCCATGCCGACAATACGGTCTATGACATAACCGAACAAGGCGGCCATGTATGCGTCATCAACTACAAAGCCCGCAACGCCGATAGCCTTTAGCTTAGCGCAGACATCCAGCATTTCATCCCAGGTCTTGGGAAGGGAAACAATACCGGCTCTTTCAAAAAGACCTTTGTTATACATGGTTATAAAAGCAGAAGGCTGATACGGAATCGCCTTAACAGAGCCGCCGCCTATCTGTCTAGCCAAATCGAGCAGAGTCTTGTTAACAACCGCGCTAAAAGGCTGGCCGCCTGTAGTAGAGTACGTTTGACTGATATAGGAATCAAGCGGCAGAAGATAATTGCCCCAGGTATTGTTCACCCGTTCAATATCTTCATCAAAAATGTCGATGGTTTCGCCGGCATCCAGCGCAGGCTGTAATGTCATACGAATATCCCGCCCGTTGAAATTGATTTCAACCGGAATGCCGGTTTCTTCTGTGAAGGCTTCGGCAGCACGAAGGATTACCTGCCCCTGCGGTTCGGCTTCATTCCACATGGACCAGTACACCAATTTTGTGCCGGTTTCCTTTGTTCCGGAACATCCGGTGAATAACAAACCAATGCACAAACATGCCATAATTCCCATAACCAGTTTTTTCATCTCGTCTCTCCTCCAAAAAATTTTACATCCGCGCATAACGCAGACGCAGATTCCTTAATAAGGGCGTGCACGCAGTTCCCTAAGTATTACCGTGATCGAATCCCACTGCTTATCCATATCGCGAATCAACGCAATCTGATTCCGGGCGCGGTCAAGATTATGTTCTGGCCGCGCAATCTTGTAATATACATCGCCTTTAAGATAATCCGTTAAAAACCTAAGCGCCATAATCTGGGTAATATATCTTCCCGCTTCGGCAATGAGTTCCGATTCTTCGTCAATAAGGAAGCCGTCCGTTTCTGAAAGATAACCCTCTACAACAGCCGCGAAAAAAACCGGATCAAACTCAACAAGGGAAAGATCGGTTTCATCTTCCGCCGCCCTCGCCGTTACCGTGCGGATTAAATCGCCGACATCATAGAGAACAGTTCCCGGCATCACGGTATCAAGATCGGTAACGCAGATGCCTTCGGTCATTTCTTCATTGAAAAGAATATTGTTCATCTTTGTATCGTTATGACAGATACGCTCCGGGATATTTCCGTCTTTCAGTTTTTGAACGAGCGCCTCTCCCCTCGCCCGGTTTTCTTTCATAAAAGCTATTTCCGAGAAAGCTCCGGCGGCGCGTTTACAAACATCTTGTTCAAGGGCTTCATCAAATTGCTGATAGCGGACAACCATGTCGTGAAAATGAGGAACGCAGTCATAAAGCCGGGGGCCGGGAAGATCGGCAAGCAGTTTCTGAAACTTTCCAACAGCGCAGCCCGCCATGCGCGCCTCTTTGGAAGATTCGGCAAGTTCGCAGGTTTTTACCCCATCAATAAAAAGATAGGTCCGCCACCAGCCGCCTTTTTCATCACGAACCCAAAGGGCCCCGTTTCGCGCGGGAACAACCTGAGGCGTCCTTTGACTTTTATCCGCAACGCCGGCAAGCTCAAGTTTCTTCAAAATATGAGACGTTATCCGATAGATATTGTCCATAACTTCATCGGGATGGGGAAAGGCCGTATCATTTATCCGCTGATGCAGGTAACGCACCGGAGTTCCCGCCTGATTCCAAAGGGAGACAAAAGTTCCATTGATGTGGCCTTTGCCGAAAGGAACAGCATCAATAAAATCACCATAAATAGAAAATTGATTTATTATCTTTTTCAGAAGTTCCAACATGCTGCTCTATTCCTCTTTTCCATACTTTTATTGTCAACCCAAAAGAGAACCCGTGGAATGGGAAAATAAAAAATAAACATGGACAAATGTGCAGTTTCACAATAAAATTAACTTATGTCGAGTAAACTGAATCTGTTTTTCGATGAAGAAGTACAGCGCCTCATCGACAGTTTCGCCTATTGTTTTCGGGTAAAAATCACCATTTTTTCTTCGGAAATGGAGGAACTCATCGTCGGACTGCAAAATCCGGGCTCGCAGTATTGCCAATTGATACAAAAAGGGCTCCGCTACCGGTATCGCTGTCTGCGCCAGGACAAATTGATGTGCGGCCATTGCGCAAGCAAAAAAAGGCTCACGATTTATCAGTGCCACGGAGGATGTTCCGAAGCGGTGCTTCCTATGGAAGTCGAAGGAAAGATGATTGGTTACGCGATGCTGGGGCAGTTCCGGACAGTTTCGGCTGTTCCAAAGGACATTTTGCAGGAGTGGAAAAAAAATAATCTCGATGTAAATGAACTGTGCGCGGCCTTCATTAACCAGCCATTTTTCGACGCGGAAAGCGTAAAAAATATGCTCCGCCTCTTTTCAATGCTCACCGCTTTTGTGATCACCCGCGATTACGTGCGGGTACGTCATCCCACGCTTGCGGAAAATGTCCTCAGGTGGATTAACGATCATATCTCCGAACCGATTGAACTTGATGATGCTGTTAACGAACTCCGGAGAAGCAGATCGGCAATTTCCCACGCGGTAAAAAAACAGCTCGGCCTTAGCTTTAAACAGCTCTGCACAATCATGAAAATTCAAAAGTTTGAAAGCATCATCGACGCACAGCCGGATATTTCGATAAAAGACGCAGCCTCGCAGGTAGGCTACGAAGACCCGCTCTACTTTTCCCGAATATACCGCAAAGTACGCCTCTCATCCCCTTCAATTTATATGAAGTCAATGCGCGAACGGATGATTCAGGAATCACCGATTGGGCTTAGCAGGGATTGAGGCGTTATATCGGCATTGGTGATTTCTTCGTCAAAATAGCCGCCTCTTCTAAGGAGAACGGCTGAAAATTTTCCAAAGGTCCTTGGCTGAGATTTTCAGTTTTCTGTTCATATACGCAAGCCCGTTTACTTCCTGCATGAGATCGGTGAGCTGCGTATAGCAGTAGCCCTGAATATCTTTACAAGATAAAATTGCATCTACAAGACCTTTCAGCCGCTCCAAAAAATCAGAAACATCGGCGGCACCTCCTGAATAGCCCCAGTTCTGGTCGTTCATTTCAGAACTGAAAGCAATACCGCCGAATTCGGTTATCAGTATCGGTTCGCCTCTGTAAGAAAAACCGTCCGCGTAAAGCATTCGTTCCTGCGCCGCTCCTTTCAACAAAAGCGGAAGATTACTCAGCTTTTGTCCGAGCTGGATTCCGTCACGCACATAATCATGTATGCCGCAAATATCAGTAATGGTTTGTTCCCAGCCGTCATTGGTGCTTACAAGGCGTGTTCCATCCAATGCTTTTGTTAAATGATAAACCGCGGCGGTAAATTCCTGCTGTGATTTATTATGCGCTACATTTCTTATTCCCCACGATTCATTAAACGGAACCCAGCATATTATCGAAGGATGATTCATATCGCGCTCAATGAAATCTTTCCACTCGTTTATGATATATCCGCATGATTCATCACAATACTGGTAAGCGCTCGGCATTTCCGCCCACACCAAAATCCCAAGCGTATCAGCCCAATAGTAAAATTCGGGGGCTTCAATTTTTTGATGCAGCCTGACTCCGTTAAAACCCAGAGACTTAATGAGTTCCACATCCTGCCGGTACGCGTCTTGAGAAGGCGGAGTCAGAAACCCTTCTTCCCAATAAGCCTGATCAAGGATAAGACGCTGGTACAGAGGTTTGTTATTAAGAAGAATCTGTCCATTCTCTACAGCGATTTTCCTCATGCCGAAATAGGTCTCTACTTCATCAACGTTATGTGTAATATCATTATGTTCACTGTCCGCAATCAAAAGGCATTCAAGTGTATATAGGTTAGGTGTCTTGGGACTCCAGTAATGAATTTCATCAATATCATCTTCTTCCCGAAGACGCAGAACAAACGACATCCGCTGATCTGTAACAGAAAACATCGCTGTCTGCACGGTTTTATTTTTATACCGAAGTGTAATCTTGAGTTCCGCTGTTGTATCAGGACACGCGCTAAGGTTTAAGTATCCTGTAACAGATGAATTATCAATATCCGGTTTTAAGGTTAGAGACGTTACATAAAGATGCGGAACCGCCTCAAGCCAGACGCTTTGCCAGATACCGGATGACGGCGTATACCAGCAGCGGCTGTTTTTTTCTTTCCAATACTGTTTGCCTCTCGGCTGTGCGGTATCGTTTCGGTCAATTACCATGACCGTTAAACGGTTTGATGATGTCCGCTCAACCATGCCTGTAATATCAAACGAAAACGGAGTGTAGCCTCCTTTATGGATACCCGCAAAAACGCCGTTTATCCATACTTTGCATTCAAAGTCTACAGCTCCAAAGCGGAGCATCACATGTTTATCATCAAATGTCTTAGGTACATCAAAAGTTCTGGAATACCAAAACACAGGATGATACGTGGTATCCGCAATGCCAGAAGCGGGACTTTGATAACAGAAAGGAACCGTAATTTTTAAAGGGAACGTTTCCTTCTTTGTATCTCCGCTCTGAAACCATTTTTTGCTTTCACCTATTGCGCCATCGTCAAATGCAAAATCCCAAACTCCGTCAAGATTTTCCCAATCCCGGCGTTTAAAATCAGGTCTGGGGTGCCGTTTATTTTTCATTTATTGCCTCTCTCGGAAAAAACATAACAGACATCCGTTCAAACTGCTCCACATATACACAACTCAACATAAGGTCTTTACTTAATTCTATCTGCCATTATGTAATGATTTCAACACTGCCTTTCATGCTGAAATCATAAGAATTTTCTAATCTCCATAATGTGTACGACAATGAGAAATTATAATTTTATCATTGTCTATTCGATATATTAATCTGTTTGTATCATCTATTCGACGAGACCACCAACCTGCCAAATCGCCCTTTAATATCTCAGGCTTACCAATTCCATCATTACCGTTACGTTCTATATCTTTGAGAATCTGGTTTATGCGCTTTATCGTTTTCTTATCCTGTGATTGCCAATAAACATATTCCTGCCAACCGTTTTCCGAAAAAGAAATATTCATTTTTCCATCGCTTCCAATTCATCCCACGTTTTTGTAATGAGTTTACCTTCTTCAGCTTCTTTTATAGACTGACGTAGAATCCGCATGTTTTCAGGGTTATAAAACGGATCTTTTACTTTTGTCGTAACTTTAAAAGGGATACCTCCTTGCCTGATTGTCTGCCGGATAAACATTGTAAAAGCGGTTGTCATATTTAAGCCTAATTCTTCAAAAATATCATCCGCACGAGCTTTTAGCTCGTCTTCTATACGAATATTAACCTGTGCCATACATTCCTCTCTCAATCTGTATATCAGATATTATACATTGTAAAGGAAAATATATCAAGCGTTGTTTCAATTTGGTCACGGAAATCAACATCCCCGCCGCAAGCAGCGGGGTATGTTGNNTACCTTTTTTGAACGCCCCAAGGCTCGCCTGCCGCGGCAGGCAGAAGGTATGTACCCTTCGCATACAATCAATTTTCACATAACAGACAACAGATCAAACTGCCCAGCATATACACAACTCAACATAAGGTCTTTACTTAATTCTATCTGCCATTATGTCTTTGATCAAGAAAAAAATTCTCTTCTTTTGGTACAAATGTCAGTTAAACTTCTTTTTCAAATACTTTAGTGTTGTTTCTGGAAATTTACCAATCAAACCCAACTGCTGAAACTTTTGTTTTAGCGAATTATTTTTCTGGATTATAGCTTTTATATCCTTTGGCAAATATGATATTCACTTGGGACTTGTTTAATTAATTCTTATATACTCAATCCGTATAAAATCACTAACTATAGGTAAATTTGTTGCGGTAATACACAGCGTATCAACTCCATCAACCTCAGAAACAAATTTGATAGTGTTTTCACTCCATGCATCTTTCTTAATCTCCATATTGAGCCTTTGTGTTTTGCCTTTTTCGCCCAATAGAAAGAATACACGTTTCATATCTCTACTAGCGAGTAACTTGTATTCTACAGTATACTCTTTATCTTCAACTAAGGTAAAATCCAATTTAAAACGAATCCACCGGTCTTCACCTTTTAAAGGTTCGCCTAAGCAATGCTTACCGTGCCGAAAAAACTCAACATAGTCTTTTATACTGAGCCCAAGAAATAAAA
>DBDH01000081.1:0-43351 GCA_002293455.1 Treponema sp. UBA937
GCATCAATCCAGTCAGCAAGCCCTCCCTCAAGAAGAGACTGCGCCATCTGTATCGTAATGTCGTACAAAGCTGAATCTGCCGCAACACTCGATTCCAGCGCATAAGCAATCTGCCGGTTCAATTCCGCCTTCGGAAAGGTATACAATACATACGCCGTAAACTCATCCGTATATACCCCTTCCTGATCGGGATCGTAGCGCCGCCTCAACGTCCACCAGTCATTTTCCCTCTGGGCTCCGCTGTACGACACATTCACTACCGCGTTGATGATATTGTCTATCTCCTGATTGTAATCCCCCGATGCCTGTACCGCGGAATTCGCTCCGCCGCTTGATGATGCTGCTCCCTGTACTCTCGCCTGGTATTCTGTGGCGATATTCGTCCGGAGCATCGCTCCTATCCGCTGCTGCGCGCTAAAGTTATCCGCCCACGCAAGCACAAACTGTTTGTTTACTCCGGTTTCTTCCCCGATAATACAATACATATCTTTGTACTGAGCCTGCACCGCGCTGATACCGCTCATTACATACGTCGTTATCCATGCCGGTGTCTGGGTAATTCCCAAAGCATTCCCTTTGTTATCCAGCTCAACTATCCTTACTACAGGCGGAGGCGGAGCAGCGGGGGCAGCAGGACCGGACGAGGCACAGCCAATCAGCGCCATGATCATGATGACAGTCAATGCTGCCAATACCAATTTCACATTCTTCATAGTATCCTTCCTCTATACTTTGTTTTCTGACCGCAAGATGTTCATGCGCAGAATATTAAACCCCTTCAACAAAGGGAATTAATCCAATAATGAATTGAGCCAAACGTCAAACTCGGACGCAAAATCACCTTCTTTGACAGAATTTTCTACGGCTCTTACAGCAAGGCGGCGGGCTTCCGATATTATGCGGGGATGGGATTTCCGTTCGTTCCCGGTAAAGGCGAACAAGACGGCGCCGTTCCGGTTTTCCAGCGCGGCATCAAAAAAGTAACGGCAGCTCACCAGGGCCGGCTGTTCTACTGTTTCAAAACGGACGTTCGCCAATAATACATAATCTCCCTCTCCCCGTTCGTTGATTCTAAATCCCATATTCTGAAAGAAAGAACCTGCGGCGCGGGCAAAGAGGGTGCTGTCGGCGCTTTCTTCAGTATTAAAACGAATTCCGATAGTAATTTTCGCGGCGCATTCCAGCATTTTTGTCCTGATAGCGTTAGCTCCGCCGTAACCGGGTCTCCTGCCCGAAGCCGTGGGATCGAGTACTTCGAGAATGTTCTGAAAGTTGTCGGTAACCTGAGCCAAGGCGTAGGCAAAACTGAGCGAAGCGTAAGATTCAAGCGTATTGGGAGCGGGTCCCGCCATTGAAAGAAGCCGGTCGATAATGGCCGTATTCTCCCGTATCATCCCGGAGTATGTGGCAGAACATTCCCGGCGGTTCATCCGGGCGTTGACATAATACGTATTATCCTGCGCGCGGAACATGTCGGTCTGAACACCGATGAGGCCGCGTACATTGGTACTCGTGTTTACGTCCTGGGAAAAATTCTGGCTTTGATCAAAAGACACCGATTTTTTTCCTACGGCGTCATTGACGATTTGCGAAAATTGCTGGGATGCCTGCGTAAGGCTGGCAACATCGGTTTTGAAAGCCCTCGCCAAAGCGTTCATCGCCGCGGATTCCGCCGCGCGCTGGGATGACCCCGACGCGGAAACCGCCACCCAATCCCTCGGAGAAAAGGCCGAATTAAGATCGGTCACCCAATCGGGAGCTCTCTGCGGTGGAGCATTCCGCGCGGGTGTTCTTTGCGCCGAAACCGGCGGGACTGCGGCGCACGCAGTAATAAACACGAAGATAAAAAATACTGCGGTCCCGATTATTCTGCGCCGCACAGTTCCGTATATACCACAATCCATATTCATTCTCCTCAACAACAAAATGAACAACTATCCATTGATAAGTGCCTGATGTTTACCATCCATTATATCATACTTTATGCTCTTTTCCAAAATTTTTTACATATTCTGTGGGCGTTTTACCGGTAATTTTCTTAAACACCGAAGAAAAATATGCCTCATCGATTCCCACGGCGTAAGAAACTTCTTTTACGCTGCATTTTCGTTTTTGTAATAAATTGCAGGCTTCCCGAATGCGGAACTCGATTAAATAATTTTGGGGCGATACGCCCATCTGCGCGGTAAACAATCGATACAATTGACTTCGGGATAAGCCGATAAAAGCGGCAATATCATCTACGCCGATAGGACGGCTGTAATTTTCCGCGATAAAATCCAACGACCTTTGCACATGGACTATGCCTGTCCAGCCTTCGGGGATGAATTCAGGAGGCAGGCTCGCTCCTTTTATAAGAAAAGCCATGAGTGTGTAAAGAAGCGCGGTTGACTGAGCAAGCTGGTAGATTTCATAACCCCGAAACGCGAAGATTCCTGAAACAACTTCAACCGCTTTCTCCATGCTTGCCGGCTGCCGTACTGGAGCTTTTGGGGTGAACCCGGAAGCGTTGACAAGAAGCCTTGCGTCCGCGCCGTTAAAGCGCACCCAGCAAATATCAAGTTCTTCATCTTTGTCCGCGCTATACGCTCCCGTACCGTCTGGATAGACAGCAAAACACGAAGCTTCATCAAGCGGATGTTCTACCCCGTCTTGTGTAAAGACACCCTTCCCCTCTATCACAAAATACAAACCGTAGGAATTGCTCTTATCCAGATGGACTGTGTTTCCGCATGAAAGATTAAAACAGCCGACTTCGTAAAGAGACAAAGACGCAAGAGGCCGCATCTCTGTCCGGTAAAAAAAATGATATTCGCCTTTAGCCGCCGCATCTATATTTTTCATGCTTTCAGGATACCTCTGATACCGCCTTATTCCAATGGACTCATGTTGTGTAGTATCATAAATTTGTTGCATGGCGGAGAGAAAACCGGGAAAAAAATATACGGATCGAATATCTTTAGCATTACGTTTGCCGCCTATTATTTACGAAATGGTATATACCACCCCACTCCGAAATACAAAAGCAATGTATTTTCACGAATAGGATCGCCAAAATCATGATTATATTGAAACCCCATCATCGTATTCAGGTTGTTATGTCTCATGCCGCCTTCAAGTCCAAGAATCAAGCTTGTTGCGGGGAAATCTTCTATATCCCCTTCGTTAGTTGAAGACGATAGGTTCAACCCTAATCCGCCGTAAGCTGAAAAAAGCAATGCACCCAAGAACGAGATATTTATTTTTGCCAAAACCGGCACCTGTAACGTGGTTACTATTGTGTCCGGCATAAACTGTATATCAGAAGGTACCGTCTTTTGAATAACGGAAAAGCCGGTCTGAAGACCGAACCAGGAAAATAAACGTAATTCCAGCATTCCGCCGCCGCTGAACGGCATATCCGCCTCATCTCCAGCATTTTTTGTGTCGGCAAGATTCATAGATATGCCAAACCAACCGGAAATATTAATGCCGGATTTTTTCAAAAAAGAATCTCCGGCGGCCTCTCTTTTGGCGGCGGCTTCCGCGGCGGCTTCCGCTTTTGCTCTCGCCGCCGCCGAGGCGGCCATTTGTTTTTCTAATGCCCGCTCTTCCCTTTCCCGTGCTGCCCTTTCTTCCCCGGATTCAGCGGTTCCGCTCAGCCTCCTGGAAAGCAGCTTCATCGCATGTATTCCATCGTTTAAAGAAGAATAGGGCTGAGAAGTCCCGATTATTTGATTCCCGCCCTCCAATTCAATAATCGACGCATTAAAGGTATCCGCGGTTCCGATCCTGCGGGAACGGATTGAAAGCACATATTGAGGATTTTCTCCGCGCCCCAGTTCAACCTGTTCATCTTCACGGGTTCGGCCGCTCCACTGGTTGTTATATTCCCGCTGAACCTGCTCAAGCGTCTGCGTCCGCGGATACACATCGTATGTTCCATCCTGAATCAAAAAGATGGAAAGCAGCTGCGCAAGAGCGTCTCCTTCCTGTTTATTCATATCACTGGCAAATTGAACCGGTACGACGGCAAGTTTATGTGAATTCTGACTGTCATTATCCATCATGGTTATTATCTCTTCAGCCAAATTCTCCAGAATCGTATCGTTATTAACAAAATCTTCCAAGGATCTGTATGTGATATACGCGCCGGCAACCTGTTTAATAATATCAATCTTTATGATGGAGACAATCAGAAGATTGGAACTTCCCAGAGACGTAATGATCCCTGACATAACATAATCCGCCCCAAATTGATTTCCCAGTTCCACCATGGTATCGGCATCCGTCATCCCCGAATATTGAAAATTCTGTTCTGCCAACATTGCATTCGTGATCGTCGTTCTTGGAATGATGGTAAACGCATCCGCCATTTGCCGTGTGTATGAAAGCAGTTCGGCTATGCCGTCGCCTTCATCCAGAGAAGCGCCGGTAAAAGGAAGGATCGCTATTCTCCCCGCATGTTGCGCCATACAGAACATCGCGGAAACGGCAAACAGAAGCAGCAACAATAGCACACGCTTTATATTATGGTAATTTCCAAAATTGCCTTTACAGCAATGCTTGCTCATAGAAATCTCCTTTTTAGTCTCAAAAACAATGTAAACACTTGTCCATTGTATCCTGCAAAGATAATGATGCTTGAAAAAGATAATATCATCATCTGAAAAATTTTTCAATGTTGCTGAAAATTATACAAAAAAATCGTAACCATACAGCATTAGAGCATACAACAAAAATTGGAAACGATGTATTTTTATCATCTTTTTCATGTTACACCTGCTGATAAGCATTATTTTTCGTTAATCTTCCGGTGAAAAATTCCGCTGCGCTTTTTTCAAGCTGTGCTGATGTTTTGATGAAAGCCTTTTTTCCTTTGCGGCCTTCGAGGGATTCGTCGGTTTTCTGCGTTTTGGAAGCCGGACCGCCGCGAGAATTAATTTCTCCGCTTTGGAAAAAGCTTCTTCGATGTTTCGTTTTTGGGACTTTTCTTCCGACGAATGAATGACAAGTTCATCTTCACTGTTTATCCGATTGGCAAGCTGAACACGAAGCCGGGCGGACTCGGCTTCATTCAAACCTTCAAGTTTTCCAATGGGCAGGGAAAGCACGATTTTTGTGCTTGTTTTATTCACATGCTGACCGCCGGGTCCGCCGGACCTGGCATGACGCAGTTCCGCGCATTGATGAATTGACGCCGTCAGACTGAAAATATCCAAGGATTATCTCTCAATCACTTTCCGGCTTCAGTCTTTAAGGCTTCCGCTTTATCGGTGTTTTCCCAGGAAAAACCATCCCGCCCGAAATGACCGTAGCTTGCGGTTTTCTGATACATCGGCTTTCGGAGATCCAATGTTGAAATAATGCCCGACGGCGATAAATCGAAAACCTTGCCTATCGCGGAAACGATCTTTTCTTTGTCTACGGTTTCGGTTCCAAACGTATCCACCATGATTGATACAGGGAAAGGAACGCCGATAGCATACGACAATTGAAGCTCGCATCGTTCGGCAAGTCCCGCGGCAACAATGTTTTTCGCGGCATATCTTGCCATATACGCGGCGGACCGGTCAACTTTGGTCGGATCCTTCCCGGAGAAAGCTCCGCCGCCGTGACGTCCCATTCCGCCGTAAGTATCGACAATAATCTTGCGTCCGGTTAAACCGGTATCGCCGAAAGGCCCGCCGACGACAAAACGCCCGGTCGGATTGATAAAGTATTTGGTATTGTTATCCAGAAGTCCCGTAGGTTCCAAAATAGGACGGATAATGTCATTGATAACAGTTTGTTTTATTTCATCGTAAGCGATTCCGTCATCATGCTGATGAGAAACAACAACCGCGTCAATACGCAGGGGCTTATGGCCTTCGTACTCGACAGTCACCTGGCTTTTCGCGTCGGGCCTGAGCCAAGGAATCGTGTTTGATTTCCGCAAAACGGAAGCCTTCTCAAGGATTTTATGTGCCAGCATAATCGGCATGGGCATCAGCTCTTTTGTTTCGTTGCAGGCAAAGCCGAACATCATGCCCTGGTCTCCGGCACCCTGCTGCCCGAGATATTCCTCAAGACCGGTTCCGGAAACTCCCTGGCTGATATCGGGAGACTGACTGTGAATCATGTCGAGAACCGCCATGGATTTGTAATCGAGTCCGTATGCCGGATCAGTGTAACCAACATCTTTTGTAACCTGTCTTACAACATCCTGAAAATCAACAAAGGTTTTAGTGGTGATTTCCCCGCCGATTAACACAAGCGAAGTTGACGCAAAGGTTTCACAGGCGACCCGGCTTTGGGGATCGTCACGCAGACAAACATCAAGGATTGCATCGGAAATTTGATCGCACAGCTTATCCGGATGACCTTCACCAACGGATTCGGAAGTAAAAAAATAGTTTCTTTGGTCCATAAAAGCTCCTTTACCGTTTTAAATATACCTGTTATTTATTGTAATGTATACGCCATCGGAATGAACAAAATACCGTCTTTTTCCTGCGGGCCGCCTGTCCTTTTAAACCCAAGATCGGTGTAAACGTTTTCTCCAAAGATTGATGAATTGACCGTTACCGAAGAAATACTGCCGGGTTCTATGTCGGAAAGATATCGTTCAAAGAGTTCACGCTCTATTTCCTGTTCTTGACATTCCTTATCAACAAAAAAGAGCGAAATATGATTTTTGTTCTGTATCTCCAGAGCACCGATAACCCAGCCTTCGTCTTTAGCAACATAGAAGGTACTTTTGCCTTTCATTCGTTCCAACACGGCTGCGGGATTGATGTAATCCTTGAAATTTTTGTTTCCGGTTTCTGAATAATCTTTTCCAACATACTCGTCAAATACAAACTCAACCAAACGAGAAAAATCTTCTATCTCGTCTTCATGTAACAATTCAACTTTAACAGCCATGTTTCTCCCTGCACAGTATGATAGAATATAAACCATAATTGCGTTCCAATTAAGACCAACAGTACCCAACCTATAGTATATCAAACAATTTCTGTGAAAACAAATATTTTCTAAAAAAAATTCGATGATATTAAAGCAGTGTTCATAGTATTCCCATACTCTTTGTGAAACCAAGCCCGTCAAACACAGTGTAAGCATTTTATGTTTTTTGGACGGCGTATTTTTTAAGGAGCAGATATGAACAATCTCAATTCAGTTATGTTAGAAGGAAATATGACAGGAGAACCTTCTTTGAAATCCACACCAAATGGAATGGCTGTTTGTACATTCAGCATCGCTATTAACCGTTACTTTACACAGGAGTCGGGAAAAGAAGCGGAAGTGAGTTTTTTCGATGTAGAAACATGGTCCAAGGTTGCTGAAAATTGTTACAATATGGGGCATAAAGGACTGGGAGTCCGTATAATGGGGCGGCTAAAGCAGAACCGTTGGAAAAATGCCGACGGCAAACATTGTTCAAAAGTCTGTATCGTGGCTGAGCGGGTGGATTTTAAAACAGGAAAAAAAGAATATCACGCCGGACCGGGAAAAGCTCCCCAATCTCCGGACATTTCCCGGTACCAGGAAGAATATATTGCCGCGTTTTAAATAACAACAAAAGGGACCTCCCGGCATTAAAGGAAGTCCCTTTTAGTTCTTCTTTTGAAATATGCAATTATGCGCCTTTTTTACTTTCTCCTTGCAAACAGTTTTACACCCGCGGTACGGCTTCTCTTCCTATAAGCTAAAATAACGCTTTGCAAAACGATGAAGAAACACAGCATAATACCGGTAGTAATGCCCTGCCACCAGGGACCTTGAAGCCGTAAAGCAACCACGATATTGTTAATGGTTCCCAGGGCAAGCACCCCGAAGGGGGTTCCAATAACGTTGCCGACGCCGCCTGTAAGCAGGGTTCCGCCTATAATAGATGACGCAATAGCTTTCATTTCCGCACCCGTAGCCTGCGTAACGGCTCCGGAACCCGTGTGCAGCAGATACACGTAACCGCCTATTCCGGAAAGGAGTCCGCAAAGCACATAGGAATAAAACTTTGTACGTTTAACATTAATACCCAGCATCAAGGCACTTTGAATATTTCCGCCCACAGCATACAGATTACGCCCGAATCTTGTCCATTTAAGAACGCAGAAGATAAGAATTACGATAAGAACCGCAATAATAACCCCCAACTCAATTTTCGCGTCAATGTAGTTTCCGTTTCTTGCCCGGTAACCAAGCCCCGGAAGGATAATTTCAATATCACGCAGCGTATTGAAGAGCCCGTGCTGTACCGTACGCGGCCTTACTTCCACCATCGTGGTAACGCCCCGCGCAAAAAACATCCCGGCAAGCGTAACAATAAAAGGCTGAATATCTAAATAGGATATCAAAAGCCCCTGAAAAATACCGAAAGCAAGTCCAATGCCGACAGCCAACAGTATCGACGCAAGAATACCGAAACCCTTATCATCCATGCAGACAACACAGCTCATGCAGACCAAAGCCGTCACGCCGCCGACTGAAATATCTATGCCGCCGCCGACCATCACGATACTCAAACCGCAGGCAAGAATGATAAGAGACGCATTCTCATTAAAAAGATTCAAGAATTGCTGTGGCCTCGTAAACCCGCCGCCAAAAGCGAATATGGAGGATATGTACATAACAAGAAAAATACCGATAGTCACAACAAACAGCAAATTGCTGTCGGTAAGGGGTTCTCTTTTTTTTAACATTGCACCCTCGCCCCTTTAGTTTTTTTGCACACAGCAGCATTTGTTGGGGCTCTCGCCATGCTGCCTTCATTTTTTATCACCATACGCATTTGCTATGGTACCATTGTTAGAGTAACGCTGATTAAACTCTAATCAGTGTTTCCTTAGGCGTCCTTCACGCCGGCCGGAGATTCGGCTCCCGTACTCATATTCGGATTTCCAATTTTCGCAAATAGTTCTTTAACAACCGGCGAACTTACCACGACAATAATGATAACAACGATTGCTTTAAAAGCTTTAAGCGAATCGGAACTGACTCCGGCCGCATAAAGGGTTGTCATCAGTGCCTGAATGGTATAAGCGCCGATCACGGAACCAGCCATGCTGAATTTTCCGCCGCCGAGCGCGTTTCCGCCGATCGCGACGGCCAAAATCGCGTCCATCTCAATATCAGCGGCAATGGTTGTATGATTGATCGTCGCGTTTCTGCTGACCTTGATAAAACCAACAATAGCGACACAAAGCCCCATCACCACATAAGACAAAAACTTGATAAAAACAGGATTGATTCCGTTGAGGCGCGCCGATTTTTGATTGATGCCCACCGCCTGTGTGTAAAGCCCCAGATTGGTGAATTTTAACACCAGCGCCATGACAATCATACAAAGAACCGCAATAAAAATGGGAGTCGGAACAGGAACGCCGGGGAAAAAGCCGCCAAAATATTTAAACTCCGGTTCGGAAACGATAGGAAGAACGCCGCCATTAATCCAATAGGCGATGTATCTGCCGGCGGTGAATAAGATCAAGGTAGCGACCATCGGCTGTATCTTAAAAATGGAAACCAACGCACCGTTGAACGCTCCAAAAATCATCGAGACAATACAGCCTGCCAAAAGAGCGACAATGATAGGCGCCTGCATCATTGGGGGAGCGACATATTCTCCGCAAAGAACCCTAAGAATAACGCTGCCCGCTATCGCGCAGCCGGCGCCGACGCTGATGTCCTGGCCGCCCGACGCCGCCGTTACAAGCGTCATACCCAAAGCCAAAATCGCAAGCTCAGAGGCATTATCAAGAATACTGATTAAGTTCCCGGATAACACCGTATTTCCGGCATTATTTATCGTTATGTTTATCCTGAAGAACCCTGGGTTCGTTATTACATTGAACATGGAAATCATCATCAAACCTATAAAAGGAACGATAAGATTCATGTTAAACGATTTTCTTAACTCTGTATGGTTTATTCTTTTTTCAAGCTCGGTTTTAGGCATTGCCGTTCCCTCCCGCGATTGTCTGCATTATATTGTCCTGCGTCATTTCGTCGCCGGAGAGTTCTCCGACAATATGACGGTCTCTCATGACAATAAGACGGGAACAAGTTCGAAGCATTTCTTCGGTTTCGGAAGAAATAAAGGTTACGCTCATGCCCTCTTCCGCAAGTTTCAAAACAAGTTTCTGAATTTCAACCTTGACGGCAATATCAATACCGCGTGTTGGTTCGTCAAGAATAAGATATTGAGGATGCGTCAAGAGCCAGCGCGCGAGGATAACCTTTTGCTGATTCCCGCCCGAAAGCGATTTTATCGGGGTATCCGCGGAAGCCGTCCTGATATTGAGCGCTTTTATGTATTCGTCGGCAAAAGCCTGCGCCTGTGCCTTTGAAAAGGGCCTCCAAAAACCTTTCATTACCTGCAAAGCAAAAATGATGTTATCCCGAACAGACAAATCGGCGATAATGCCGTCATTTTTGCGGTCTTCAGGAAGATAGGCGATTCCGTTTTTCATCGCGTCAATCGGTTTATCAATGCTAACATTCTTGCCGTTCATCTTTACGGTGCCGCCCGTAACTCTGTCGGCGCCGAAAATAGCGCGGACGCTTTCACTGCGGCCGGAACCAAGAAGCCCCGCAAAGCCGTTGACCTCGCCTTTCCTGATTTGGAAATCAAACGGCACGACGCCCTCGCTGCTTGAAAGTCCATCTACAGCATATACAGGTTCGCTCATTTCCGCCGATTGATCTATCTCATGATGCTCTATCTCCGAAAGATCGCCGAGAGCTCTTCCCATCATCTTGGAAACAAGTTCAATCTTCGGCAGTGTTTCGGTTTCATATTCACCGACGAGCATTCCATTACGAAGAACAGTAATTCTGTCGCATACTTCATATACTTGATCAAGAAAATGTGTAACAAATATTATCCCGACGCCGCGGGCCTTTAATGTTCTCATTAAGTCAAATAATTTTTCAACTTCCTGTTTGCCCAGCGATGAAGTAGGTTCATCCAAAACAAGCACCTTACAATCCATATCGACCGCGCGGGCAATCGCGACCATCTGCTGAATAGCGAGCGAACAACTCGAAAGCTGCTGGGTCGGACTGACAGGGATGCCGAGATTATCAAGAATTTTTTTTGCATCCTGCCTCATTTTGCCCCAGTTAACGAATTGGTACGAGCCGCGCCCGATAAACATATTCTCTGCTACAGTCAAATTGGGACAAAGCGTAATTTCCTGATACACCGTACTGATGCCTAAATTCTGGGCTTCCTGAGGTGATTTAATGTTGACCCAGCCATCAACACCGTCAATAAAAATAAGCCCCTTATCTTTTGCGTAGACTCCGGTCAAAACCTTGATCAAGGTCGATTTACCGGCTCCATTTTCGCCCATAAGCGCGTGAATTTCGCCTTTACGAAGCGTAAAATCTACATCCAATAAGGCGCGGACTCCCGGAAATGCTTTGCTTATTTGCTGCATGACCAATACTTCATTTTCCTGCATTAAGCATTCTCCTTCCTTAAAAATGACATTGCAAATATGCAAAGGCAAGAAAAAAGCATAGTACGAGCACACATGAAACCCTGTTTACCCGCACTATACTTTTATCAACACTGATTACGATTGATATCAGTAACCAGCACTGCGAGATTAGATACCGTATGTATCAACGTCGGACCGGGTGATGGTTTTTGCGTCAAAGCCTTTTTCTTCGTTGATAATTTTCTTCACGGCAGGAGTTGTTCCGGATTTAATCAATCCGTCAATAATTTTTGCCTGGAAGGGGCTGCACTGACCGTTATAGTTCCAGTTGCCCGCAAGAAGTTCTTCCAAAGCCCATTTATTGCAGTCAAAGCCCATAATAACAACTTGACCGTTCACACCGTGGGTGATACCAGCAGCGTCAAGAGCGGCAACGGCGCCGCGCGCCATGTCATCATTTTCGGCATATACTACGTTGAAGGGAGTTCCCGCGTTGATAACGGATTCAACAATAGCCCTTGCTTCGTCGGAACTCCAGTTACCGGTCTGCTGAATAACTTTGCTCATCGCGCCGGTTGCGAATTCAGCGTCAAGAGCCGCGGTCCGGCCGATCTGGGCATCGGAACCCATAACGCCCTGAAGATGGACAACATTATAGGTGCCAAGATTCTGGGATTTCAGCCAGTTTACAGCCGTCTTTCCTTCTTCAGCCATGTCGGAAACAACAGCGGCTTCGTAAAGGCTTTCGGGAGCGGAAATCATGCGGTCAAAGAGGTATACTTTGATACCGGCTTCCTGCGCGGACCTTAAAGCGCCTTCCCAACCGTCGGTGGCGGCAGCAGAAAGAAGGATATAATCCACACCGTTTGTCACAAACTGATTAAAAGCAACCAGTTGTTCCTCAAACTGAATACTGTACGCAAAAGAAGCGGCATAACCATTACCGGTAAAAACCTCTTTCATGTCCCTGTCATTTGCGGTACGATACCCCGATTCAGAGGGAGGATTATTGATGATGCCGACAGTGATTAACCCGCCGTCACTACGACTCTGCTGTCCGCCGCCGGCAAACACCAATGCAACAGTAAACAGCACCAACAAAACACTTACAACGATCTTTTTGCTCATATTTTTCTCCTAAAAAAATTTATAATTCATTCTATGTCTTCATTGAGCGTGAAGTACATGAATATTCTTACGAACTTTCTTTAAAATTTTTATGCGCTTCCCTTGATTGGAATACACAGGTCAACAATACATATTTTTTTACGGAAAAAAGTTAAAAATCCTACGATTTTGATGTACCGATACAAAAAAAAGGCTTGGTATACGGATAATTCTTTTTAGGCATTTACACAGAGGAGGGAATTGCAAAACTGAGGGCATTTCCTCCTCTGTGTAAATGCAATTTTTCTTCCTCTGTGTAAGTTTCCTCTAATATTCCTCCTCTGTGTAATATTTTTTAATATTTTTCTCTCTGCAAATACAAGCAAAAACCCAAATCAATGCCATACCATTCGTATGAAGAATAGACATAACCGCCTGAACAGGTGTAATCGCCGCAGACAACTCAAACCCTATGCCTCATACCACGTGATCTGCAAAATCAATCGGGATGAAATCATTTTCGACAAAAGGTTTTCCGATCTTTTCGAGGATGTTATTGAAAGATGCAAAAAGAAGTATTCCTTTCAAGTGCTCAATTTCAATGTCATAGGGAATCATGTCCATCTTATGCTCAATCCGGGGAAAAACTCTCCCTTACCCAGGATTATGCAATGGATTAACAGCGTTTTCGCCAAGGCATACAATAAACTCACCGGACAAAGCGGGCATGTGTGGAAGGAACGGTACTTTTCAAAGATTATAGAGACGACAAGACAGTTTATTGCGACGTTTGAGTACATCGTGAAGAACCCGCTTGAAGCGAAACTGGTACGATATGCGAAGGATTTTCGGCCTAGTGGGCTGTATCATCATTTGCATAAGGTGAAAGGTATCCTCACAGAGAAGCCGATCATCCACAAACTCTTTGAACGGTGCAAGGATTTTCATCGATAAGTTCAAAGTACGTATTTTCTGAAATAATGCCTGTCAAAAAACTCATCCCTTCTCAGTTTTCATCTGCTAAAAATCCGTCAGCGTTCAGGGAAAGGCTGCCTCATACTTGGTAAAAATGCTTTTTTTCTTTGTTTTAACAAGACAAAAAGGCATGAATCCTCCTGAAATGAAATTTGTATCATATATAAAGGACTTTTTGACCCAATGATTTCCATCATTATCTCGATAAACGGGAAAAAATCACCACAGAGGAGTCCATAATTCAAAAAGTATCACCACAGAGGAACTGATCATAGTGGAACCGATCATCCACAAAAAAACTAAAAAGGGCTGCCCGGAAAAACTCCCGAACAGCCCTTTTCTCTTTCCTAATTCCTCGTTACTCTTTATTTTCCGCTCTTTCCAACTCCGCCTGAGCCACCGCCAAAAGCGCGATAGGCACCGAGTACGAAGAACAGGAAACATAGTTCAGGCCCGCGTCCATGCAGAAACGGACATTACCGGGATTGGCGCCGTGTTCGCCGCAAAGTCCGCAGACAAGATCGGGCCTTGTAAGCCGTCCCCGGTCAACCGCCATAGCGATCAGCTCCTTCACCCTGGGATCCAAGGTGCTGAACGGATTCCCAATGATGAGGTCGAACTGGGTGTAGTCCGGCATGAACCCGGTAAAATCGTCACGGGAAATACCGAGAGTTGTCTGCGTAAGATCGTTCGTACCAAAACTGAAGAAGCGTCCGTATTTCGCGATTTCCCCGGCACCTAACGCGGCGGCAGGCAGCTCGATCATTGTGCCTATCGGGTAAGGCACAGCCGGAGCCTTTTTTGCCTCGCGGAGTTTCTCTTCAACATCCACAATGCCCAAATAATTCGCGCCTTCAATCTTCTTACCGTAAGCGATAAGTTTCAATTCGGAAGCGTTCATTACGATAGGCACCATAATTTCCGGCCTGACATCGATTTTTTCCTGTTTCAGCTTGTAAGCAGCTTCAAAAACAGCCTCGACCTGCATCGCGTAAATTTCAGGATAAGAAACCGCGATACGGCAGCCCCTATGCCCCAGCATCGGGTTGAATTCCGCCAGAGAATCGATCTTGGCGATAATTTCTGCCTTGGAAACTTTTACTTTCTTTTCTGTTTCCATGTAACTGATAAAGGCTTTCAGCTCATCATCATTATGAGGAAGGAATTCGTGCAAAGGAGAATCCAAAAGGCGGATGGTAACTTCCTTTCCCGCCATCGCCTTGAAAATCCCACAGAAATCGTTCCGCTGCATAACTTTGAGCTTATCCAAAGCCTTTTGCCGGTCTTTACCGTTATCAGAAAAAATCATTTCGCGGAATGTGTTAATCCTGTCCGCGCCAAAAAACATGTGTTCCGTCCGGCACAGTCCGATGCCCTCCGCGCCGAAAGAAAGCGCCAACTGCGCGTCCTTGGGCGATTCCGCGTTCGCCCTCACGTGAAAATCTTTCACAAACTTCTTGCTTATGTCGATAAATTCTAAAAGTCCCGATTCGGAAGGATTGGGTTCAATCAATTTTGCCGTTCCAAGATACACCGATGATTCACCGTAATAGGGAACATTGATCGTAATATAATCGCCTTCCGAAAAACTGATCGATCCCAGCGCCGCTTTTTTTCCTTTAATCTTCATATCGGGAGCGACAAGGGAAACCTTGCCGTACTGACGCGCCACAACCGACGCGTGGGCGGAATAACCGCCTTCACAGGAAAGAACGCCGGACGCAACTTCGATAGCCTTAACATCTTCCGCAAACGTAGAAGGCATCACGAGAATGAAGCGGGGATCTTCGCCTTTCTGCATGGCAATCTTTCTGGCTTCAAGGAGGGCGTCGGTGGTAAAATACACTTTTCCGATAGCGGCCCCCGGAGCGCCGGCGATACCGCCCTGCCAGCTTTTAAGCCCCTTCACGCTGGAAGTGTCGATAATCGGGTGAAGGATTTCGTTGAGGCGCAGCGGCTCCATCGATTTTACCACATAGGCTTCATCGACAATCTTCCGTTTTGCCAAGTCAAGAATCAACTTAATATCCGACTGGGTTGATTTCTGTTCAACCTGCCTTTGTTCAATGAGCCAGAGCTTTCCGTTTTCAACCGTAAAGCGTATCTGGCGGATCTCCTTGAATTTATCTTCCAGCGTCCAGGCGATTTTTTCCAGATCCTTGAGATGAGTCGGCCCGATTTTATCAATATCCTGACCGGAAGCGCCCATCTCGTTGAATTTTTCCCGGTAGAACTCACCCTGGAGTTTCTTTTCTCCGGTAACCACGTTCCGGCTGAAAAAACTTCCCGAACAGGAATCTTTCCCATAGTTTCCGTAAACCATGGGCTGAATCATCAAGGCGGTATCCGTATCGTTTTGATCATCCAGAACAAGCATGTTGGATATTTCCTTAAGCGTCAGCATGATCTGGTTTTCCGCGGAATCAAAAAAACCGCCGGGAAGAAAAGGAGCATATTCGTCCATATATTCTTCCGCGGATTTAGCGTGATGATCCTGCTTGAGTTCCTTCCGAAGCGTTTCCAGCGCGGCGCCTATTCTTTCCGTACCTTTTTGGTCATTTTTCAGCTTCATAATACGAAGCTCAATATCCAGCATACCCCGGACAAGGAACAGCACTTCATTGGCCGCAAAGTTATCCCCAACCCATTTCGCGAAACCGTCAATGGTCTGCTTTACAAGCCCGAAGTTATGAAGAGCTGGAAACGTCGTAATTGCCATATTAGACGAAAAAACAACTTTCAGAAGCATGGGATCTTCCGCGTTACCGTAACTTTTGCCTACAATTTTTCCGCATTTTCCCAAGAGGGTTTTTACATCCTTGCTGATGTCGGTTTTTTCAAGACCGCACGCAAGTTCCGTATCAATAATAAAACCGGGAAGAATGGGAAATTCAAGTTCCGCAAACTCATTTGCCTGACGGCCCCGGATACCCAGAGATTCCGGCGCTATTTTGCTTGAAATCACATCGTTTTGACTGAAAAAATGTATTCGATTATCCATAATTAAGCACCTTTCCTTTTAGAATAACTTAAGAACATTATTCACAGGACCATGAAGGAAAGACTCAAACATGGAACTTGCCCCCTGTGAAAGGTAGCGCTGCAATTTCGCAACATCTTTTATTTCAGCACCGGCCACCGCAAAATTGATGGCACTGCCGTGCTTTACCTTCCCCCACTTGAAAAGGGAGTTAATATCCATAATCCGCTCACCATCATAATAAATATACACTTCCAAATCGGGGTATTTTGCTTTATAACTGGCGATAATCTTCTTCCAGGCTTCCACGTTTCCGTTATGAAACAGTTCATTCTGAACAACGACAGAATACATGGGCGTCATCCGGATCGGTCCTCTCGGCGCGGCAACAGGAGAAGCGGCTTCCTGAACCGGAGCCGGAGTCTCGACAAGCGTCGCCGAAGCCGGAATTCCGGGCTTTGCGGTCCGGGCTTTTGCGGCAGGCTTGGCCTTTACTTTTCCGGCCGATGCTTTTTTGCGGACCGCCTTCGGCTGTTCGGCCCCGGCCCTTGTTACCTTTTGAACAACAAATTCGCCCTTGTACAAATCTTCGGGAATCTTTACCTTTGAACCCGTAAACAGCTGCGCGGCAATCTGGACAGCTTTATCACAAATGCCGTCCGCCGGTTTTTCAGCCTTTCCGGCATACACAACCAATAATTCCCGCTTGCGTAAGGCCCCGAATTGGGCAAGTTCCTCCGCGTTTTTGGGATTCGCCGCAATCAATCCTATATCAGGATGATAATAGGTCGCCACTAAATCAACCGCTTTCCATTTTTCAAATTCCTTTGCCAAGGAAGAAACATCATCAACAACTGAAGGAAGATTGATAGACACCGTCTTGTATCCCAGCTTATCTATCAAAAGAATCCGTAACACGAGCGCGGTCTTCTCTCCGGAAAGTTCACTATCTTCGGTCTCAAACAGAAGATCTCCCAGATTTTTCTTCGCTCCAACAGTTTCAATAATACTTATCGTTTTTTTAATTTGTTTTACAGCAGTATTAAAACCAGCCCGGGTCGAAAGAACCTCTAAATTAGCCGGTAATGTGCTCATACTATTGCCTCCAGAAAAAGCGCCCCCGAAAACGGGGGCGCTCGGTTCTTCACCGATGATTAGATACGGTTAATACTAACTTACCATCTTACCATAAATGGACAAATCAATATTTTCTTATATCTCTTTCAGAGCTCCACCACCGCGGCGGTCATTACCTGCTTTTTTTGCCGGTCCCCGTTTTTTTGCAGCGGGCTTCTTTTTTGTGTCCACTACGCCCTCGCTGCTCTTTTCGGGAAGGGCAGGCACATCGCTGGTACTGGCCGGCGCTCCGGCGTTGAGCATATCGAGATACGCGGATCCCGGATCAATTGTACGGCGGGTCTCTTCTTCCGGCACATCTGAGAATGACTGGTTAATATCCTGGCGGACCGTGGACCGGCGGCGGCTGAACGACGCAAACGCCGCGTCCTGGAATCCCTTGGAAACACCATGCAGGAATTCGTTCAATACGTTTGCCATGGAATCCAGTGTTGCCTTTTTCCGCTTGATAGAAGTAATGTCCACATCAAGAAGAAGACCGGGCTGGATATGATAGGGATTGATGAGGTAATCAAAACGATAGTAATCTCTTTCAAGATCATTCAGACGCTGTTCCATTACCCGGCGTTCAATCGGATACTGGTAATCATACATCTTCTTCATTCTTTCCCGCATCAAAATTATTCTGGTGCGAAGCCGGTCTTTTTCATACGTATACGTCCGGTTCATGCGCTCAACTTCGGTTTCGGCAGGGCGTACAAAAGAGATTTCATCCCAAACCTTGGCGATGGCTTCATACGCGGGCTCGCCGGTTTTTTCTTTGTAGTTCTTATTGATATAAGCCTTGTTTTTGCCCGCAAGATCTCCATAATCCACGATGGCGTACGATTTCTTGCTCTTGTCGTATACCGTTTGCAGATTGTCCCAAAGATGCATAATCTCGGTTTCAAAGCTCTTCATCTGGACATCATAGGCTTTCCGTTCTTCGATAAGCTGGGCATTATCGTAGTACTTCATGCGGACCTGATAGCGCTCATCGGGAAGAACCGCGGTATCGGTATCTTCATATTCACGGATGATCAGTTCCCTGGCATTTTTAAGGTTTTCGATGTACTGATAGCCCATCTTAGAAGTATCAAGAATCGCGGTGATGGAGTTAATCGCGGTATTGAAACCCCGGTTCCGGATGTTTTCCATATCGACAATCTTCTTGAGGTTTTCACGGATATTGAGCTGATCAAAGGATTCAGGATCAATTTCCGCGCGGAGATCGGAAATCCTTTCCATAAGATTTTTCGCGACAAGAGCGTATCTCTTTGATTTGACATTATCCGCCTCGTCATCGGTGTAATGCTCAATAGAGTTCATCTTCTTAAAGATGATTTCGCTGTCGGACAATTCTTCAAGCCCCTGATCGATTCTTTCGTCCTTCAATTTTTCGATCTCTTTATCAATTTGATCGATGAAGTGTTTCGACAGGAGATCTTTAATGAGATATTCAACCGTTACCTGATAATGGAAAATCGGGCTGATAAGCTCGGAATCCAAAATGTTTACGGAAAGTTTCACATCGGTAACAGTTTTGGGCTTTTTCAAGTTATCCTTGAAAGAACATTTGACAATAGAATAAGCATTTTCACCGCGGATAAAAGCTCCGGTATCGGTCTTCTGACGGAGAAGGCTGTTCGTAATGTTTTCAAGATCGTTCACACCACGTTGAATATGCCCCTGAAGATGGCCATACATATTAACCATGGATTTTTCGATCTCACCGGTATTGAACTTATCGGCACCGCCGACCGCGTCCAAAAGGTCCGCAATTTCCTTGGGCGTATACCGGGCAAGAACTTTTGTTTCTTCCTTGTCGATATAATTGCGAATCTTTTTAACCATTTCATCTTCACTGGTAACCATGTACCGGTTGAACATGTTCTGGTAATTTTGGTTAAAATAGTTATACAGCTTTTCTTTCAAACCGCCCATAACATCAAGACGCTCAAGCACATCTTTGGGCAGCTTTGCGGTCAGATGGTGAATGACCTTGTTGGTCTCTTCCTCCAAAAGCTGATTAACTTCTTTTTGTTGATCACGATATTCTTGTGCCAATGAATTTCGAGAACCAACCGCGCTCGGCTTCTCCGGATGGAATACATTCGGGCTTTTAGGCAGATCAATCGCTCCCATATTCTAACTCCTTTAAGTATGAATTCGTAGACATATCAATTAAACAACGCCGCTATAGCTTCTATTGTATCAATTTTTATGGAAAAAAGAAAGCCTTTTTTATTTTATTTGATAAATTTTCCTATTTTTCTTCTAATTTGTCAATTAGTTCTGTTTTTATTTCTAAAAGTATGGTAGTATTATCTTTATGAGAAGAGAAAAATCTAGATTATTTGTCTTTTTACTCTTGTCGATAATTCCGCTTTCTCTCTGTTTTGGAGGAGATGAACGGTCCGGGCCGGCGGAAGTGTACCTTATGTTTGATGGTTCTCTTTCCATGCAAAACAGCCAGGAGAAAGCCGCGGAGTGGGTCAGCGAATATATCGCGGGTAAAATCCTCCAGGAGAAAGATTCCCTCACTATCTGGTCCGTAGCGGATGTGCCGGTTCTGGAATTTTCCGGTGTTATCGGCAGTCAGGAAGACACAGATACCATTAAAACAATTTTGTCCTCCATAACACTTAAAAGCAGCGCGGGAAATTACCGGGCCGCTTTTAACGAACTTCAAAAGAAAATTATTCCGAATTCTCAATATACTTATGCTTATGTTATTCTTGTAACGGGAATATCAGGAACAAACGCTTCTCTGTCCGGCGCCGAAACCGCGAATATGTTACGGTATTCAAAGTCGATGGATTTCCCCGGATGGAAGGTTATGATCGTTGGGCAGGGAATTGAACAGAAAATAAAGTCGGCGGCGGCGGCATATATGAATTCCCAAAGGTAGCCTGGGGCTGAAAAGGGGTTAATATTTGTAAGTTATGCAAAAGGTTTTGGATTTTATACGTACATATACTTCATTTATCCTCTGTACTCATGAAATTCCGGATGCCGACGGTATTGGGGCTGAAATACTCCTCGCTTTTATCCTGAAAAAGTTGAGCAAAAAAGTAAGCATTATAAACAGCGTGCCTATCCCTGCCGGGTTTTCTTTTATGGACCCCGAACATATAATCGAAACATGGGATCCCGCCGAGCATCAATCTTTACTGGAAACATCGGCCTTAATCATCCTTGACACCTCGGACGAATACAATATCGGGCGGATTAAAGATGAGGTGCTTCCTTGTGTCCTAGATGTGATTGTCGTAGATCATCATGAGTTGGGGCCCAGAAGCGTTCTTAACGGATATATCGATTCTAATGCGGCGTCCACATCGGAAATGATCATGCTTTTGGCAGAGGAACTGCACATTGTTCCTGACCTTACGGCCGCAAAAGCGGTTTTTGCGGGACTTGTTTACGATACGGGATCGTTTGCCTATATAAAAACCAACATCAACACGTTTAACGCGGCCTTAGCTTTAGTGAAAGGAGGGGTAAAACCCTACGATATTTATCAAAATTTGTTTGAAAGCGCGTCCACTGCCGCGCTTATCTTACAAAAAATTGTTTTATCTACGCTGGAAATGCACGCGGACGGGAAAATTGCGGTGCAGATTTTAAGGAAGGACGATTTGGAATCCGCCGGAGCGGCTCTTGAAGACGCTGAAGGATTTATCAATCTTCCGCTCCGAAGCAAAGAGGTAAAAGTATCCATCTTGTTGAAAGAGAGCGGAGAGGGGCCTATCCGCTGTTCTCTGCGTTCAAAAGGCGAGGTAAATGTATCAAAGATTGCCCAGCAGTTCAGCGGCGGAGGACACGCAACCGCCGCGGGGTTCAAAAGCAAATTAGATATTGAACAAACCCTGGAAACCCTGTTGCATAAAGTGGAACAGTTTTTATAATAGAGTGAGCTTGTGCAAAACTCGGTTAGTTTTGCACAAGCTCATGCGATTTCGCGCCTAAAGGCGCGAACTAAAGTTCGGCAAAATACGCATTTTTAAGAGGTTGAAATTGCAAAAACTGAAGTTTTGCAATTTCCTCGAGTTATTCGGATAGATCATGGATAAGCATATCATCAAAATTGTAACTCTTTTAGGTTTTATCGCGGCCGCGCTTATTATTGCGCTTCTTGTTTTTGCTCCGGATGTGATATTCCGTTCACAAAACACAGAAATACAACAGCCGAGGGTTGTTATTCCCAGAACTGTTTCCGCCAACGAATTGTCGGTTACGGAAAATAACGCGGAACGAATGGTTTACGAAGAGGTTATGATGTCAAAAGCGGCCATGAATGACGGCGAATACCTTTTGGCAGTAATTAATCAGAATTTCGATGAAGATCCCCAAGAAGAACAAATTATCGCGTACCGGAAACCCGCGGAATCGGACGGACCGGTGTACGCGGCCTATATTGATTTTGACAGCCAAATCGGTTCCTACCGCCGGGTTTGGGAAACCGCGGCCGCCGTCACGAAACCTGGGACTTTAAATATTTACACGGACGATTTAATTGGCGACAGAAGTGTATGTCTTGTTATCATGGGGATGAATTCGGCAAATGAACAAACTTTGACGGTTTTTAGAAAAAATTCCGGCCCGGGTCCGGTTTCCAGTACTGTCCTCAGTCCGGTTTCTGGTCAAAATATAGAGCAGGCTTCCCCTCCAGAATTTGACGCAAATACGGATTTCGGCAACAGCCAGGAAATTTTTCATAAGATTGCCGAATTAAGCATTGACGGCTCCATCGTCATAAAAGAAATTCCCCGGTCTACGGCGTATCAAATTATGTTTTCTCCCGGCGACAGTTATTCGATAGCAGCCTACGGCAGAGATTACGCTTCTTCCAATATAATGGATCAAATTGAAGTTACGTATTCATACAATCCAGTAAACGGATTATATGAAAGGACTGGAATGGCGAAAATTCCGGGAAGCCAGATTGAACAGCAGCAGGTCAGGGAATTGTTGAGCGGTTCCGCGGGAAAATTTGAATCTTTCATTAATGGACTTTGGTACGCGGTTTCTCCTCAGGGAAGCCTGAATAAAGATCAGTTTATTTATTTTGATCCTGAAAACCGGGAAATCATTTTTCACGGCGAAGACACCTACCAGGTTTTTGTTTGGCAGACATCAACGCCGACCCGTTACGGGCTGCAGATAGGCAGTCAGAATTCGAGCGTAGCCACGCTGATAAGAACCATTTCGATTGAGCTTGGATCGTTGGAAAGCGTCCGCATCTCCGTTCGCGAAGATGTCCGGTTAAAAATCGGTGTTTCAACCCCTTGGAACGGGACGTATCGGAAGGCAAATATAGCGGAATTGTCCGATTTTCCCCGGAATGAGCCGGCGGTCTCTCATTTTGACGCGGTGTATGAAGGATATATCGGCAGAATCGCTTTTTCGGAAGACGGCGCTTATCAATTGACAAACGGCGCCAGTCTCCAACAAGGAATGTATGCCTTTTTCACGATGGATGATATGGAATTTCTGGAGCTAAGACCCGTAAATATCCTTGATATTACGCGGGATATATACCGGGTTGAAAGACCGGCAGAAACGGAAAGCATTTCATCCGCCGGAGAGCTGACTCTTCACCGGGTGAGGATCGGTACGAGAAGGGTTCAGGAACTCCACGAAGCGGCAATATCGCTGACCAAGGCGGAGGAATGATCGAAATGGTCTTCGTTCAGTAAAGGGAAAGCCGGCACACGGACGCTGTATTTCATACATTTCCTCTGTATCGATATTACATATCACGAAACACGGGAAAAGATTCAAATCCCGCGTCTTTTAAGATCATGATAGTTTGATTCGCGTCGGAGCCGGGGGAAAGGGTTACCTGCCAGTACATCGTTCCGGAAACATTTTTCGGGGAAACGGCCGCGGTAAAGCCCTTTGCTTTCAGGCGTTCGACCATAGCTTCCGCGTTTTCTTGCTGGCTGTACAACCCGGCTTGAATCAATACGGGGGAATCCTGTCCGGGCGGAGCTGCTTCGGTCCCAGGGCTGATATTCGCAGGCGCCGGAATTTCTGTTGAAGGATTTGTTACCGGATCGGAAAAAACCAATTGGTCACGGCCGGGGAAGAGGAACCACATGGGAGTAAGAGCCGGAATGACGGATGTATCTTCCCGCGCGAGCCTGGTTTCCAGACTTTCCGGAAAATCGGAAATGAGTTTTGTTTTATACTGTTCACTGCCGGAGATTTTCCAAAGAAGGTAATATATTCCCGGCCGCGATGACGCATACTCAGGATTTTCCAAGAAAGTGAGCAAGGCGGGAAAGCCTTGTTCGCCGTCACGGAGAACCTCTATCTGGGCGGAAAGATAGCGGGCATCTTTTTGGCTTTGCGCGTCCCGGCCTGTAAGCAGGATCATTTTAAGCGCGGCATCAGCTTTGTCGTATTCAGCCATGGCCGCCAAACAAACGGCGCTCCGCAGAAGGGCATAATCATCGCGTTTATTCGCTTCCGCGAAAGAGGCTTCGTTCCAGGTCCGGGCGGCGTCTTCGATGTTTCCGGTCATTTCGAGCAGACGGGCTTTTTCACTGAGGGCATCTTTTTGGACAGCGTCATCAATATCGGCGTCCTGGATGAGCGCGTCGAGGCGCTGGATTTCGGAAACGAGGGAACCCGCGGGACCGTAGTCCTCGGCAGACAAAACAGAAACAAAGAGAAAAGAGAAAAGAGAAAAGAGAAAAGAGAAACTGTTCCGGAAATTAATCGATCCCATAATCACTTTGATTAACTTCGGCAGCCGAGGCTTTCGCTTTTTTGCTTCGTCTCTTCGGTTCCGGTTTTGGAGTATCAAGCGCGGGAACTTCGCTGTTTTCCGCGGGCGGCGCTTTTTGTTTGCTTTTTTTCTTTAGCTTGAACGAAAGCACAAAAGGGATCGCGCAGAGCATTCCGAAAATGAAAGAAGCGAAAGTTGTAAGATATACCGGAACTTGTTCAAATTCGGTAAATCCAAACGAGATCGTACAGCTGTTTTCCAGATTAAATCCAATAAATACGAGGAAAATCGCAAAGAGAAGTATAAATCCTAATAATCTCCACGGCATGTTTTACTCCATATATCAATTATCAACTAACAATTAGCAAAAAAGAGCATCTTCTCATTGCTGACTGCTCATTTTTCATTGCCCGATGAGCCTTGCGCGGAAGGTACTGCCTTTCAGGCTCAAAAACTCCGTCCGTACAAAGGAACCGATCAACGGCGCGTCTCCGGGGAACACCACCATTTCATCCCGTTCAGTTCTTCCTATTAATTCATCGGCATGTTTGCGGGAAATTCCTTCAACTAAAATCTTTTCTTTTGATCCGATGCGCGCTTTTAATAATTGTAAGGTATGAGCCTTTTGTAATGCAATCACCCCGGCTAATCTTTTTCGTTTTACGGCCTCGGAAATACGGCCGGGGAGCTTATAGGCTTCGGTGCCTTCGCGGGGATTGTAATGGTACATGTAGGAATAGAGGAATTTGACTTCTTCCATGAGGCTGAAAACGGCGTCCACGTCTTCGTCGGTTTCACCGGGGAAGCCGATGAGGATGTCGGTGGAAAGGGAAATATCCGGCATCGCTTCCCGGATTTCGGCGACAAGATCGAGGTACTGTTCCCGTGTATAACGCCGATTCATCTTTTCAAGGACGGCGTTCGATCCATGCTGTACACAGAGGTGAAGATGCCTGCAAAAGACGGGGTTCTCCGCCATCACTTTGACAGCCCTGGATGATAAATCTTTGGGATGGCTTGAAAGGAAGCGGACCCATTCGATGGAGAGTCCTTGTACTTCTTCGGCAATCATCTCAAGGAGGTCGGGAAAATCGAAGTGTCTGCCGTTTTCTTCCCATTTATAGGAATTGACGTTTTGCCCCAAAAGGGTAACTTCCCGGACGCCTTTATCCGACAAAAACCGGAGTTCTTGCTTTATGGACTGAGGTGAGCGGGATACTTCCCTGCCCCGGACATAGGGGACGATGCAATATGAACAAAAATTGTCGCAGCCGTGCATGATGGGTACAAAACTGCGGAACTGTCCGTCTTCCAGGTGGGACGATGAAAAGGCGAATGCCGGCTTTTCATCGCTTTGTTCCAGGACGCTCCCCTTCTCTACCGCGTCCAGGATGAGGGGGAAAAGGGAGCGGGCATGGGTTCCCATGACGTAATCTACGGCTTTGAATTGCCGCTTGAGGCCGTCTCCCAGGCGTTCCGCCATACAGCCTGCCACAACAAGGGTGAAAGGGCGCTTTTTTTTCCGCGCTTCATAGTGGGCAAGACGGCCCATTACCCTTGTTTCGGCGGTAATACGCACAGAACAAGTGTTAATCACGATTAAATCGGCGGCATCGGCGTTATCGGAAGCCGTCCAGCCCCTTTCGGAGAGAACAAGCATAAGCGCGGCCGATTCCGCGGAGTTCATCTGACAGCCGTAAGTCTCAAAGAAATATGTCATAACAACCTCTAAAAACCTCAGTTTTTAGAGGTTTTCCTTAGATGCTTATTGGAAATTTTTCATTTCATTTAAATAGAACAACAAAATTAAAAATCTCCACGGTATCTTCTATAAACTAACCGAGTTTATGAAGGATGCCTCACGATCTGGCTTTCAGCCCCTTGATAAATTGTATGCCTTTCCAGATGCCAAGACCGAAGAGCCCCAGGGTTGCGGCTCCGAGACAGAATCCGGCTAATCCTCCCACTATCGGGATTTCTGAAAGGATAAAGAGTCCTCCGACAATAGCGGCAACGATTCCGGCTTTTTTGTCTTCCCGGTCCTTGGTAATAAGGGGGGCTCCAAGTCCCGCGGCGGCCGCGATGACTCCGACGGCAATGGTAAGCCAGGTAGGAAAGGCTCCGACAAGAAGCAGGACTAGGCCTCCTGCGAGGCATCCGACGGCGGCGACACCCTGTTTTGCCAGCACACTGGTTGGGGTGTACTCATCATTTTTCTGCGGTACTAAATCACTCATGTTCTTTCTCCTTGCACGAATCGTAGGTTACCGACGCAAACGCGCTATGATTATGGATACTTTCAAAATTCTCCGCCTCCACGGTGAAGCGCGGAAAATGTCCAAGGGACTTAATATCAATATACACATCTCTGACTAAATCTTCAACAAATTTCGGATTATCATAGGCTTTTTCGGTGATATATTTTTCATCTTCCCGCTTGAGGAGCGAATATACGGGGCTAGACGCGGAATCTTCAACAATTTTGATGATGTCTTCGATCCAGAAAAAGGGGCCGAGTTCCAGGCAGACTTTCACGATGCCGCGCTGGTTATGCGCGCCGCGGTCGCTGATAAGTTTTGAACAGGGGCAGACGGTGGTAACCGGTACCGCGATGGAAACCGTAAAATGTTTTTCGTTCCCTGTTACCGATCCCTGATAAGCGCATTCGTATGACATCATCCCCAAAAACCCCGTAACCGGCGCTTTTTTTTCAATAAAGTACGGAAAAACGATTCGGCCGAACGCCGATTCAGCTTCAAGGTCCAGCCTGATTTCTTTGAGCATGTCAAGAAATTTCGGCATGGATACGTCCGCGCGGTACCGGTGAAAAATCTCGATAAAACGGCTCATGTGAGTACCTTTAAAATGATGAGGCAAATCGGCAAAAAGATCCACGCGCGCGGTGGTATGCTGAACGCCGTTTCCTTTGTCCAGGACTTGAATGGGATATTTCAGTCCTTTGACGCCTACTTTTTCCAGGGGAACATCCCGGTCATCCTGCTGGTTTTGGACATCTATCATGAAGATAATATACCTAAAGGGATGATACTTTGGCTACGGAGAAATCAGAACTTCCTGATGAGCACAGAGGAAAAATGAAAACCGGGTTTCCAATATCGAAAACCCGGTTTTCATTTCCTTTATCTCTTAAACTTCATCGTTTCAAGGGAGGCTTCCCCTCGTTTTACTTCAAACCAAAGTTCCCGGGAAGTTTCTTCCCTCAAAACCCGGTAGAACCCGGCTAAATCGCGTATGGGCGTACCATTGATTCCTTCAATAATGTCTCCGCGCCGCACGCCGACAATGTCGGCAGGAGTTTTGTCCAGGATGGAACCGACATATACGCCGGTGACAGACGCGTCAAGACCGAGACCGTTTTTCACATTATCCGTCAAGGCGACAGCCTGTAAACCAGGCCAAAGTTTGCTGTTATCGGCGGCAACTTCGTCTCTGCGTTCTTCAATTCTGACGGAAACTTCCATCGTTTGTCTGTCGCGAATTACTGTGAGATTAACGGTATCGCCGACTCTGATATCGCCAATCATCAGGGAAAGCTGGCTGCTGCCTCCCGCTTCCCTGCCGTCTACGTGCGTGATAAAATCGCCGGGAACAATTCCCGCCTTTTCGGCAGGAGAACCGATAAATACCTGTGAAGCCAAAGCGCCCTTTTTGCCGGTGAGTCCGAGTATATCGGCAGTATCTTTATCAGCGTCCTGAAGAGAAACGCCAAGCCAGCCGTATTGAATCGCTCCGGAATTGATGAACTCATCGATGGAACGTTTTGCGTTGTTAATAGGAATGGCAAAACCCAAGCCGACACTGCCGCCGCCCGCGCTATTGCTTGCTATCCAAGTGTTTATTCCGATTACTTCGCCTTTAATATTTACCAAAGCTCCTCCGGAATTTCCCTGGTTAATCGAAGCATCGGTCTGAATAAAATCATTGATATTTCCCGCGGGTCCTCCTGTCCGTCCCACGGCGCTGACAATGCCCATGGTAACCGAGGACATAAATCCGAGCGGCGTGCCAAAGGCGATGGCAAAATCTCCGACTTGAACATCATCGGAATTACCCAGGACGGCCTGGGGATAAAAATCGCTTGCTTTAAACGACACCAAAGCCAAATCCTTCCGCTGATCTTTACCGACCAAAGCGGCTTCGTATTCCTTTCCATCGTTTGTTATCGTGTAGATTTCAGTTGCGCCATCTACAACGTGATTATTGGTCAATACGTAATATAGATCATCAGTCTTGCGGACAATTACGCCGGAACCAAGTCCCTGAGAACGATATTCACGTTCTTCTCTTTCATTTTCACCCTGCCCGCCCCGCGGACCAAAGAAAAATTCCCAAGGGATTCCGTTAAATTGCGGAACCTGCTGTTTTCTAACTGTAACAACCTTGAGTTCAACAATGGAAGGAAGGACTTTGTTTGAAATGCCCCGAAAAACAGTTTGCAGGCCTTCCGCAACAGCCATTGAATCTTCCGGAATAATGACCGGAGCTTCCTCCGCGCGGGCGGTATTATTCTGCCCGGGAGTCGAACAGGAAAAAGAGAGAAAAGCGAGAGAAAAACCAAAGATAACTCCAATAAGCACAAGGTTGAATACAAAGAAATTCTTTGATCCAAGTTTTTTGATCAAATCCATAAAAAACACCTCTTGTAAAAAGATATCACACGAGGAAATTGCAAAACTTCAGTTTTTGCAATTTCAACTGCTTAAAAATGCATTTTTGCAGCCTTTAGGCGAGAAAACGCAAGAGTTTGGGCAAAACTAACCGAGTTTTGCAACAAACTCACACTTGAGACAATTTCAAATTTTCCCGAATACGATGAAACCATCTCGTTTATAAACTACCGAATATGAAGACAAGCGCGGCCTGCAAATCATCGTCTATATATATAATAATGTTTTTTCCGCAAAATTGTTACAGAGGAATGAGAATTTTGTGGTCATATCAGCCTCGCGCAAAAATCCGTTTTTTGGGCAGACCGAGATCGCATATAATGTTGAGAATTTCACTAATGATGTTTTTGTTGGGATTAGAGGCAATTGCAAAACTCCAGTTTTTGCAATTGCAACCGCTTAAAAATGCGTATTTTGCAGCCTTTAGGCGAGAAATCGCATGAGCTTCAGCAAAACTAACCGAGTTTTGCAAGAGGCTCATTAATATAATAATTTCGAAAGAGGTCTATGAAACTCATCCCCAAAAAAATGAGGCTGTCCGAATTATTTCTCGGACAGCCTCTTTGATTTTTACTTGACTATTAGTTAAAATAATCCTTTGCGTTCCCAAAGGAAATATTACTGACAATCTCCGACATTTTTTCCATGTCCGCCGGAAACTCTCCGTTTTCTACCCAGCCGCCGAGGAGGTTACAGAGTATCCGCCGGAAGTATTCATGCCGGGGATAGGAGAGGAAGCTCCGTGAGTCGGTAAGCATTCCCACGAAAGCGGAAAGCATTCCAATATTTCCCAGTATCTTCATTTGCTCTTCCATTCCGTCCCGGTGATCGCAGAACCACCAGGGGGAGCCGAGCTGCATCTTTCCGCGGATGGCCTTGCGCCCTTCCGCCACGGAATTATTGTCTTGGAAACAGCCCATCAAGGTTAGCAGGGGATAATAGTCCTTGTTGTTGAGGGTGTAGAGGACGGTCTTGGGCAGCTGACCCGCGTCTTCCATAGCGTTGAGCAGGGCGGCGAGATTTTCACTGATCTGCTGGTCATGGGAAGCATCGTAACCGGTGTCAGGCCCGAGGATTTTGAACATACGGGCATTGTTGTTTCTGATGGAGGCTATGTGAAACTGCATCACGATGTCATGTTTTTTGTACATACCCGCCAGCGCGGTAAGGATTTTCGTCTTAAACCCGTCCGCTTCTTCCTTTGTCACAGCTCCGCCGGCGAGAGCTTTTTTGAAAGTCCCTTCGATTTCGGCATCAGCTGCTTTGCGGAAGGGGGGATACTCTAGTGCGTGGTCAGAGGCGCGGCAGCCCATGGACGCAAAAAAGTCTACCCTGTTTTCCAGAGCCCGGATCAGGGCTGCAACGGAATCGATCTGTATGCCGCTGGCCTTGGAGAGAACGCCCATATAATCCGCAAAGCCGGGAAGGTTGATGTTCAGTGCCTTGTCCGGACGGAACGAAGGGATGACTTTGGTTTTGATTTTTCCGATGGGAGCCGTCCCTTCGGCTATCGCCTTGTGGTATTCCAAGCTGTCCGCGGGATCGTCGGTGGTACCCACGGCATAGACATTGAATTTTTCAAATATGCCCTTTACCGAAAGCTCTTCGGTGGCAAGCATGGCGTTCGCCTTTTCCCAGATAGCAGGGGCTGTCTTTAGCGTCAGCGGTTCGTATATGTCGAAGTAACGCTGAAGTTCAAGATGGGTCCAGTGGTAGAGGGGATTGCCTATCAGATTTTCGACCGTTTTTGTCCAGGCGAGAAATTTTTCGTATGGTTCCGCGCTGCCGGTGATAAGGGATTCGTCAATACCGAAGGCTCTCATCATCCGCCACTTGTAGTGATCTCCGTAACCGCCGTCGCCGATCCATACTTCGGTAAGGTTGGCAAATTTCTTGTTCTCCGCTATCTGCGACGGAATGAGGTGGCAGTGGTAGTCGTAAATCGGTTCATCCTTTGCCGCGGTGTTGTACAGTTTTTTTGCTGTTTCAGTTTCCAGCAGAAAATCATCATCCATAAATTGTTTCATAGGGTTACTCCTTCCTTAAATATTGCAATTTCCCGGTATCCGTTCAGTTCGTTTCTCGTTTTCTTCCTGCCGGAGGCGATGTCCAGTATGAGCCGCATAATATCGTCCCGGACAGCCGCCGGATTTTCATCGAGCATCCTTCCCGCGTTAAAATCGATCCAGTTGGACTTTCTCTGTGCGAGATCGGTGTTGCTGGATATCTTGACCGTCGGTATGGGCGCGCCGAGGGGGGTTCCCCGTCCGGTGGTAAAGAGGATGATGTGCGCTCCGGCGGCGGTCATGGCGGTGGTCGAAACAATATCGTTTCCCGGTCCTTCCAGAAGCTGCAAACCCTTGCCGCCGATACGCTCGCCGTATTTGTATACCCCCCGTACCGGGGCTTTGCCGCCCTTTTGTACGCAGCCGCAGGATTTGTCCTCCAGCGTGGTGATTCCCCCTTCCTTGTTTCCCGGGGAGGGGTTTTCATATACAACTTGATTATGGGAGATGTAGTAGTTTTTGAAGTCCGTGATGAGGCGGACCGTTTTCTCAAAAAGCTCCGGTGTTTCGCATCTGTCCATGAGCATCTGTTCCGCTCCGAACATCTCCGGCACTTCAGTGAGGATTGCTGAACCGCCCATGACGGTGATGGTATCGCACACCTGACCGACCAGGGCGTTGGCGGTGATGCCGGAAAAGCCGTCTGAGCCGCCGCACTTCATGCCGATGATAAGCTCCGAGGCCTTTGCCTTCTCTCTTTTGAACGTTCCCGCGTACTCCGCGAGTTTCTTGAGTATCTGTCTGCCTTCGGCGATCTCATCCGAAACTTGCTGGGTGATGAGGAATTGTACCCGTTCGGGATCGTAATCGCCGAGAACCTTTTTAAATTCTTCCACGGTGTTGTTCTCACAGCCGAGGCCGATCACAAGAACCGCTCCCGCGTTGGGATGCTTAACGAGGTCCGCGAGAATGGTGCGGGTGGCGGCATGGTCTTCCCCCATCTGGGAACAGCCGTAGGGGTGAGGCCAGGCATACACGCCATCGATGTTATATGCTTTTGTGTACTCCACGTCCGCCCAGGCCGCAAGAGCTTCGGCGCTGCGGTTTACGCAGCCCACGGTGGGGACAATCCATACTTCGTTCCGTATGCCGATCTGTCCGTCCTTTCTGCGGAACACATCGATCTCCGGGATATCTCCGTCGTCGGCCGGTACCTGGGCATAGGCGGCGGCGCTTTGAGGATTGTAATGGTACTCCGGGGTTTCCGAGAGGAGGGTCTTCATGTTGTGGGTATGCACATGACTTCCCGCGGGAATCGCCGCCTGAGCCTCCCCAATGGAATATCCGTATTTGATGATCCTGTCCCCGGCGGCTATATCGCCGACAGCCATCTTGTGGCCTGCCGGAATATCTCCGGCAACAGATATGCTGCCGCCGCCGGGAAGCGCTGTCACTTCACCTTTTTTAAGGGGGCGGAGGGCGACGACCACTGTGTCATCGGGATGGATGCGGATGACCGCCTGTTTTTCTGCCATGCCCTAGAACCCCTTTACCGCGCCTTCAATGGCGGCCTTCATTCCCGAACTCCAGATGGTTTGGAGGTTTCCGGCAACCGCGCTTTCGAGGCCCTCATAGGCGGTCAGATCTTCGCCCCACCAGTCCGCCGCGGAGAGAACCGCGCGGCTGAGTTTTTTTGCCGCCGCTTCCGGATCAGCGGAGACAGGGCCCGTTTCTTTGTAAAGAGAGGCAAAGCGTTCCAGTACCGGAAGATCGTCCTTAATCGGATAGGCTGAGCCGTCTCTGGTTCCCGCCATCTCGGCATTGGCGATCTCTGTGCCATTGTAGAACGCGATAAGAGCCGCCAACGAGAAAGTGAGCGCGGGGGGAAGTTTTTTCTCTTTCTTCATATATCCGATGAGGGAAGGAAGTACCCGTGTTTTATATTTTGAGACCGAATTCAGTGTGATGGAGAGAAGCATGTGCTTGATATAAGGGTTCGCGAAACGTTCGAGGACATCATTTGCGTACTGCCGCAGCTCATCGGCACTGCCGTCCATAGAGGGGATGATCTCCTCAAAGATGCCCTTCTTCATAAAGCTGATAACGAGGCCGTCTTTGATACAGCCTTCGACCGTGTCGAGACCGTAGAGGAAGGCCGCGGGGACACTCATGGTGTGGGCGCCGTTCAGGATGCGGACTTTGCGGGTGCGGTAAAAGCTCATGTCCTTTGTCCAGATAACGTTGAGTCCCGCCTGCGCGAGGGGGAATTCCGACGAATAGTCTTTATCAGTTTCGATTACCCACAGATGGAAGATTTCCGCCGCATCCAAGAGGTTATCTTTGTAGCCGAGTTTTTCGCAGAGTGCTTCCGCCTCTTCCCGGGGATAACCGGGGACGATACGGTCAACCAGGCTGTTGCAAAAAGCGCAGGAATTCTCTACCCATGCGGTAAATTCATCATCGAGCTTCCATTCCTGGGCATAGCGGAGGACGATCTCCTTGAGCTTATCGCCGTTTTTGTCGATGAGTTCGCAGGGGATGATGATAAGCCCCTTGGCGGAGTCGCCTTTAAAATGAATAAACCGGCGGTAGAGAAAGGCGCATACCTTTCCGGGGAAGGAACTCTGGGGCGCGTCATCCGCTTTATCCTCCGCGTTGTAGGCGATTCCCGCTTCGGTGGTGTTGGAGATGATGAACCGAAGATCGGGGTTTTCCGCGCATTGCATATATTCGGCGTGCTGCGAGTAAGGATCGAGACAGCGGCTGACCGAAGTGATGGGACGGAACTCTTCAACCGCCTTCCCTTCCTGTATGCCCCGGAGTACCGTTGTGTACAACCCTTTTTGTCCGTTAATCATATCAGCGAGTCCCCGGTCGAGGGGCTGTACGAGAACAACATTTCCGTTAAAATCGGTTTTTTCATTCGTGATATCTACCATCCAGTCAACAAAAGCGCGAAGGAAGTTACCCTCCCCAAATTGCAGTATTTTTTCGGGACGATTGACCGTGGTTACCGCATCACTGATAGAATTCATACTAACCTCTACATTAGCCCCAATCTGTCTGAAGTACAGAAAAGCGGCATCATTATATCGAAGACACTGCAACGCAGTGACACCTTGAAAAATCTCCGCATATCGGAAATTGACACAATTCTTCTATAGTTAGTGTTAATTATATCCCCTTTTGGGGAAAAGCGAAAATGATTATTCCGTTCAGTTTTTTCAAATTAGAGGCTTTTTCAACATGTCAATAAAGTTGAACCGCATGACATGAGTTATTCGCAAGCCCATAGGTTCATTGATGATTTCCTTGTATGGGGGTCATGGACGATATGAACCAGCCCCGGAAGGGGACTTGCCCGCTAGGCCCTTAGCCGGATAAAATCACATCATGGATAAACTCATCATAAAAGGCGCTAGGGAGCATAATCTTAAAAACATCGATCTTGAACTTCCCAGGGATAAGCTCATCGTTATTTCAGGACTTTCGGGGTCGGGGAAAAGTTCCCTTGCCTTTGATACCATATTTGCCGAAGGGCAGCGACGTTACATGGACAGCCTTTCAGCTTACGCGCGGCAGTTTCTTGACCGGATGGATAAGCCCGATCTCGATTATATCGAAGGACTTTCCCCGGCAATTTCCATTGAACAAAAAACAACGCACAGAAATCCCCGGTCTATCGTTGGGACCGTAACAGAAATATACGATTATTACCGGCTTCTGTATGCCAGAATCGGGATTCCGCATTGCCCCCAGTGCGGCAGGGTTATTCAGGAACAGCCTGTCGATCAAATTATCGGCACGATTATGGACATGCCGGCTGGAACCAAGGTTCAGCTTTTGGCCCCGGTGATCCGCGGGAAAAAGGGCGAGCATCAAAAGATTATTGATGACGCGAAAAAGATCGGGTATCAGCGGGCGAGGATCGACGGGCTTTTGGTCGATCTTGATGAGACGATCAAACTGGATAAACAAAAAAAGCACAACATCGAAATTGTGATAGACCGTTTGGTGATCGGAAGCGATATTCGCACGCGTCTTGCCGAATCGGTTGAGACGGCATTGCAGGCGGCGGACGGAATCATCCTCGTGCTTGCAAAAGACGACGCCGGTGAAAACGAACATTTTTTCAGCCAGAAGAACGCCTGCCCTGACTGCGGCATTTCCATCCCCGATTTACAGCCCCGGCTCTTTTCGTTTAACAACCCTTTTGGGGCCTGCCCCGCCTGTACCGGGCTTGGGGCTAAACTGGAATTCGACCCGGCTCTTCTTATTCCCAACATGGACTTATCGTTTAACGAGGGCGGCTGTGTTCCGTATAACCCTGAATCATCATGGCACCGCGCCCGTTTTGACGCTCTCGCGAAACATTACAAATTTAGTCTGGATACTCCCTTTGCCGAGCTTCCTCAAAAAATTATGGATATGATTCTGTACGGCAGCAAAGATGATATTGATGTCATCTATGAAAACAAAGACGGAACGGGGCATTTTGCGTATAAGTCAAAGTTCCCCGGCATTCTTGAAGATTTAAAGAAGCGTTATTTTGAAACCCAGTCCGGCGGGATTAAAGACTGGCTTGAAAAGTTTATGAGCCAGAAGGCCTGTGATGAATGCGGCGGCAAAAGATTAAAACCGGAAGCGCTTGCGGTAACTGTTGGCGGAAAAAATATCTGGGAACTCACCACCCTTTCCGTTGCGGATACCATCAAGTTTTTTGAGAAGGTGAAGTTTTCCAAAACCGAGCAGAAGATAGCTTATCAGATTCTTAAAGAGATTAACGCGCGGCTGGGATTCATGAAAAATGTCGGCCTCGATTATCTCAGCCTGGAACGGAAAGCCGCGACACTTTCCGGCGGCGAAGCTCAGCGCATCCGGCTTGCCACGCAGATCGGCGCGAGCCTTGTCGGGGTTCTCTATATTCTTGACGAACCTTCGATAGGGCTTCATCAGCGAGACAATCAGCGGCTCATCGACACGTTGACCTATCTTCGGGATTTGGGAAATACCCTCATCGTTGTCGAGCATGATGAGCAGACGCTTCGTACCGCCGATTACATTGTAGACCTCGGCCCCGGAGCCGGCGTTCACGGCGGAAAGGTTATCGCCCAGGGAACGCCCGAAGAAGTGATGAAAGTTGAAACCAGCCTTACGGGACGGTATCTTGCCGGAACCTTAACGATGGATGTTCCCAAGAAGCGCAGAAGCGGAAACGGAAACTTCATTCGGCTGCGCGGCGTGTCCGAGCATAACCTTAAAAATGTCGATGTGGATTTTCCGCTGGGACTCTTCACCTGCATTACGGGTGTTTCGGGTTCCGGAAAATCGACGCTGCTTTCGGACGTGCTGTATCCGGTTCTTGCCAACAAGCTGCACCGATCAAATCATGAAACGGGAAAATATAAATCCGTTGAAGGATTGGAAGCTATCGACAAGGTTATCAATATCGATCAAAGCCCTATCGGAAGAACGCCGCGTTCTAACCCTGCAACCTACGTCGGCGTGTTTTCGGGGATACGGGATTTGTTCGCGTCCCTGCCTGACGCGAAAGTCCGTGGCTACAAGCCGGGACGTTTTTCCTTTAACGTGAAAGGCGGCCGCTGCGAAAACTGCGAAGGCGACGGAACCATCAAAATTGAGATGAACTTTCTTCCCGATGTGTATATCACCTGCGATGTTTGTAACGGAAAACGGTTTAATCGTGAAACACTTGATATACGCTTCAAAGGGAAAAACATTGCCGATGTTTTGGACATGACGATTGAAGAAGCCGCGGATTTCTTTTCGTATATTCCCCATATTGCGCGGAAGCTCGATACGCTTTTGTCCGTCGGCCTTGGTTACATCAAACTTGGTCAGTCGGCTCTGACGCTTTCCGGCGGCGAGGCTCAGCGCGTAAAACTTGCCCTTGAACTTTCAAAGCGTTCTACCGGAAAGACCTTGTACATTCTGGACGAGCCTACGACGGGGCTCCACTTTGCCGATGTCAAGCAGCTCATGGAAGTGATTCAGCGTTTAGTCGATCAAGGCAATTCCGTTATCATGATTGAGCATAATCTTGACGTGCTGATGCAGGCCGATCATCTGATTGATCTGGGACCTGAAGGCGGCGACAAAGGCGGGAATCTGATAGCCGCCGGAACTCCCGAAGAACTCATGAATGTGAGTGAATCCTATACAGGATTTTATCTTAAAGAGACGGCGGAACGGAAGCGATGATTAATTCTTTCGGCATGTTCCGAAAGCGGCTTTTTTTTATTCTCCTCATCTTGATGTTTCTGCCGCTGGAAATTTTTGCACAAGAAGATACCGCGCTTCGTTCACCGGAAGATGGTATTCCTCCGCCGGGAAATTCGCAGACTACACCACCCCCCCAAACGCCGGAACTTACCCAGGAAGAAGCGGCACAAGCGGAAGCGCTGAAAGTGACTGACATGGACATTCGGACTTCTACCCTTTCCGAACTGGCGGATTGGTGCCGGACGCTCGGATTGAGTGAAGGCGGAACACGGGAAGATTTGAGCCGCCGGCTCCGCTCACATTACGGCATAGCGGCTGCAGAAACTCCTATTCCTTTGGCTGACGGCGAAGAAGGAGCGCGGAGAACCATCATTATTGAATCCGCCAGAAGTACCGAATATTTTACCCTCCAGGTTGTTGGTGAAGAATATGCCCGCCTGGAAGGAAATGTTGTCATCAGCTTAAAGGACGGAGATGACATACACAGAATTAAAGCATGGGAAATCGTATATAATAGAACAAGAAACACTATGACCGCAAAAGGCAGCGTCGAATATCAAAAAGAAAGCGGCGATACGGTTGAAACATTTAAAGGCGATTCCTTAACGATTAACATGGAAACCTGGGGAGGGGTATTTACCGGAGGAGCATCAGAACGGTCGGTGGCGGATTCGGCTGATAATGAAAAAACAGCGTATCGTTTTGAAGGAAGCGTTATTTCCCGAAGCGGAGCTGATGTAACCGTATTGCAAGACGCGGTTGTTTCAAACGCAAAGAACGAGGAAAATTACTGGTCGATTCACGCGTCAAAAATATGGCTGCTGCCGGGTTCGGATTGGGCTATCTTCAATGCCGTGCTCAAGGTTGGGGAAATTCCGCTTCTGTATATTCCGTTCTTTTTTCTTCCCGCCGATGAAATTGTGTTTCATCCTGTTATCGGCACGCGGCCCCGCGAAGGAAGTTTTTTCCAGACTACGACGTATATTCTCGGCCGGCCTGAGGCAGCCGAAAGAGCCGAGTTTTCAATCACCAACGCCCTTGGCAGCGGAAGTGATACGGAAAAAACGAGGAATGGCCTTTTCCTCCGAAGTACCGGGAGAAAAGCCCGCGATCCGAACGATACCCGCCTGTCCGTTCTTTTTGACGCCTACGCAAATCTCGGTGTGTATGTGGGAACCGAATTTGAACTGCCGAAAACGGGAGTATTGAACAGTCTCAATCTTTCTTTTGGGATTGGGTTTACGAGAGACATATACCAGGAAGCATCCGGTTTTTATACACCGTTTGCGCCGAATTTTGACGGCTCAAGCAATTGGAACAAATCAAAATTATTTTCCCTGGATGTCCCCTTCCGTTACCGATTAAATACCAGCGGGGAAATTTCAGGTGTTGTAGGGAACCTGTCCTGGAATCTTCCGCTTTATTCCGATCCTTTTGTGGAAAGGGATTTCATGAATCGTTCCGAAGACATGGATTTAGTTAGATTGATGGAAGGTAATACAGAACAAGAAGAAACGAACGAAAAAGATATCCTGAGTTCTTATGAAATATGGCTTAAAGGATCAAGCAGTCCCCGGGTAACCGCGTTGAATCCCTATATTTCCCGCCTGTCCATTTCCAATCTCAGCAGCATCCTGACATTGAGAACCAGAAATATTCCGAATTCTTCCGCTTCATCTTCTCCCGACAGAGTGTTTTTTTATCCCGATAAATTCACGCTCATTTCCCTCAGCGCTTCCATCAGCGGAACGCCTTTTGCATCCGGAAACGCATCGAAGGAACATACAAATCAAAATGGAGCCGGAGGACAAACAGACGCGGCGGATGATCCTTTGCGTGCCTTTGGTGTTCCGCGCCCTCCCTGGGAAGAAATTCCCGATGATGAAAACACGCAAGCAACGCCTTCTTTGGATGATCTTGTGCCTCCCGTGTTGAAGCAGACTTTTACGATACCGTCTCCCGCAAATTGGCCTTCATTGACGATAGGATACAGCCTCAATCCCAGTGGAGCGGTAGAAATGCAGTACAATGCTTCGGCAGCCAATTGGCCGGAAGCGAAAGACGTAAGATGGGACGATGTTTCATCGATATTAAGTCTTGCGCACTTAAACGGTAAAATCGATGTTACCGCCAGGGATGCTTTAAATTATTACACGATTACTTTAATCTTATCCGGCGAGAGCGCGTGGCGGGATTTCAGTTATATCAATAAAGACGCTCCCGATTTTGACACCGAAGCGGAAATCATCAAAGAACGCGAAGACAATTACAAAGCAAGTTTTGTCACGGGATCATCAGAATTTTCCGCCGCAATCCGGCCTTTTCCCCAGCACGCGGTATGGGGAAATTCCAATATCAGATATACGCTGAGAAATCTGCTTGCCAAAACGGAATTTTCCGGCACCGGAGAAAATCCCGATTGGAAAATCGTTACCCCGTCATGGGATAAAGACGGAATTACCGCTCATAAAATTACCACATATATCGCGGCATCCGTATGGGAAAAAAATCAAACCTTTTCCTTTGACGCGGACCTCCCCCCCCGGGACGGCGCCATTAGCACTACGGCAAATCTCCGCTTTTGGTATAGTGAAACATACATTAACGGAAAAATCCGGAATCCTTTTGACGACAAGCCCATCTTCGATCCTTATACTTTTAGAGAAACGCTCCGCTTCAATACCGACACTTCTCTTCAGTATTCCATGGTATATAATCCGCAGGAAGACCAAGTTACTTCCATTTCCGCGGGCTTGGTTTTTAAAGGATTCACCGCGTCTTTTGCCGCGAAGTATATGACGCCCTATTTTTTTGATGATAATCCTTCCAATACAGGATGGAAACTTTCCACTGATAAAATGGAACTTGTTCCCGAAAAATTCTCTCTGGCATATGACGGGCATTTTAATTGGGATAAACTTTGGAACAATAGAATGTCACTTTCCATTAATGTGGGAACCGGCATCAATTTTGATCTTCAACGTTATACGTATTCCAGTTTAGATTTTGATTTAGACATAACCTTAAAGATCAAGGATATTCTGGATATTTCTTTTAGATCACAATCCGCGAATTCGGTTATTTACCGTTACTTTCAGGATATTCCCGGATTTTCATTACCCGTAACCATTCCGGGGGAAAAGAATTTCTTTTTAGACCTCATCAATTCTTTCCGCTTTGATAATGAAGCGCTCAGAAAAAGTTCCGGCTTTAAACTGAGGCAGCTGTCCCTGAACTTAACTCATTACATGGGCGACTGGAATATGACTCTGAAAATCAATCTTGCTCCTTACCTGGACAGAAGCAAGATGCCCTTCAATTACAAGTTTAACACCGAAATATCATTCATGATAACCTGGGTGCCGATCAGCGCAATTAAATCGGAAATAAACTATGACAGGGATAAGTTCACTTTCAGATAAGACTACTGGATGATAGAGTTCCTCTTTCAGAAACTTCCAAAAAAGAATAAATTTCTTTGTCATTTAAAGAGAGCCTCTTGCAAAAACCGCGAACCTACGGTTCGGGTTAGTTTTGCTGAGGCTTGGCGTGTGCGCCTTGCGATTTCTCGCCTAAAGGCTGTGAAATGCGCAGTTTTTCGCCTGTTTTGAGAGAAAAACGCTGATTAGAGTCAATTTAATCAGTGCTGCCTTAAGGGTTTTCTGTGTTCTGACTATAGGTTTTCGTAAGTATACTGCCTTAGCAACTTACATAATGCAAGGCATGAATATTAAAAAAACATATAAATGGCTGGCAATGCACAATGTTATGCTTGAGGATTGCTTTTCACAATCACTGATGAGTTTAGCAAAGACGTATCAAAAAAAGCACGCTATACGAAGACTTGACGATGTATATAGGCTTCTTGGTATCCGAAAACAGCTCGTTTCTTACTGGGAAAATCATCCTGCCAGCACGCAGACAAAAAATCACTTTAAGCAGCAGTTGATCAGATCGGCCGCGGAGGTATTCCATCTCTCTGAAGCTGAAACAGAGGGGTTTGCAAACACGGCAGGGCTGTCTTTACACAGGGATACGGATTTTTGTGCATTTCTTCAAAGTCTTATTGAAAAATCAGGCAAATCACAGGGTGAAATTTACCAGGAAGCACAGGTCAGCGAACGGATGTTCTACCTGATTAAATCAGGCCGCCCGCCTGCAAAGGTTACATTAATTGCGCTTGCCGCAGTACTTGATATAGATATTGAAGAGATAGAGAGGCTTCTGCAAAAGGCCGGTTATGTTTTATCAAAATCCATTGCATTTGATATGGTCGTCAAATGGCTGCTTGTGCGTAAAAAAAGAGTTATCGACATTAATTATGTGCTGGACGATCTTGAGCTGCCGCTTTTGATGACTCGGGAAAAGTCCCTGGAAAAATCTTTGAAGAAGTCCTAATTAATTACAGGGGTTCGTAAATAACCATGATATACTGCAATCAAGGAGTTAAATATGTCAGAATCTATACAGCACCGATTACTGCGTGTCCGCCCTCCCCGGGTCAAAATTACGTATGACGTGGAAATCGGCGACGCTATCATCAAAAAAGAGCTGCCATTTATTATGGGGCTTATGGCGGATCTGTCCGGCGATCAGTCTATCGAACGGGAAAAGCCGCTGCCGGCTTACAAAGAAAGGACTTTTGTCTTTATTGATCGAGACAATTTTGATCTCGTGTTACAGGATGCGGATCCCCGCGTAAAAGTTCCGTTTATGATAAGCCCAGAAGCGGAAGAGGCGGAGAAAAAGACTATCGAGATAGGATTCAGCTGTCTGGATGATTTTTTGCCTGACGCTTTAGTGGTCAGAATACCGGAGCTGAAAGAGTATCTCGACCGCCGCAATTATCTGATGGACATGTCTACCAAAATTGACGGCAATGAGTTTCTGTATAACGAAGTGGAGAAAATGATTACTGATCCTGCATACCTGGGAGAGGTTAAGGCCGGCATAGGAGGGGCGGTAGAAGATAGTCCTATCCTGAAAGCCATGATCAAGACCCCGGATCAGGAAGAACCCGTGAAAGCCATGTTGACAGGAGCATTAACAGAGATTGAAGGCATGACTATCGATGGGGCAGTCGGCAATGTCAGCGAATTTTTAGTCGGTAAGGCGGCTGATATAGATGCTCAGATCAGTTTTGCAGTCAATACTATCCTCCATTCGCCGGCTTTTCAGGGACTGGAGTCCATCTGGCGCGGTTTAGCATATCTGGTGTTTGGGACAGAAACCGGGGAGATGCTGAAACTCCGGCTTTTAAACGTTTCCCGCAAAGAGCTCCTCTCTGATCTGGAAAAAGCTTCGGAGTTTGATCAAAGCCGTCTTTTTAAAATTGTGTATGAGGAAGAGTACGGCACCTTTGGCGGAGAACCCTACAGCTGCCTGCTCTATATAGAGGAATTTGGCCGCACTGCTGATGATATATCCATGTTGAAGAAACTCGTCGAAGTGGCTGCGGCGGCACACACGCCGCTTTTGACAGGAGCCGCCCCGGAACTGTTTGATCTTAGCTCTTTTACGGAGATCTCCGCTCCCCGGGATCTTGCAAAAATCTTCCAGTCCACTGAATGTATCCCCTGGCGTTCTCTCCGAGATATTGAAGATACCCGGTATCTGAATCTTTTCCTGCCCCGTATCTTAATGCGTATGCCTTATGCCGCCGGGACAGTTGAAAAATTTGTTTTTGAAGAGGATGTGGACGGCACAGATCATTCAAAATATTTATGGGGCAATGCCGCATTGGCTATGGGCCGTTGTATCACCACTGCTTTTGCCCAGCATAACTGGACGGCAGCCATCCGCGGTTTTGAAGGCGGCGGGCTGGTAGAGGATATGCCTGTGCATACATATACACGCCCCAGCGGGGATACGATTGCCAAAATCCCGACAGAGATCGCAATCACTGACCGCCGTGAGAAAGAACTAAGCGATTTGGGTTTTATCGCCCTTGTCTATCGGCGGGGCACAGATAAAGCCGCATTTTTTGGCGGACAAAGTCTGCATAAGCCGCCGCTGTATAACACTGACGATGCTAACGCCAATGCCCGCGTTTCGGCCCGTCTGCCCTATCTTTTGAACGCTTCGCGTTT
>DBDH01000081.1:43432-44239 GCA_002293455.1 Treponema sp. UBA937
TGTGAAGGCAAAATTTCCGCTCCGTGAAGCCAGGGTTGATGTATATGATGTTCCGGGTTCGCCGGGGGCGTATAAGGCTGTGGTCTATCTGAGGCCGCATTTTCAGTTGGAAGAGTTCAGCGCGAGTATCCGCCTGGTTGCAACTCTGCCGCCGCCGGTACCGCCGACAGAATAAGGAACAACTGCAAAATTCGGTTAATNNGCAGTTGCTCTTAAAGAAAAATCTATTTCTTTAAAAATGTCGAAATAGATTTTTCTTTTGTTATATCTAAGGAAAACTTCTAAAAACTGAAGTTTTTAGAAGCTTCCTAATTAAAGGAGGAATCTTATGAGTATGTTTTTGAAAATAACTGATATTGAAGGGGACAGCACNNGTTAAAGGGTTTGAAAAACAGATAGAGGTTGGGTCATTTTCTTTCAGTACCAGCCAGGCAACCTCGCCTATACGCAGCAACTCTTCCCACACCAATGGCCGTCCCAGTTTGAGCCTTTTTAGCTTTACCAAAAACTGTGACAATGCAAGCCCCATACTGTGCAAGAAGCTGTGGACTGGGGCAACTTTGGGTTCAGCGGAATTCACTCTCTGCCGGGATGAGGGCGATAATCTGACCGCCTTTTTCACGATAAAGATGGAGAATGTGGTTATTGCCAACTACAGCCTCAGCGGCGGCGGCGGTGTGCCTTATGAAAATGTATCGATCAATTACTCTAAAATTGAAGTCAATTTCATTCCCCAGAAAGATGAGGGAGGCGTATCGGGCAATATTCCCGCTACATACGACCTTGCTCTGGAAAGTGCGGAATCCT
>DBDH01000081.1:44267-52199 GCA_002293455.1 Treponema sp. UBA937
CTTGATAGATATAAAGATATTATTTTGAGAGATCTGGAAGAGCTTTTTAATACCCGTCTATCATCGCCATTGGGCAGTGCGGGGGAGGATGAGCTGCGCGGCGAAACTGATTTTCATGGCGAAAATCAGTTTCGCTATGGTCTTGCCGACCTGAGCGGGGAAACGGAATCGGAGCTTTTAAAATCAGCGCGGAATATTCGGCGTTGTCTTGAACTGTATGAACCGCGGCTGAACGTTATTCAAGTGGAGGCAGTACCCCCTGAGTCCGCCGGGGATGAATGTTTGACCATCTTCATTGAGGCTGGTCTTGCGGGATTCAAACCGGAGCCGTCCGCACTCTTTGAGGTACCGATCAGATATGTTTGACAGCTTAAGAAATTATTATCAAAGGGAATTGCACATTTTGCGGGATGACGGCGCAGCCTTTGCCGCGCGGTATCCGAAAATAGCCCCTCAATTGGGTTTTGCTTCGGATCAAAATCCGGACCCGCTGGTAGAGCGTCTGCTGGAATCGCTGGCATATCTCAGCGCCCGGGTTCGGCAGGAATCGGAGGCGGAGCTGCCGTCTTTGGCAGGGCAAATTTTACATAAACTATGTCCGACTCTGGCGGCTCCCCTGCCTTCAATATCGGTGGTCTCTTTTGCGCCGGATTATAGTGTTTTGGAAAAGGTGAATGAGTGGGTCATTCCGGCAGGAACACGATTATACAGTGAGCCGGAGGAAGATAATGCTGTCATCCGCTGGCGCACCGCATGGCCCCTGACACTGAGCGCGGCACGGGTAACTCAGGCGGCGCTGCTCGATATAGGGCTTATCCCTTTTGACAGAGAGGATGGGGAGTGCGCGGTGATGAGACTGCGTTTTTCCGGCATAAAAACCGGCGCTACTTTGCGGCTCTTTCTTAAAGGCAATCGTTTTTCTACCTTCCCTCTGCATGATTGGGTGCACAGAAATACCCTCCGGCTGCTTTTGGCTGATCCTGTCGATGGGGCATCATCGGCGGATATAAAACCGCTGTCTTTTGCGCGTGATTTTTTGAAACCCGCAGGGCTGGAGCCGGAATCGCTGATTCTTCCCGGACATGATAAGAGCTGGGCGGGGTTTCGGTTGATTCAGGAATATTTCGCCTGCCCCGAACGATTTTTATTTTGGGAACTGGGACCGTTCCCGGATATGACAGGCTTTTCCGGTAGTGAGGTTGATCTGTTCTTTTTATTGAAGGAACCGCCCCCTGAGGATATGAAATTGCGCCCGGGAATGTTTGATCCCGCGGCAGTACCGGTAATAAACCTGTTTGAACGCCCTGCGGAACCGGTGCGCGCGGATCACCGCCGGACGAGTTATCCTCTGTACCCCGATCTGCGGCGATCGGACTCCACCGAGATACATTCGGTACTGTCTGTAACCGCTATTACTTCCGGCGGCCGCAGTTTCAGGGTGCCCCATTTTTTTGATCAGCACGGAGGTGATCTTGCCTGGGATATGCGCCTGAGCCCCGCTCCGGATGGGAAGGGCACAACCGCGGAATTATATCTGTTGGGCGGGGATATGGCGGAGGAATTCACCGTAACGGCGCAGGCGCTCTGCACCAACCGCCATTTGGCTGCCCGTCAAGGTTCCGCCGGTTTGTCGGCGGAGACAGAAATTCCCGCCGCCATAAGCCTTGCCCTACCCCCAAGCCCCCAAAGAGATCCGGTGTGGAGCGGGGATGAACGCTGGCGGCTGGTTTCCAATTTTGCTATGCCCCAGGAATCGCTCAGCGGTACGGAGGGCTTGCAGGTGTTGAAAACTATTTTGAGCCAATACGCTCCGCAGGATGACGCTTACAGCGGACGGCAGATAGCGGGCTTACATTCATTGACCACCGGGATATTGTTTCATCCCCTGCGTCCATCCGCCGATCACCCCCTAGGGGCTCTGGTGCGGGGTTTAAATATTGATCTGGAGCTGGATGAGGACGCTTTTCGGGGGGGCAGTCCATTTATTTTTGCCGGCGTTCTGGATGTCTTTATGGGGCTGCGAAGCGCCATAAACCATATCACCCGGCTGCGGATATTCCTGAGCGGCCGCAAGGGGGTATACCACATCTGGGCGCCCCGCTGCGGGGACAGAGCTTTGTTGTGAGGGGGAGAGAAGAAGAATGATTAAAGCAAGACTTAAAGAAGATACACGATGCCACTTACATATAAAACTGCGTAATTACGAAAAAATACAGACTGGAAAGATGAGTGGTTTACAAATTGGTAACGGAAAAATATCTTTTGATTTGGCTAATAGTACAGAATGGGGGACTACTAATTTGGTTGTTCAAGATGGAAGCACTTACCAGTGTTATTATTTACATTGGTATAATAATACAGGTTTGTATTTAGATTTACCAGTACATCCCGAAAAAAATCGCAATACATTTCTTACTGCTGATTTGACTGGTTGTTGTGTTGGAGTTCAATGTATTGGAACTGATATTCGAGTGCGCCATTTTAATATGTTTGGGCAAAGCCGCCGTTTCTCTGAAGCCGAGCTTTGTAGAGGACCAAATTGCTATTGGTTACTTCCTGCCGGAAAAGGATACAACGAGAATATGAATAACAGAACTTTCTATAATTTAAGCAACACGAATGCCGCCTTTTGGGGTGAATATGACGGCTTGCAGTCCAAATGGAATTTTTACTTTCAAAATGGAACAAACGACACTACCGTTTACGAGTTTGCATACCATGAAAACTAATCGGGGCTCATGTTACTTTGGAGGTGAACAATGGGGAACTTAATATCCAACAATCCCATCTACAAAGATTTCAAACTGCATCCGTGGAAATACGACTTCCATCAGGCTTTAGCACTGACGAAAAAGCTCTATCCTGACCAAAAGGTGCGTTTTAAAGTGCCGCCGAGGCTGACCTTTAACCCCGGCACGGTGAACGGGCTTTCCCTGTCTACGGAGGGGGAACCGCTGCTGTCGGTAAACCTGTTGGGTTTGACCGGCGCGGATGGGCCTCTGCCGCTGTGGGTGACAGAGCTGGCGGAAACCCTGACCCTCCGGGGAGAACCCGCTCTGGCGGACTTTTTTAACCTCCTGGGTGACCGCGTTATAAACCTGTATCAGGAATTGACCGGCAAGATGAAGCAGGCGGACAGGTATTTCCTGGCTATGTCAGGGGTTTTGACCTTGGGTCTGACCGGCGGAACTGTGACTGTCCCCGTATCGGGCCCGCAAGGGGAACAGGCAGGGAAGCTGCCGGCTGCTTCGTTCCTCTCGGCGGCGCAGGTTTGGGGAACCTTCCCCAGATCCGCCAACGGGCTGGAGTTTTTGGCGGAAAAAGCGTTTGGAGTCAAAGCCAGGGTTGAGCCGCTCAAGGGGGCGTGGGTGAAACTTCCGGAGGAACACCGCACACGATTGGGACGGGAGAAGCATCAGCTTGGACGGGATACCATCAGCGGCGGGTATGTGTTTGACCCCGCCGCGGGGTTCACTTTGAAGCTGGGACCGCTGACAAAGGAAGAGTACAGAAGTTTTTTGCCGCCCCCGGCGGGGCAGCGGTATGCTGACTTGATGGCATTGGTGAAGTGGTATGCGGGGGATGGGGTTGTAATGTTGAAATTATTATTAGGAGGTGAATGATGAGTGATTTTATGGAACGGAGAAAAGCGTGGAATCAAGCAGTAAGCCGGACTGTTATTGCATATCTTAATGGACATAATGATCCGAACTTTAGTCTTTATGATGCGGCCGCAACGAAAATACCGCCGAAAAAAAGTTATAGTGCTTATCATATAGATATAATGATAAGTATATTAAGAAATAATATCTCTACCCGTGCTCGCAACCAACAAACTGATAAAACAAACCAAGATGTATTAACCATAATGAATTGGCTCCGGCAAGGATCAAGTACTGATGCCGGATGGGTACATTTTAATTCACCAGGGTTTACTTTTAGGCTGAACTGGAGATGTTATATATGCTGTTCATTGGACCAGACAGGCAAGATGTTGAACCTGTTATTTAACACATTTAAAAGAAGGAATATGTTAATTCCCTATTTTAAAGTTGCCAGCCATGATGAAGCCATAAATCGAAATGATACGATTGTGGCTTGGTTTTCAGATTATTCCACCGCACAATTATGGGCTAATACCGCTATGAGTTCTCCCGTTATTTGGCGTGAAGGTATTGCGCCTCCTGGTCGGATGTATTGGAAGAATACGGTCAGCATTGATATTGAAGATTCGATGACAACGACTAGTCGAGTAGCTGATGCCGCTTATGACATTCTAGAACAACAGTGAGCCGGGTTTAGAAAACATGAGACGATAAGTCTGTAACATTAAAACTACTGTTAGGAGATACTATGACGCAAACATATCCAAAACCCAATGAAATCCCTGTGGCTGTAGATAAGTAGAGGAGACCTTACTTTTATATCATCAACAACAACGCGCTTATCGGCAAATCACAGGACTGCGATATTGTCCTGCCCGGCGGCAAAAGCAGGCAGATGAACGGTCTGGTACATAAAGCATTGTGGAGATAATCCGCCGTCTGTACATCAATATGAGTATGTGGAGGAATAATTAATGGAATCATTTTGGGACAAGCGTAAAAAAGTTCAGGCAGGAGTAAATACAGTATATTTAATCCCAATCGAGGAGTTATTATTATTATTGTTGATAAATCAATGTTTACAGGTTATAATTTAGGAAATTGTATTGCTGATCTTGACTATGCCTACAATCAGATCGGCAGGATGCTCGTTGCGGCATTACATATACATTTAATAAAACCTCACAGGAGACCGTAATTATGTCATCAACTGTATCAGTAACCGATTCCATATCAAGCCCCTTTATCAGCAATGTAACCTTGTACAAGGCGGATAGCCTTGACATAAGCGCGCTTATCGGCAAATCACAGGACTGCGACATTGTCCTGCCCGGCGGCAAAAGCAGGCAGATGAACGGTCTGGTACATAAAGCCGCGCGGGGGCTGTCCACCGTCCGCTCCACAGACTACACCATGGAGCTTCGCCCGTGGTTTTACTTCCTCCAATACGGCCGCGGCTGCCGCCTGTTTCAGAACCAAACCGCGGCAGAGATACTCACCGCTGTTGCGAAGGAGTCCGGCTATACGGACATAAAAAACGCCCTTACCGCAAAGTATTCCAAACTTGAATACGTTATACAATACAACGAAAGCGATTTCGATTTTCTCAGCCGCTTACTGGAAGAGGCGGGAATTTTTTATTACTTCACCCATGAAAAGGGCAGGCACACTATGGTTCTGGCGGATAGTCCTCAGGGCTGCCAAACCGGGCCGGAGCTGCAGTGGACAGGTGAAAACGCCCCCGAAACTCCCGACGCCTGTATCTGGAATGTGCAGCTGGAAGCATCTGTTCAGCCCTCGGCGGTGCAGGTAGATGATAATAACTATACAAACTTTGCCGCCAAACTCCTTGCCAAAAGCGGCAAAGGCTATCCAATGGAGGCGGAATTCGGCACAGGACACCGCACCCAGTCGGATGGTGAAACCATATCAAGCCGCCGTCTGGAGGGCTATGAAAACGCGGGACTGGAACTTCTCGCCGAAAGCTCCCACTCAGGGCTTAGCGCCGGAATGATCTTTACCTTAAAAGGGCATCCGGACAGTATATTCAATAAAAAATGGCTCATAACTTCCATGGAGATGCGGATAGATACCTCAGGCGGAGCCCGGGCTGTACTGCGGGCCATACCGGGGGATAAAACATTCCGCCCCTGCCGCATACATCATCAAAACGCCGCGGAATTATTCAAAGGCGTGGTCTGCGGTAAATCGGGAGAAGATATCTGGACTGATGAATACGGCCGCATTAAGGTGCGCTTTCATTGGGATCACAATACAAAGGCGGATGAAAACGCTTCTATTTGGCTGCGGACGGCGCAGTCTTATGCCGGCAAAGGGCATGGAGTACAAATTCTGCCAAAAGTGGGTGACGAAGTGTTGATACAATTTTTTGACGGCGAACCTATAATCGTGGGCTCGGTCTACAATTCCGCCGCCCGCCCTCCTTTTCCGCTGCCGGATAACAAAACGGTGAATGGCATAAAAACGCAAGCAAAAAACGAAATCAGCCTGGATGACAAAAAAGATGCGGAACGCCTCTATATTCATGCCCAGAAATTGCTGGAAATTGCAGCCGAGAACGAACGCAAAGCGGTTATCTTAGGCGAGGGGGGCGACAGCCTGATTCTGCAGAAGGGTAACCGCACAGTAGAGCTGAAAAAGGGGAACGATATCCTGAAAGTAAAAGGGGACCGTACCATAGAGGTGAACGGCAATTACAGCATTACCATAAAAGGCGACCTGTCGATTAAAGCCAAAAACATCAAGCTGGAATCGGATAAGGCCTTACATGCCGAAACCGGCGCGGCTCTGGAGATAAAAGCCGGAACCAACTTGAAAGCCGAAAGCAAAGCCACCCTCGATCTTTCCGGAGTCATGTTTAAACTTGCGGGTTCCACCAAAGGCGAGGTCAGCGGCAGCGGATTACTGGAGGTTAAAGGCGGCCTGATTAAATTGAATTAAGGAAATAATTATGAACAATTATGAAAGACCTGTTTTTTGGTACTCTGGACAGTTTCTGGATCCTCAGCATTTTCAGCAGATGGACAGCCATCACCATAATCAGCTCGCCGCCGCCTTTTCCGCCGCCTGCCCTTATCCGTGGGGGGCGGGGAGAGTGGAGATCGATGAAGCTGCTTTGGCTTTGGGTACTCTCAAAGTACGCAAGGCGGAGCTGCTTTTTCCCGATGCCTCACGGGCCATCGTTGAACCGGTGCGTCATGAAGGCAATGCGGTGATAGAGACCCTTGANNAAAGCCGCGGCCAAAGACAATGTGGCAGGGGTAATAACAGACGGCACAGATGAAAACCTTCCTGCGGCAAGCGGGCGATATCTGGCGGCAGAAGCGGATGAAATACTCGCTGATAGATACGCACTGCCCCATCCCTCCCTTCCCGACAGCGGCGCCCCTGTCCGCACGCTGTATTACTACTTGCGGTTATTCACTCAGAACGAGCGCCGCAGCCGCAGCGATCTATACCATTTTCCCCTCATCCGTTTAAAGGATGAACACGGAACCGGCCCCCGATGCGACCCCGGCTGGTGTCCGCCGCTGATCAACATCTTCGCAAGTCCCGCGATACTTCGCAGCGCCGCCGCCTTTGAAAACCGCTTGGCAGCGCTGGTAAGCCGTCTGGCCCCAATGCGGCCGACAAATATCCATGCCTCCGCCCATTCAGCGCTGCTGACGCTGCTCTCCAGCGCAAGCGCAACATTACATGATCTTCGCTTTCTCCTCACCTGTCCAAACGCTCAAGCATATCAGCTTTTCGGCATATTAAGCAGTGGTTTATCAGCTATGTGCGGGGCAGTGCAATGTGATCAGACAGATTTTCTGTACGATATGGCAGCCCTTTCCGGGGCGATCAGATTTAATCATAACTCACCTATGGAATCTCTTGCCCTTTTAATGCCCTATTACCACCGCCTTTTTGAAAAAGTATTACCGGAAGTTGCCATTGAATTGCCTTTCAGTGTCCGGGGAGAACTCCTTGTGGCCGCGCTCAATCCGGCGGCGGTGTTATCATCTCTGGAACTGCTGCTGATGTTAAAAACCCATGCGCCGGTGTCAGACCTTTTGGCAGACGGTCGTATTCTGGCAGGAAGTCCAACCGACGTACTGGAAGCAATGACCAGAGCCGTACCGGTCCTGCCGCTCACGCTTGTGAATCCGCCGGCAGGTTTGCCCGATGGTTCCGGCTGGGTGTACCTCAAGCCGGATGTAACTTCCGCTGCATGGAAACAAGCGTTACTTGAAGGTGAACTTGCCATAGCTGTTCTTACAGATAAATCAAAAGCTGTTTTATCTTCGGAAAGCCGTGTAATCTT
>DBDH01000081.1:52211-61122 GCA_002293455.1 Treponema sp. UBA937
CAATGTTCTTTTGGGGCAGCCCCATGCCCGCTGACGGTAATCCCTACAAGCAATGTTATGGCAGAAACACCGGCAGCAAACATTATGGATAATAAGCCGTTGGTCAACCTTGCCGGTTTTGGGAGGTGTTCCTCTCCGAGCAATCCCACTGTGGCGGCTGCAACTGCTGCAGCACTGGGCGTTTTGACACCCATGCCGTGTATGCCTGCTATTGCGGCGCCCTGGGTGCCGGGTAATCCGAAAGTCTTTATCGGCGGATGGCCGGCTTTGACAGATTCCAGTAAACTGATTTGTAACTGGGGCGGTATTATCAGCATAAATGCCCCGGCTCAGACTACGGTAACGACATAACGGAAGCGGAAATTTCTTTTCTCGTCAGAAAAAATTGCAAAACTCGGAAAGTTTTGCAATAAGCTCGTTATATTGAGTTTTTCAGTTCAATCGTAATATGCCTTCTAAGCAGTACAGATTTATGTAGTTGAAGGATAGTTTGAGGCTTGAGGATTTTTCCTTTCGCAGCCCAGCGTTCAAGATGGGGCGCTCCCTCAATGAACATTTTTCTGCAAAGAGCGAGAAGCGCTTTTTTCGTAGTTCTTCTTTTCGCTTTTCTTCAAGCAGGTCTGCCCGAAAAAGGTCTTCAAGAAAAAGTACCGCGTCGCGTTTACTCTCGCATCCGTGACCGCAGGCTTTCTGTATTCGGTTTTCCGCTTCATCATTGAACCAATAATACCAGAAACTCCCGGTATTCTGCCTTCTTTGGGAAAGGTGGTACTTACCAACTTTCACTGCCATAACAGCCTCCTACCGATTTCAATTACGAAACCGGATTCACCACGCATTGTTGACAGTTTGTTGACAGTACCGTTGTCACGGTACTTTTTAGCCTTTTTTTCAGTACTTTGTCTCTCAAGTACCTTTATGGCTAAAATGAGCTAATTCCTTGCTATAAAAAGAAATAGCCCGTCCTAATAGACGGGCTATAAGCTCCCCCGCGCGGGTTTGAACCACGGACCCAGTGGTTAACAGCCACTTGCTCTGCCGACTGAGCTACAGGGGAATGTAAAAAGAATCTACAAGGTTTTAGGAAAAAAGTCAATAGAAATTCTCAACATTGCACGTTCGTTTCATAAAATTGCAATAAATCAGAAAAAAGAGTAAACTCCCCGAAGAGGGGAAAAGACATGGAAGAACGATTGCGGGAGAGATTATCAATCATACCCGAATACCGGCACGAAAGTTATATAGAGCATAAGTTCAGCGATATGTTAATCGTGATCATGACAGCAGTATTGTGCGGACTCGATCAATTACAGGATATCGTATTATTTGCACAGGAAAGAGTAGATTTTTTCACAAAGCATTTTGGGATAAGGGAAATACCGTCAAAACCAACGCTGAGCCGCTTATTTTGAATATGGTAAAAGCGGAGGCCATCATCTCCGTTATCGTAGAAATCATGAAGGAAGAAGCGCAAAATCTGGGTGATATACTGGCTTTTGATGGAAAAGCGATACGAAGTACATCAAAAAAAGGGAAACCGCATTCTGCACTGCAAATACTCACGGCATATATGGTCGAAAGCGGGGTTGTGTTAGCTCAAACATCGATAGATGAAAAGACAAATGAGATACATGCGAAACTAGTTTCGCCGTGATGCAGGAAATGTTAGATTATGTAGATATAAAAGACAAAATCATCACAGCGGATTCTATGCATTGTCAGAGGGACACCTGTGCCAAGATCATTGATGAAGAACATGAGGGTGATTATGTGATTGGGTCAAAAGGGAATCAAGAGGCGCTTCATGAGGATGTCGCATTGTTCTTTACCGATACAGATATTGAAGAAAGCATCGAAATACATAGTGAAACAGAAATAAACGGTGGGAGAATAGAAAAACGGATATGCCGGAGTACGGGAGATATCGATTTCTTGGCCGCTCATGATTGGCCGGGCTTAAAAAGCGTCTTTGAAGTACATCGAATCATCACAAGCAAGAATGGAACGAGGGTGACAGATGAAAAAAGTTATTACATTTCCAGTTTGGAGACGTCAGCTTCTGAGTTGTTGCATATTTCACGCGCGCATTGGGGAATAGAAAGCCTGCACTGGATGCTTGACGCTGATTTTTCAGAAGATGAATGCGGTCTACTTTCTGAAAACGGACAGAAAACCCTGAATATTTTCAGGAAACTCGCGTTACAGCTTCATAAAAACTACATGGCAAAGCAAACTAAAAAACGAAGCATCAAATCTAATCTGCTTCGGTGTTTGGTAAGCGAATCCGCTTTGCTGGAACTTCTCGGAAGTTTATGAAACGAACGTGTTTGGGACTGCTCGGATATTGACTATTTCATTCCTAAAGACCCTGCGAATGGACATATCCTCTATACCAGAGAAGAACGGAAAAGAATTATTCTTACGCCCGCGTCCGCGGCGGCTGTGTTTCGGGCAAGGTGGGAAGACAACAGGGCGAAACTTGCCAACATGATTGCGGCTGTTACCGGAATGAGAAGCGGGGAAATTATCGCCTTGAGGTTTCAAGATTTAGGACAGGATTGTTTGTATATTCAAAACTCATGGAACAGGGCTGACGGCTTAAAACCGCCCAAAAACAATGAATCGCGCATTGTGGAACTGCCCTTCCCTGATTTGGTATATGAGTTATAGTGAATAAATTTAATAATCTAAAAAAGCAGCCGATAAATAAAGCATGGGATATAGCAAAGATTTTATAGCATGTGCGGTAGCATACAAAGACAATAATCACACGTTCAAGGAATTGCGGGAAGCATTCGGAATTCCCGCCATAACCTATTATGATTGGAAAGAAAAAATGGAAACAGGGTTTGAGTTTGGAGTCAAAGCGAAACAAGAACGTAATCGCAAAATAGATAAAGCAGCGCTCAAACAAGCCGTAGAGGAACACCCTGACAAATTCTTGAGTGAATACGCGGAACAGTTTCATTGCTCAGCTCCCGCAATCTTCTACGCACTCAAAAAAATGAAGATCACCCATAAAAAAAACATTCACGTACAGCGAAAAATCTGAAGAAAAACGGATTGCTTTTACTAAAAAATTACAAAGAATCCCGAAGAATAAACGCATCTATCTTGACGAAAGTGGTGTACATACATGAAGGCTGTACTGCAATATTGGATAACGCCAGTTTCCATCGAAAAAAACAGCTTTACAAACTTGCTCGAGGGAAGATCCGATTGTTATTTCTTCCTCCCTATTCTCCCGATTTCAATCGCATAGAAAAGTCTTGGGCTAACATGAAACGATTTCTTCACAACAACATATCCGATTTCAACTCTATTCAATCTGCCATCTTGCACTTTTTCCATCTTGAAGGTTCTTAGTTTAATCGACTATATTTTGTCATTAGGAACAACTGTTCGGAAATTTCGAACAGTTGCATCCTCGTTGAGTTCCTCGCTTGCAAAGATGTTCGTTAAATATTCCGACACGCTGCTTTTTGCTGTTTCATAAAGCGAGCATAAAGATTTCTGTGTTAACCATACATTTTCATCGACAACAAGGACATCGATGCCGTCACCTCCGTTTTCCTTGGAAAACACAAGGAAATCATTTGCGGCGTTACGGATTTGGATTTTGTTACTTTCAGGCATTGATAAAACCCTTTTTGTTATTTGTCTTCATATCCGCCTTCCCTTTTATTCCACATCCTGCAGCCTGAATGCCTGCTCGATAATCACCATCACATCGTCAAGTCCGTCCAAGCTGTCCAGTCCGACCTCGACATCGCCGTTCCCCCATCTGCCTACGCCTGTAACGTCCTTGCATATTCCTTTGGGGTCGATGACATCGGCGAACTTCATATTGATTGCCAAGCGAAGCCGTGAGCTCTGGATTGTGACATCTACGAAGTTGGTATCAGCTTTGTAGGCGATATACAGCTTCTTAAACTCGCGCTTCACATAAGTACCGAGATTGAGGATTCGGGTGTTCAGCTTTTCAAAGAGGATACGATTGTAAGCGTTCAGGTACTGGTAACTCTCAAGCGTATACTTAGGAGCGGCTTCATCCTGCTTGCGGTAAGGGGCAAGTTCAGCTTCCGTGAGCGTCGGGTACGGCCACACCTTTTTCGCTGCCTCGCCAAGCTGGGCGGCGCGTTCGTTAACCTGCACCTCACCCCAAGTGCTCTGCGTAACAACATATTTATTCAGCCGCAGCGCACTCTGCCGGAAGCCGCCATCCATCGTCAGCTTATCGGCAAACGATGAATCGCTCATTTCGGAGTTGTACGCCGTCAGCGTTAGATTGCCGATGGTGTGCAGATATTTCTTTTGAATCTCGCTCCAGTTGCTGCCGAGGGCGGATACCCAGTCGGCGGAGAGATGCGGGTTCTGCGGGATGATATGTTCGATGGTTAACTTTTCAGCATTGACCGCCGATTTATTGTCCCAGTTTTCAAGCCGCACAAGGATATAACCGCAGCGGTTCATGTGGTAAATATCCCTGGTCAGGAAGGCATCGAGGAAGCGCCTATCGTCCGGGAACTCCTTGTAGGAATCCAGCGGGATAAAGAACGCTTTCACCGAATTCAGATAATCGCTCGGCTTAATATCATTTTTCATCGTGGCAAAGGTCTTATTCAGGGAGTTCGTCGGTATGTCGCAGACGGCACGGCGCAGGACATAACTCACGCAGAGCAGCAGGATTTCGCACAGTTCTTCTGTGCTTATCAAGCCCTTGTCGCGGTCATTGTTAACTTTCAAAAGGAACGGGTAAGCGACCTCCATACGGATTGCCTTCATATCGCCGTACAGCGATTTCAGCACCGCATCGTCACTTCTGACGAAATACATATCTGAGTAGTGTTTGGCGAAGCTGTAGATATCCTGGCAAAGGTCGCGGATGGTCAACCCGCTGCCATTGTGGTAGGCGCGGAACTCCTTATAAACCTCATTCTTACGGGGAATCCGCCCAAGCTTCATCGTGAGGTAATCGCGGAAAAAATTGTCCAGCAATTCGCTCTGGTGTTTGCAATCAAAGAGCCGTTCCGTCGGCCGCCATATATTGTGATAAACATCCGCCTGTGTCGCGGAGTCCAAGCCCATCAGCAGATAGTTGCGGATGAGGTCGGAATCCTTCAAGTCCATGCCCGTGGAGTTCAGGCTCTCGAAAATCGCCTGCGGGTCGTCATACTGGCGGTCGAGAACGATGTCCACGATTTGCAATTTGCCGATGGCGTCATAGAGGTCCGAGGGCGCAATCTCACCTTTAGCAATTTGTCCGGCAAAAAAAACGTAAGTATCCAGCACACGGGATTTCAAGGTATCGGGAATTGGCGCATTCTCAATCTTCTTTATCAGTGCCTCTCTGTCAGACTGCGTGAGAAGCAGCTTGTATTTAGCGTTGCCCGTTTCGTACTGGTTCAAGAGCAATGTGTCATTTATCTTATTTGGGTTCACGCCGTAATCCGAATGTACCGCCGCGTAATCGCGCAGAGCGACGAGAAGCAATGTCAGCGTAGTAAGCCTCTGCTGTCCGTCGATAATCATCGCAAGGGTAGAACCTGCCGCTGAGTCCTCATCAATGCGGACAATCGAGCCGACGAAGTGACCCTCTTTATGCGTGGTGTGGAGGTTTACGATGTCGCTCCAAAGGCGGGCGCACTGCTCGCGCTCCCAACTATATGTTCTCTGGTACAGCGGTATCAGGTATTGGCACGTCCCGCCAAGGTATTTGTAGATATTGCTTTTGAAAGCGTTCATCGCATTGCCTCTCCCTTAATTATCCGTCCACATCTCGCACTGACCAATAACGGTTGCGATTGCGTCCTCCAGCCCCTCCGGCGGGTACTTATATTTTTTCAGCAGTTTCTTGACCATCCGGCGCATTCCGGCGCGGGCAGACTCCTTCTTCTGCCAGTCGATAGTGCGGTTCTTACGAAGCATATCCGTAAGCTCATGAGTCATTGCTACAAGTTCTTCGTTATCGTAAAAATCTTTGACCGCTTCAGGACGGGTTAGCGCATCATAGAATGCTAATTCCTCGGCATTTAGCCCCAGTTCGTCACCTTCCGCATGAGCAGATGCCATATCTTTAGCCAGCTTCATCAATTCGGCGATGACTTCTTCATTGGAGAGCATACCGTTGAGATAAGCCTTCATTGTACGGGAAAGCATTTCCGAAAACTTTTCGCTTTTAACGAGATTTGTTCTACGGTAAAGAGATACCTGTTCGGCAAGCAGCTTTTTTAAAATCTCGACCGCAAGATTACGCTCTTTCATCTTGGCAATCTCGTCAAGGAACTTCGGATCGAACAAGGAAAAGCCGGTATCTATATCGGAGAATAAATTGATTACACCTTTGCTTTGAATGCTTGCTTTCAGCAGTTCGTTAATGCGCGCGTTTATTTCTTTTAATGAAAGCGGCTTGCCTCCGCCGGTAAACCTTGTAAGCACTGTTCGCACCGCGTCGAAATAGGCAGCTTCAAAACGCTGTGAAGATGTAATAAGCGAACGGCAGAGCGATAACGCCTGACGGAGCAGCATTGATTCTTTGATAAACAAATCTTTCTTGCTTGATGTTTCTCCATAGGCAGGTTTAAGCTCTGCGGCAAATAAATCTTGCCAGCCGTAGTCTTCACGGACTGCCGAGGGCATCGTTACAGTGGTAACTGCTGAAAGAAAGTTTACACCGCCCATAATTGTCTTTGCACGGACAAGGTCGCTCTTGGTTGTCATAAATTCAGCATAATGAAACCCATGGAATAGATTGCGGCAGACTTCCAGTTTTTCAATAAATTTCGGCAGCGCGGTTTTGGCAATATCAGTATCACCGTAATTATATTTGTCGCGATTCGTGTAATCGTTCATCGCCTGTTTCAGTGCCGACGCAATACCGACATAATCAACCACCAAACCGCCTTCTTTATCTTTATAAACCCGGTTAACGCGGGCGATTGCCTGCATAAGGTTGTGCCCCATCATCGGCTTATAAACATACATTGTGGCAAGCGACGGTACATCAAATCCCGTGAGCCACATATCTACAACGATTGCAATTTTTAATGGGTCGTCATTGTCCTTGAACCGTTTTGCCATTTCTTCCTTGCGGCGTTTGTTCCCGATAATCTCGCGCCACTCTTCAGGATCGCTGTTACTCGAAGTCATCACAACACCAAGCATATTGGCAGCGCTCCATTCCGGACGCAGTGTAATCAGTTTGCGATAGATGTTCATGGCAATAGCGCGGGAGTACGCGACAATCATCGCTTTGCCTGTTAGTTCGTGTTGGCGATATTCTTCATAGTGTTTTATGATGTCTTCACACAGGGCAGTGATGGTTTGTTCCGCGCCAAGGATGGACTCCATCTTGCCAAGTTCCTTCTTGCTTTTTTCAATGGCGTATTCTTCGGCATTCTGCGCCATAATATCATATTCCGCATCGATGAGGCGCAGAACATCTTCATCCAGTTTTAAGTTGATGACGCGGCTCTCGTAGTAAACAGGGCGTGTTGCTCCGTCTTCCACCGATTGGGTCATGTCATAAATGTCGATGTAGTTTCCGAACACCTCGATAGTGGAACGGTCTTTGCCGGAAATCGGCGTACCGGTGAATCCGATGTATGCTGCATTCGGCAGACTTTCGCGAATAATCAATCCAAATGTTTTTTGAATGCGGCCGGTTTTGTTATCCACTTTCTCATCAATAAATTGACTGCGATGCGCTTCATCCGCCATAACAACGATATTGCGCCTCTCCGATAAACAATCCTCTGCTTCTTCAAACTTTTGCGCTGTCGTAAAGATGATTCCATTCGCTTGCCGCCCTGCAAGGAGTTCCTTTAAATGGACACGGCTTTCGGCGTGCTCCGCTGTCTGACGCAAAAATGCCGAACATTTGGCGAATTGTTCAAAAAGCTGATCGTCCAGATCGTTGCGGTCGGTGAGTACAACAATGGTTGGCGAATTCAAAACCTCTTGCAAAAGATGAGCATAAAACACCATCGACAGAGACTTGCCGCTGCCTTGCGTATGCCAGAACACACCGCCCTTTCCGTTTGTAAGTGTTGCGTTTACAGTAGAAGCAACGGCTTTTTTCACCGCAAAATATTGATGATATGCGCCGAGGATTTTTGCACCGTCCGAAAAACAAATAAAGTTCTTGATGATGTCTAACAGGCGCGCCTTATCAAATATTCCTTCAATAAAGGTATCAAACTGGGCGAACCGGGTATTTTCATAACCCCCGTCCTTGGTTTTCCATTCCATAAAACGGTCTTCACCAGCCGTGATAGTTCCCGCTTTGGAGACCGCAAGATCGCTCATCACAAGAAAAGCGTTATAGATGAATAATGACGGTATTTCATACATATAGTTTCGCAGTTGGTTATATGCTTCGCTCACGTCTGTTTCTTCGCGGGACGGCGATTTGAGTTCAAAAACAACAATAGGCAGACCATTCAAGAACAGGATTACATCAGGACGTTTTTCGCTATTTTCGATTATTGTCCATTGATTGGCAATCGTGAAGGTATTCCGCTCGACATTTTTGTAATCTGCAAGATAAACCAACGCCGCTCTCTGTTCGCCCTTATCGAAATAATTAACCGATACGCCGTTTTGGAGGTAATCCATAAATTGAATGTTTTTTTGAAAAAGTGTTCCGCCTTCAAAATTCCGTAATTTGTAAACAGCCTCGGATAGTGCGGCTTCCGGAAGTTTCGGGTTGACCTGACGAAGTGCAGATAGTAACTCGTCTGCGTAGAGCGGGTCGGTATAATCCCGTTCCAATTCAGGGGCGTAGATATAGCCATAACCTAAAGTGTTGCGGAACACCTCGATTACTGCGTTTTCGTAATTGGCTTCAGTAAAGGGCATACAGGCTACCTCTTTAATTATTGTATCATAACACAGAGGAAAGATAAATCAT
>DBDH01000018.1 GCA_002293455.1 Treponema sp. UBA937
ATACAACGAATTACTGCAAAATGACAGTTTTATAAAGTAAACACTGATTTATGTTCGATGCATAAATCAGTGTTATCCTAAGTATTTCGTTTTAATTTTCTGAACCAGGCGGGCGTTGGAGTCATCAACCTTGGCTTTGACGCCTGGCCATTGTCTTGCAGGAGTAATGAATCATGAGTAGTACCTTTGGTAGTCGAAGCAGGCGGTTGAATCATAACCGCTTCGACCTCTATCCCTATCTTCTCAATATTCCCGCTGTTGTGGTGCTGGGGTTCGTCATCGGTGTACCCTTGGTACAAGTGGTCATCATGAGCCTGAGCAAATACAGTTTTGTGAGTAAATCACAGTTCATTGGGATAAAAAACTTTATCGACCTTTTTACCCGCGACCGTACCTTCTGGCCGACGGTGCGCAACACGGTTATTTGGACCTTGGTTTCACTCTCCCTGGAATTCACCTTTGCGCTCCTTGCCTCGCTGGTGTTGAACCAGATCACGCGCTTGAAAGGGATTCTGCGGGCGATGGTGCTGCTGCCTTGGGTGGTACCGCCTGTCACCGTTGGTTTGATCTGGAAAACAATTCTTGATACCGACGCTGGTCTGTTGAACAATATTTTGAAAGGGCTGGGGATGAGAGCGCAGCCGCTGCTTTCCTCTCCCGACCAGGCACTTGGCACCCTGATCGCGGTAGCCGTCTGGCGTTACGCGCCGTTCATGGTAATCTCTCTGCTGGCAGGTTTACAGTCGATTGATAAGGAACTCTACGAGGCGAGTGCGATAGAAGGCGCAAAGCCGTTCCAAAATTTCCGTTTCATCACTTGGCCGCTGCTTCGTCCGGTGATTTTGGTCGTAGTCGCGATGGGTACCATTTGGCGGGTAGGGCATTTCGATTTAATCAATATGATGACAGGAGGAGGTCCGGCCGGCTCGACTGAACTGCTGTCCACCCTGGCTTACTCCAAGACGATAACCGAGCTCAACGGCGGCAGCGGAGCCGCGGTAGCCTTTGTGACACTGACCGTTACCTTGATCGTCGGCCTGCCGATTTTCCGCCGGCTTCTCAGTGAAAGGGGGGTTAGATGATGAAATCCAGTCAACGTTTGAAATTGGAAAAAGCGCTCACCTACACCGCGGCGGCTGCAATCTGTCTGCTGGTTGTTTTCCCCATTTACTGGATGCTGTTATCTTCTTTGCGCGGCGGCAGCATTGGCGCGGGAGGCCTCCTCCCTAACCCGAAAGACTTCTCCCTGCAAGCATACCGCAATGTTTTCCAGATGTTTCCGTTTTTTACATGGTACCGCAATTCGCTGATTGTGGCGGCCGCCACCACCGCGATTGCTCTTTTTGTGGCTATGTTCTCCGCCTATTCTATGGCGCGCTTCGAGTTCCGCGGACGGGCCGGCTTCGGTCTCGCGATCCTGCTTTCACAGGCGCTGCCGACGGTACTCGTCGCCATTCCCTTGTTCAGCCTGCTTTCAAAACTGCACCTGCTGAACAGCTATCCCGGCCTCATCCTCTCGTATGTCGCGCGGGCCCTGCCGTTTTCGATCTGGATGCTCTGGGGATATTTCCAGAACGTCCCTCCCGAACTTGAAGAAGCGGCACAGATGGATGGTCTGACGCGGATCGGCGCGCTGTTCCGCATCATCTTCCCCCTCAGCGCGCCGGGGATTGCGGCGGTTATGCTGTTCACCTTTGTACTGGCCTGGGAAGAATATCTGCTCAGCCTTATGGTCATGGCGTCTGACTCCATGATCACCCTCACGGTAGGAGCGGCCCGGATGATCGGCGGACAATCCGTCCTCTGGGGAGAATTGATGGCCTATTCGGCAATGATGACTTTGCCTGTGGCTTTGGTATTCGCCTTCGCGCAGCGTTATCTTGTCGCCGGTATGACCGCCGGCGCGGTGAAGTCTTGAACTGAGAAAAAGGAGATATATGTATGGCAACATTAGCATTGATTGAAAAAAGTCAGGGAGAATATTGGGACCGGCTCAACGCGGGGGCACACAACGCGGCCCGTCAGCGCGGGGATGAGGTCCGTATCTACGCTCCCTTAACCGTTGATCCGGCCGCTCAATTGCAGCAAATTAACGCCGCCCTTAACGATGGCGCGGACGCGTTGGTAATAGTGGCGAGCGACCTCGTCATGTTTGCCCAGGTGATTGAGCGCGCGTTCGCTGCCGGCGTACCGGTACTCACAATGGACCTTGATGGTTACACCGACCGCCGCTTGTTTCACTTTGGCACGCTCCCTTACCCAGAACTTGGCTGTCTGGCCGCCGAAGAAATGCTTGCCCGGCTCAAAGGTGATGGTCCGGTAATCGTTCAAGCAGGATCCCATGCCCCGGGTGCCAGCGGCAAATTGAAAGGCTTCTGTGACCGGCTGACCAAGGCGGACCGCCGGATGGTACTCATTGAACCGGATTTCGAGAATCCGGAACTGGCACTGAGCCGCGTTCAGGCCGCTCTTGAGGCAAACCCAGATGCCGCCGGATTGTACGGAGTGTACGCTTACCACTGCAATGTGCAGGCGCGGGCGGTTGAGCTGTCCGGCCGCCAGCCGGGGTCGCTGCCGATTGTCGGCTTCGATATGCTTGAAGAAACGATAAGCCGCCTCAGCGACGGTTCTATCGCCGCCTCAATCTGGATCGCCGAATATAAGATCGGGGCCGCCGCCGCAATGGCAGCGGGACTGTTTGCTTCCCACTCTTGGGAAGAAGTTGTAGAACTCCTTGGAGGCTCGTTCAAGGAACGGCAGAACAATATCTGCCGCCTGCCCATCAGCTGTTTCACCAAGGATAATGTTACAGACTATGTGAGTTGGCTGACTGATCATAAGTAGCTAAATGCCGCGCGGTCAACAATCATTTCTTGAACCGGTCAAAGATTTCTGTCTAGCCGGTTCAAGATGGCCGTAAAATGTAACTATGGACGTGCGGTAAACTGGGATATTGCGCATGTTTTCGTTCGTTTTCGGACGATTTTTTCTTATCTCACCTTGATAATATCCATCATATAGAGTAGGATTTTATACATTGTATGAAAAGCGATTCAATACTTTCCAGACATGACCAGCTTGTAACGATCTCGTTTCTTAAGCATAAATTGGGTTATCCTCACGCAAAAATAGCGGAATTGTTTAACATTTCTGTTATGACCGTATCGCGGATGTTGAAAACCGCCATTGACGAAGGTATCGTTACTATTTCTGTCAAAACTTCTATGAACGTAGCCGAAGAACTTTCCCGTCAAATAAAGCAAAAATATGCATTGCGGGATGTGCTGATAGTAGAAAATAATCAGTATGAGGATGCGATTACCACGGTTAGTAAAGCTGCCGCTTCTTATTTGGATATGATTATTCTTCCCCGTGATGTTATGGGTCTTGCCGCCGGAAGAATACTCTCTCGTGTGATACCGTTAATGGATCTTCCTTCGATAGATCGGAATAAGGACCAATTTGAAGTCGTTCAAGTTCAAGGCGGGTATCCAAACTTAGGATTAGAAAATCCCGCCACCACGATTGTCAATTTTGTAAACCGCCTCGGAATTAAAGGGCATCTCTTGCTGCATCCGATGTATGCTCCTTCTGAAGAGAGTGCCCAGATGATACACAAACATGAGAAGGAAAAAATTGAAAAAATTTGGGAAAGATGTACGATTCTCCTTACCGGGGTTGGGGTATACGGGCAGCATGACCTTCAACGGGAAGAGAGCTTACTTAATAATGAAGATTTTGAGGAATTGGATATCAGTGGGGCAATCGGTGTCATTTATGGCCGTTGGTTCGATTCAGAGGGAAAGTACCTGGACTGTACTCCGAACCGTAAAGTAATATCCATACCGTCTGAAATCCAAAAAATAATACCCAAGCGGATTCTCGTTGCTTTTGGGGATGAAAAACTTACTGTTATACATACATTACTGAAAACAAACATTGTTAATATTTTTATAAGTGATGAAAAGACCGCGAAAGAGCTTCTTCTTATGTGAGTATGACAGCGGTATATTTCTGAGATACGCTTACAAAAAATGAAAAACCGTGATATACTCGGAAATATGGAAGATATCCGTTTCAGTACAGAAGCAAAAAACTCAGAAAAACGCCGTATTGAACCGCTTAAGGTTATTTTCCATGAAAACGGCTATAGCCCGCAGGAACCTGTTAAAGACCGTTTCCGTGTTCTCCTCATCGAGAAAGGTTCCGGTATCTGTGAAATTGATGGGGTAATTCAGCCCTGGGTTTCTCCCTGTCTCATCTGCCTGAATGAATCCCGGCGTTTCGTATCATCCCTGCCGGATACGTATGCGCTCTATTTTCATCCCGCGGCGATCCATAAAAAACTTACTATGGAAAATATCCGTGAAAAAGGAACGGACGCGCCGCCGGAGGTTATCGAAAACCGCCTTCTCCTGCGGGCCTTTATCAAGGAACCCGCGGTACTCCTCAACCAGATCAGCCCGGAATCGGAGGTACGGGTCCGGGAACTCCTCGGATCAATACGCCATGAACTTGAGGAGCAGGAAACCGGATGGTGGCCCTGCCGTTCCCGTTCATATCTGGCGGAACTGCTGTTTCTTATCGCCCAGCTCCAGGACACGGCAAAACAAAACATCCTCTGTGGGGAACCGGGACTCATCCCTTCCGGGAGCGAAACGAATATCTCCCCGGAATTCAAATCGGTACTCGATTTCATCATGCGTTTCTACAATACGAAAATTTCTTTGGATGATATTGCCAGGGAATTCGGCACCAACAGAACCAGTCTGAACAAACGGTTTCGGGCAGAAACCGGTATGACAGCGATCTCTTATCTTATCGACCTTCGTCTCAGGATCGCTTCGGTGATGCTGATAAATACCGATCTCTCGGTTGCGGAGATAACCGAGAGAGTCGGTATCGGTGATGTCAGCCACTTTGAACGGCTGTTCCGGCAGAAATACCGGATGCCCCCCAGAAACTACCGTGCGGCGGTAAAAGGGGTGAGAAATGCGGTTACCGCTTGCCATATCCAGTAGCTGAGAGGACTCGTCGCGTAGAGAGCCTCCGCTCCGTGCTTGCTTGCGCTGGATGGCTGGTAATAGGTCTTGTTTGCCGACGGAACATTGTTGTAAATCGGAAGGGTCTGGGCCACTTCATTATCGTTTGAAGTGAAGAATATGGGGATGGTGATGCCCTTTGCTTCTTCGGCAATCCAGTCAGCCGGTTTCCCCTGATCGGTAAAATACTCTCCGGGGGAGAACACGAGGGCCGCGTCGATCTTGCCGGGATTGTTCTTTACGATGCTTAATGTAAGGGATGACGAGTAGGAAGAACCCCAGAGGATAAATGTACCCTTTGCGTAGTTGGCTTTCACATAGTCAACCGCGGCCTGAATATCCTGAACCGCGTCAACAAAGGCAGTGGGTTTCCCTGCCGCTTCAGCGGCGGCTTTGGTGGCGTTATCCACATTGTTTGTTGCCCTTCCCGAACGCTGGTCTATGGCAATGGCATTAAATCCCATCTCCGTAAGAATCGGCGCTATTTCCCGGTATTCTCCCCGGGACCAATTTGCCCGGTGGCAAAGCAGGATGAGCGGAGCGGTTTCGGGATAAGCCATGTATAGATCCGCGGTTATCGGGACTCCGTCAGCAGACGGAAAGGTAATGGTTGATGTCGGCGCTTCTACCTTGACCGGGGTGAATGCCGGCGTCTCCGCCGTTTCAGGGCTGTCTTCTGCCTTGGGGGCAGACATACAGGTTACGAACAATCCGACTGTAAAAAACAGCAGGATTACCACCGTGATAATGATTTCGATGTTTTTTGGTTTACGCATACATACTCCTTTCCGGGGTTTTCCGCACCCCGGCACGGTTCTATGATGCCCCATATTTCAGGGGAAATACATTGCGGATTTGCAGAAGAATCCGGCATATCTGAAATGTTTGGAATTTTCCTAAAAGAGGACATTTTATTACAATAAAAAAATCGTCCGGATTGTAAAATTCCTGCTATAATAGTAGGAACAATTCCGAAATTCCGATGAGAATTTGCAATTGTTTTTGTATCATCTATTTTTTTATTATCAGCTAAAGTGCTGATAAGGAGGTTTTTTTAATGAAATCAAGAATCTGGATTGCCGTGTTTATAGTGTGTGCATTGTTTATGGTACCGGTTTCCGCATTCGCTCAAGAGATGTTGTCGGCAAATGATCTCGATCCCGCTCCAAATTTGACCAGCAATGTGATAGAAGGTATCTTTACGCTGAATGCGACTGCTGCCAAAGCAATGAAGATTGAAGTCATGGACCGTGAAATGACCGCCGAAGACGGTGAGATTTTTAACGCCCGGATCAGCACCGGCGGTGCCGGGGACGCTACATCACGGTCGGTCTCCTTTACCACAGCCGCGTCCGCTACGGTACAGGTCTACACTCTGAACAGCAGCAAAACTGATACCCGCATTCTTGTACTGAAAGACGGATCCGGAAATACTGTTGCTGAACTGCCCTCTCCTCCCGCGGCAGATGGAGCGATGGCAAAAATCCTCACATACCGGGTTCCCGCGGCAGGCACATATTTTCTCACTTCCAAGAGCGGCGGTATATATATCTATGCGGTCATTGTAGAATAAAATAATTTGACCGGATACATTAAAACCGCATTTTGCGCGGCGTTTTGGAACGGACGCGTGCCTTTTAGGTACGATAGTTCGCCAAAACAGCGAGCAAATGTAAGGACTTCCCCGGAAACCGCGGACCTCAGGTTCGGCTTGGTTCCGGGGAAGTTTATTCAGCGGTTAATTTTTATGGAGTTATAAGTATGGGTAAAAGATTACCAAAAGCCCTCATTTTTTCCTTTCTTGCGCTTTTTATCAGCCAGAATATGACAGCTCAAGCCAACCGCACTCCTTGGGGGGATGTGGCGGCTCCGGAGATTGTTTCGATTGAACCGTCAGCCGAGGATGCGGAAAAAGTGGCGGTTAATTTTACGCTTGTCATGGGAAATACCGGAGCGGACCGCGCTGTAGTTGACATGCTGGATGCTTCCGGTAATGTTATCAAGTCAAATACTGTCGGACGGTCAAGCCGGGCAATAAAAAAGACTGAATTTTCTCCCGGAAAAAGCGGGAGTTATTCATTCAGGGTAACCGCAAGCAGAACAAGTACCGGTGAGACGAAAAACTCAAATGCGGTTAACTTTGTTTTTAGTTATCCTCTGGCAGCGCCGAATCTGACAGTCATGAATCAGGGAGGCGGTGTTGTTTCTGTTTCATGGAACGCAGTAAGGGAAGCGGAGAATTACGAGCTTTCATATAAAAATACAGCTTCCTCCGCTCCGGCAACAGTGATCACTACCTCAAGACTGTCTGAGACGCTGACCGGTTTAACGGTGGGGAACAAATACGCCATCACGGTTACCGCAAAACGCGGCAGCGGCGGCACAGCTTCGTCCCCGGTGGAAAAAACGGTCCGTACTGAACGGGACCGGGAATGGAATTTTACCTGGTTTGGACAGTCCTCTAACGTAAACCGCAACAGGTTTGAAATGATAGATGCGGACAACATGAATTTTAAGCTCTTTTCAACCATCCATCTTCCGGACGGTTCAATAGTAGAAAAGGGAGGAAAGTTCACCGCCTTCCATGACGGCGTTTCTTTCTATTACACTGTTCTTGATCCTAACACTGAAAATTTTGAACTTACCGCGACATTCACCATTGATTATATCAACCCCATTGCGGACGGACAGGAAGGATTCGGCCTTATCGCTATGGATACCATTGGACAGTACGGCGTATCCGCGGTAAACCATTATACCAACTCGGCCGGTGTCATCGCGACAAAGTTTGAGGAAACCATCGCGGGGGTCAAACGGACCAGCAAGGATACTTTGGGCGCCCGGTTTGTCAGCGGATTGACCCCCGAAGTTATCGCAATGGGGGACGCGGGGATTGCCCAGCATGGATTGAGCGTTTCCCGTGCCTACAGCTATGACCAGTCGGACCTCATAAGGACCGGGAATGTCTATACGATTACCCTGAAGAAAACCAATACCGGTTACTATGCGATCTTCCCCAAAACGATTACCAGTGAAGACACCATTACGGAATTCATCATGTATGATGGCTCAAAGCTCCAGCAGCTTGATTCGGATCATATATATGTCGGTTTTGTTGTCGCCCGGGGATGTAACGCCACGGTCAGTGATGTAAAATTCAATGTCACCGATGCCAGAACCGATCCTCCCGCGGAGAAAGAACCTCCGGAACTGGTTCCGCTTATTGCGGTTATCGACTCTCCCGCCACCTATCATACAGGATCCTATCCCTTTGTGTTTTATTCCAATGCCGACGGCGTTATCAATGTGAACGACAAGAACGGCAACAGCATTATCAGGAATAAGAGAGTCCGGTCTATGGTAGACTTCAAGGAAAACATCAATATCGCCAGGGGCATAAACGACTATATAGTCACGTTCACTCCTGACGCGGGCTATCAGCCTGGTGAAAACATGGTGATGGCGACCTATGACAGGGACCTGCGAAGGTATGTGGAAAGCTACAATCCCGTCTCTCTGTCCCACTCGATCACCTATGTGGATTATCCTGGTGCGGAAATCTATGTAAGTCCAGCGGGAAGTCCTTTCGGAAGGGGAACACGGGAAGAGCCTCTGGATCTGACTATGGCTCTGTACTTTGTCAGACCGGGACAGACTATTGTTCTGGCTGAGGGACGCTACTATCCGCGGGGACGGATCACCATTGAGCGCGGCAACAGCGGAACCGCGGCTAATCCCAAGGTACTCCGGACAGAACCGGGCAAGCGGGCAGTTCTCGATTTCAGCTCTTCTAACACAGGGGGTATTATCCACTGGGGCGATTACTGGATTTTTGACGGCATTGATGTCTGCAACACCTTCGGAGACAATAAGGGCTTCCAGGTCGCGGGCAGTAACAACATCGTGAGAAATGTAAACACCTATAATAATGGTGATACAGGACTTCAGATATCCGGTGTCAGCACCGAGACATGGGAGAAATGGCCCAGAAACAACCTCATTCTCAACTGTACGTCCTACGGCAACTGTGACCCCGCGGAGAACAACGCCGACGGTTTTGCCGCAAAGCTGACTTGTGCGGAAGGTAATATTTTCCGGGGATGTATTGCTTACAGCAATATTGATGACGGCTGGGATTTGTTCGCGAAAATTGAAACCGGACCTATCGGGGCGGTGCTTATTGAGAATTGTGTTGCCTACAAGAATGGAACCCGGATGGACGGTACCGGAAACGGTGACGGAAACGGGTTCAAACTCGGCGGCGACGGAATCGCTGTAGCCCACATTCTGAGGAACTGTGTATCCTTTAACAATGGAACTTCCGGTATAACCAGCAATTCTGATCCGGCGATTATTCTTATTAACAACACCTCCTACGGAAACACTGAGCCCGGCATAAACCTCTACGGTAAGGGTGCGGAACGTCTCTTCCAGGCGAGAAACAACATCTCCATGGCCAACGGCACTGGAGATGTGTACAGAGAGATGCCTGAACTCGCTTCTCCGGACAATTATTTCTGGAACGGCGGCGCGTCCCTCAATTCGGATGGCAGGCAGGTTACGGCGGATATCTTCAAGAGCGTTGATACTTCTGTGGTTCCTTCCAGGAACGCAGATGGTTCAATCAATATGAACGGACTCTTCGAGCTGAACGGAACGGCCCCAAGGGGCAGCGGCGCGGACATGAGCGTCCGATCGTGGGAGAGATAGATAGTAACGGTTTATTCGTGTTGAGGGTTTTATACCCAAGAACTCGCTTGCGTGAGGGAGTCTCTGCGGCGGAGTTGTTGATTTCTTTTGATTGGAATGCAATTGTGGTTCATATTGATGTATGAACCATAAGGCATGTAAAAAAATTACTAATACAAGAAGATAGGGTCTGTCTGAAAAGTTCGGACAGGCCCTCACTTTAAAGCCTGTCAGATACTTTGTGCAAACGCGAAAATATATCTTAGAACGGAACCCGTTCATTGGTAACTAACCGAGTTACTGATGAAGTATACTATACATATAGGCAATAACAAGGCTCACAAGATTATACAGGCCGTGCCCCAGAGCAATCGCGTGAACGCTTCTTTTTTTTATGTACTCATGGGATAAAAATAATCCTGCCAAGAACGATGTCAGCAATCCGGCAGGTCCCTGGTACACATGACAAACGGCAAATAACAGACATGAAGAGACAAGAGCCTTATTCTGCGAAATCCCCGACAGGGTTAAACGATTAAGCAGGTACACCCTAAAATAACTTTCTTCCATGTATCCTGTGCTGACGCAGTTAACCGTAATGATCATCCAGGAAAGAAGGCCGGGAATATGAATGCCTTCCGTATGTGTTCCCAAGACCAGGTTCATAAGGCCGCTCATGGCAAAACCGATGACGATAAGTCCAATAATAATTTTTACCGTCTGGAAAAAATCTTTTTTATCCGGTTTTAATCTTCCCAACACGGAACGAAGCGGCTCTTTCAACAAAAAATACCAAATAAGGCAAAGAGCCGGAATGTTATGGGTAATAATCCAAAACAATTCCTCTTGAGCGTTAAAAGAATATACAGGAGCGCTTTCCCAGGACAGATTCATAAGCGAAAAGCAGAGCCCCGGAAAATAAAGCACCATAAAAATAATCAGCGGCTCAATCAGTACGTTCATCGCTTCGTATACTATCACAATTGATAAAATTACAGCAAGAGAAACACCGATATATGTGTTATCGATGCTTCGTTTTAAATCGGAAACTGCCGGCATCTTCTATTCCGCTGGATAATCCCATAAGACAGCGGAATTTTGTAATAATGTGCCTGTATTATATGCTTGAGGAGAATTATTGTGAAAAAAATACGAATTGTTTTGTCTGCTATGTTTATCTGTATCTGCTGCTTGGTGTTTTTTTGCGGGTGCAAAACCACTGATAAAACCGGAAATGCCGCTAACGCAGAAGGGATTGAGGTACAGGAGGGAGTCATGAAAGTTATTGATTTTCGCAGCGGAGCCTTTGCCGAAGGTCTGGGAACCCTGTCGAATACAACGGTTGAGGTTGAGGGGCTTACCTTCTTTGCCGGCGAGAGTAAAAGGATTGTATTCGATACTGTGAATGGGATGCCTCCCGCGAATCCGCAGGATTTTCCCGATATAGATCTGACAGGGTCGGTACTCATGAATAACACCGGGATAAACAGTCTTCACATAGCCGTTCCGGTGGAGGGGCCCTCTGTACTCAAGGTATATTATTCGAGCAATGCAGATTCCCAGCGCTCTCTTGTTCTCAGCGGTACGGATAAGCGAAAGATTCTCGATTTTGTTACGGAACCGGTAAAGTGGACTGTTTCCCTCGGAACCTATAGATACGAAGGCGGTCCCGGAACTCTGTATCTTTCCGGAAGCGGCGGCGGTATCCGTCTGTTTCAGATAGAAGTGCTTTCCGGCAAATTTGCGGAGGGGATTGAAACCCAGGCTGCCGGACAAACGGGAGAGCTCCTTCCCGCACGGTATCCCGCTGCTGCCTTTGACTATGAAGGCTTTGTTCCCTCGGGAAGGATTTTCCTTGCCGGAGACTCAACGGTCTGTATATATACCAGCGACCCCAGTTACAGTGTTCCCAGAAACGGCTGGGGAATGCATCTGCGTGATTGGTTCAAGCCGGAAAGTTCTATTGAGATCATCAACCTCGCTTTGTCCGGACGCAGTGCCCGCAGTTTTACCGCCGAGGCAAATTACGCCGCCCTGAGCAGGGATATCGGTAAAGGGGACTATCTGTTTATTCAGTTTGGTCATAATGATGAAAAAGCCGATGATATCCTCCGGTATGCAGACGCCTCAAAGTCAAAAGAAACGGAGGCATCGTTCAAATGGTTCCTGTATGAGGGCTATATCAAGCTCGCCCAGAGCAAAGGCGCAATTCCCGTCCTGGTAACACCCATTGAAAGAAGGGAATTCAGCGGAAATACCGTCAAAGACACCCACGGGATCTACGATGACGCTATTCGTGAGCTTGCGGCGGAAACCGGCGTTCCTCTTATCGATCTGACTGCGAAAACAAACCGGCTCTATGCCGCCGAAGGTCCTCAGAACACCGCCCGGTTTCACGCGGTAAGCATCGACGGTTCTGTGGATGACACACATCTGAACGCGGAAGGGGCTCTCGCTGTTTCAAAACTCGTTGCGGATGGCATCAAAGAAGCGAATCTGAAAATAGCTTCGGAACTGTTGTAATTCCCGCACTGCGGGCGGAATCGGGTTCGGTATTTCCGTGTTTACCCTTTTTCCACCCGCAGCAAGAAGTGATTGTCACCCGGAATGCCCAAGTTATGGAAAACTGCTGAATTCTTGGTCATTTTCGATGGAAGGCTTAGCTTTTTTCCGATATTGATATATAATAAAACACGATAAGCTTAAGATAGATAAAAGGATCTATGATAAGCGGAGGGTCCGGAACGGTGTTTTTACCTATACTGCTCAGCATTGTATTAGTATGCGGAATATTGTTTTTGATTATGGCTATTTCTCAAAAGCCGAAAGATACTACGCGGAAAAAGTCTTCCTGGATTCAGTTTTTTGCCAAAGGAAAAGACGCGGGGTTCCGTTTAAAGGAAATTGAATTACTCCGGCAGTTGGCAGTAAAAAGCAACCTTGAAGATCCTTCCGCGCTTTTCTGGTCCCAAAGTCAGTTGGACAGTTGTATCGGCATGTTGGTCAACAATGCAAGAATTTCCGGGGAAGATAAGCAGCAAAGTACCCAGGATTTTATCGCAAAACTCTACGGATACCGCAAAAAAATCGAATTTGAGAAACCGAGATACCAGAAAGGCATCAGCACCTCGCGGAACATAGACGAAGGACAGATTATCAGAATTCTGGCAAAAGGGGTCGGGGCTTTTCCTTCCAAAGTGATAAAAAATACATACCAATACATGACCGTTTTAAAACCTTCCGGAAACACTATTCCCTCATCGTTTAATTGGAGCGGCATAAAAACTTCGGTATATTTTTGGCGCAAAGATGACGCGGGTTATGTATTTGATTCCATGATTTTGGACGAGGTATTTTCTAAAGGTTTTCCGTCGCTCCAGATTTCCCACAACAATAATCTTTTCCGTACCCAGAGACGGAATTCCATCCGGACAAAAATGGAAAAACCGGCTTTTCTCTACCTTTCCAAAGACGGAGTGTTAAACAATGGGCCGGAACATAGTCCCGGGTTAAAATGCATCCTCGCGGATTTATCGGAAGACGGCTGCGCAATAATTATCGGCGGACAGGCTAGACCAGGATTCCGTTTAAAGGTACAGTTTTCTCTAGATGAAGTTCCCATCAGCATAAACGGAACGGTTAAATCGGTCGATTATAAAGAAGACGAAAATAAGTCTATCCTGCATGTCGAAGCCGATCCTTTGCCTTTAGCGGTAAGGAACCGTATTCAAGGAGAAGTGTTCGGAGTTCAGGAAAATACCGATTATCTGGATTCTTTTGACGATTTTGATGATGAAAATCAGGATACAAACACAAGCGAAATCAATACTAATGCCTTATAATGGATAGGAGACGATCAAGATGCATAGAAAAAATCTATTGAAAATCCTTTTTTGCCTTACACTCTTAAGCGTTATGGGCATAGGGGCCTTATCCGCCCAGAACAATGACGCTATTCTGTCTTCCTATAAGCGGAATTTTGTCAAATCGAATTTAGCTTCAAAAGCGGGCTTATTACGCGATGCCGCTACCGATGAAAAAGCATCGGAATTTATGGGGCCTTTATATGAATTCGCCTTGAATTTTGTTCTTCAATATGAAGCGCTTCTGTCAGACGACCCCGATATGGTTAATCTCGCGGTAAATGCCTCGCGCGGACTTCGGGAAAGCGCCTACACAACTGGTACGGATGTGCTTTGGAAGATATTTCTCAGCTGTAAAGATTCCGTAACGCGGGTGGAAGCCTTACAGGGACTGGCCGTATTAGGCAAGGGAAACGCGGTTGTGGTGGATAATCTCAATCAATATATCCTTGAACAAAACAATCTCCATGCTGCAGGAACGCTGCCGGAATATCCGGTATTGTCCGCGTGTATTTCCGCGTTGGGAGAATTGGGCGCCGAACAATCGTTTCCTGTTCTCTTTGCCACAATGATTACCGATTATCCTGACCAAATAAAAAGGGAAGCCGCCAATTCCCTGTCCCTGCTGCAGGGTGATTATAAAGCCTTCCTTATGGGAGTGATAAAAAATAATCCCCCGCAAGAAAAATTGGCCGCCTTTCGTGCCGCGCTTAACACGATAAAGTTCAGTCCCGATGATTTAGGCGAATTGTCGGAAGCGGCCTTATCGATCACTTTGGAACCTTTGTCTTTTACTGCCGCGGGAGAAGCGGTTTTGGCCGAATTGAGGTATGCCGCGGTCAGACAGATTACCGGTTTGAAATGGATAAGGGCGCTTGATTTGTCAATAAAAAACTTTTACTTGGTTCAGGAAGATTATTCCACAGGAAAGGCTGAAAAGGAATATCTTATTGACGCGATAAAATGCCTTGGGGTCATGGCAAGTCCGGCGGCGGCGCAAAATTTGGCTTTGTACCTTGGGCTGTTAAATTCGCAAATGGAAAGAACCGGTCAGTTTGATGAAGACATTACTATGGCAATTATACAAGTTTTGGGAGATGTGGGAGACAAAATTTCCTTTGATTATTTGCTGTATATGAGCTATTTGTCATACCCCGAAACGATACAGAACGCGGCTAAGGAGGCGCTTGCTAAACTTAAATGGTAGACAACCCTTTAAAGGTTCCTATCTTTTCGGCCGCGCTTGGGGCGGCATCCGGGTTTTATAGTTTTAATTTTGTTAGTTCCTATCTGAATATTAATGTTTATGTTCCCGCTTTGTTTTTCGCGGCAGGTGTGCTGGTGTGCGCCGTTAACGGAATGGTCTTCCTCAAGGAATTCATCTTTTCGTTTCGGGATAGAGACCGGCGCTTGGAAGAATTCAGAATCATCTTTTTTTTCCTGCTTACCGGTATAATGCTTGGTACCGCTGCGTACACGACGCAGATGAAAAAACCTTCCGCGGGTATTCCTTTTGAGAAAGTAACCGGGTTAAGCGGATACTTCGTAGACGATCCTCATCTTTTAGCCGGCGGCAGCGGCGCTTTTACGTTCTCCATGATTTCTTCCAGGGGAAAAGGAGGTGTCGAAGCAAGCGCGGCGGGCCTTATTCAGGTATTTTTTCCGGAAGCATTATATGATTCGATAAAAAGCCGCGGCAGGGGGACAAAAATTTTTATCGACGGCAGTTTTCTTATTCCCCAGGAAGGAAAAACGCAATACAACACCCCTCGTTTCAGAGCCCGGTCTATCCATGTGTATGAAGATTCTTCATGGCTTCAATCCGCCAGAACCAGAACTCGATGGACTATTATCAATACCTTTGAAGGCAGCCATTGGGGAGGCCTTGCCCTGGCGCTGCTTTTAGGCGTCAGGGATTATCTGGATACGGGTATGGCCGAACATTACAAAGCAGCCGGCTGTTCCCACGTACTCGCCCTTTCTGGAATGCATCTGGGGATTATTTCCGCCCTCGCGGCTTTTATTCTGAAAAAGCCGCTGGGACTGGTGAAAGCCTCCGTTTTGGGCGCGTTCTTGATTATAGGATACGTTTTTCTGGTTGGAGCCCAGGCTTCGCTCATGCGGGCGGCGATTATGTCTACGCTTGGAACCTTCGTAATGGTAAAAGGCTGGAAGCGGAATATGATTTCGCTTTTGTCGGCGGCTTTTATTATCCAGACACTTATCTTTCCTTCTTCGGCAATGACCGTTTCATGTATCTTATCGTATTTGGCGTTGGCGGGTATTTTAATCCTTGGTCCGGTATGCCTGGAATTTCTCAAAGGCTGGCTTCCCGAAATGCTGGCGAATCCGCTTGCCGCGTCCCTTGCGGCGTTTTTGGCAACGATTCCGGTAACGGCCGTCTTTTTCGGAATGATACGGCCCATCGGTATTGCCGCAGGTTTAGTCATCGTTCCCGTTTCAACCCTTTTTATGATACTTTCTATCGCCTGGTTCGGCCTGCAAGCGCTTCCTTTTATACATGTCATCGCGGGTAAGCTCATTGGAAAAGTTTTGGATTTTTTGTATACTGTTCTGGACTTGATGGTTTTGGAAGCCGGAAAAATACCGGGATTATCGCTGACAAACCATGCTTTGTTGGTGATAATCTGCATAGTGATGTACATCATCCTTTTTTTGGCTTATAAAATACTTCGCAATATAAGGACGCGTTTTGTTCCCTTTGCTTAATTATGATTCGCCGGCCGATTTGAAAAAATATTTAGCATCCCGGAATATGGCTATGCAGAAGAAATTCGGCCAGAATTTTTTGATAAACCCCAACGCGAGAAAAGCGTTGATCGATTCGTTGGATGCCGCTCCGGGTGATGCCGTTTGGGAAATCGGTCCAGGGCTTGGAGCGATGACCTCTCTTCTGCTGAACCGGGGCTGTTATGTGAAAGCCTTTGAAATTGACAAGGGCTTTATCGAAGCGCTCAAAGATTTATTTCAGAACGAAGCAAAACTCGAAATCATTCCCGGGGATGTTTTTAAAACCTGGAAACCGGCATTGCCCGCCGCGCCGTTTTTGCTTGGGAATCTGCCTTACAATATCGGGGCGTCAATTCTTGCCGATTTTATTGAACAGAAATGTTTTTTTTCCCGTATTATCGTTACGGTCCAGAAAGAAGTCGCGGAGCGGATGGCGGCAAAACCCGGTTCAAGCGATTATTCATCATTTTCCGTTTTGTGCGGCATGGCTTATACGGTAACGCCCCTTATGGTATTGCGGGGAGCGTCTTTTTATCCGCCGCCTCATGTAGATTCCCAGGGTGTCCGTTTGGATATCAAACAAGATGTGAATTTTGCTGATTATCCTTCTATACAAATACCTTTAGTAAGAAGCCTTTTTTCTTCAAGACGAAAAACCGTGCAAAATAACCTGCAAACTTTTCTATCTTCCGGTATAATGAATGTATCCCGAAACCGCGAATCTACGATTCGGGAATCTACGATTCGGGAATCTTCGATTCGGGACATAGCGGCGGCGGCGTTGGATGCCTGCGGAATACCATATAAGGAACGGGCCGAAAAGCTGACACTGGATGAGTTTACCGCGTTGGCCCGGAGCCTGGAGAAATTACGTGTCAATTCGTGAATCAATTGCAAACATCAGAGAGACGATATATCAAAGCTGCGTCAAATGCGGCAGAAATCCTGATGAAATAAAACTGATGGGAGTCTCAAAGTTTCATTCAGTTGAGGAAATTGAAGAAGCCTGGAACGGCGGAATGAGACTTTTTGGTGAAAACCGGGTTCAGGAAGCAGCCGCTAAATTTCCGGCTTTTATAAAGACGCACCCCGAAACGGAACTGCATTTAATCGGCGCCTTACAGCGGAACAAGGCGAAAGCGGCATCGTCACTTTTTGACTGTGTTGAATCTGTGGACAGGGAATCGTTAATCGACGCATTGGGAAAAGCGAGCGCGGAAAGAGAAAAACCATTACGGCTGCTTTTGGAACTGCACACTGGTGAAGAATCAAAAACCGGCTTCCCGAATATCGATGAGCTTTTCCGGGGAATCGAGCTGATTCTTCAATTTCCCCTGTTAAAAATAGAAGGCCTTATGACGATGGCGCCCTATACCGGTGATAAAACCTTAATCCGGAAATCGTTCAGGGCATTGGCGCAGGCGCGGGAAAAATCGCGGCAGCATTTTCCGGATTGTGACTGGTCCTGCCTTTCTATGGGCATGAGCAGCGATTTTGACATCGCCATTGAAGAAGGATCAACGCTTTTAAGAATAGGAACCGCGATTTTTGGAGAACGAAGACCATGAAAATTCTGCTTTCCGGATTTTTTTTATGTTTTCTTCCCTGTATGCTTCACGCGCAGGAGCTGCTTCCTCATATCCAGCAAATTGAACGACCGCTCATTGTTACGCGGACGGTGAACGAGATTTCATCATTTTCACTTCAGCCTACGGAGGAAGAATTTCCGCTTTGGGCAAAAGATGTGAGACGGGCTGAAATTATTACCTTTGGCTCCCTGCCCTTTACCTTGTTTTTTTCCACAATCGCGATGGATACCTATCTTTGGGGAACGCATAATTGGGATACCCGCTATGCTCCTTGGCCCATACGCGGAGCGGGAGCCGTAGAAATGTCGGTGGATAACCGGCTCATTACCTTGGGAATCGCGCTTGGAGCTTCGATACTTATAGCCGTGGCGGATCATATTATTATCCGCGTGAAACGTTCCAATGAAGCAAAAAAAGCCGCCGCCTTGCCGCCGGGAGATCCCATCATCACAAGAAGACCTCTTGATGATCCTCCGGAAAACGGGAATGGCACCGGAGAAGATAATGGAGGAAATCCGGAACAATGAGTTCGTATTCCGGAATTGTGGACAAGCATATTCCCTCCGCATTGCGTTTGGATCGATACATAGCCGAATATCTTGCGTTACTCAACCGTTCCCAGATAAAATCCAGAAACCTTAAAGCGGAGATCAACGGGAAATCGGTTAAAATTTCCAAAACGGTGAATCCCGGCGATACCGTCAAACTGGATTGGGATGATGTTATTGAGACTGATCTTGTACCGGAAGATTTGCCGCTCAATATTATTTTTGAAAATGAAAACGTCGTGGTAATCGATAAAGCCCAGGGAATGGTGGTTCATCCCGGAGCCGGAAATTATCGGGGAACGTTGGCCAATGCCCTCTATTTCAGGCGCCTGCAAAAGGGTGAGACGGGAGATTCCCCGGAAAAAAGCCGGAGACCGGGAATTGTTCATCGTTTGGATAAAGACACATCAGGAATTATTATCGCGGCTTATAATGATGACGCGCTGGCTTACCTTGCCCGGCAGTTTAAACAGCGGAAAACGCGTAAGACCTACGCGGCTTTGATTAAAGGCACACTTCCTGACGAAAAAGGCAAAATTGAAACGTTCATTTCCAGGGACCCAAAAGATAGAAAAAAGTTTAGCGTCCATGAAAGCAAAGGAAAACACGCCGTCACTTTTTACAAAGTGATAAAAACATGGAAGGGCTATTCCCTTGTTTTGCTGCGCCCGAAAACCGGCAGGACGCATCAGCTTAGGGTCCATTTAAAACATTTGGGCCACCCGATCCTCGGCGACCCTTTATACGGCAGAAACGATCCCTCGTTTCACGATCTTACTTTGATGCTCCACGCAAAACGCCTTTCCATCACCATTCCGCCGGATGGATTATGGGCAACCTTTACATCCCCTTTGCCGAAACGTTTTCGTAAACTGATTCAGGAAATTGAAGAAACCCAGTAAAAGAATGCTTACGCCGCATAGATCATTTGGTTTTGAGCAGCAATGTAAAGTTTAGGAAAAATTGATGATTAATCTCATGTTTCAGCAAAATTTAATCGTAAAAATGGGGTTTATTCGTGTTGAGGGTTTAATACCCTCTGTCTGCCATGCAAGCGATAGCTCTGCGGCGAGGTTGTTGATTATCGTTTTATCAACCCGGATTCAAGGCTGAAATGCTATTTATATACCGACCGGTCGGTAATATCCGTTTTTCTGTATCAAAATGCCATATTATGGCATATTTAATCGTTTAACTTACCGACCGGTATATAGTTTTGAACCTTTCATGAGAAACTAAAATTTTTTTTGTTTTACAAGAATATCGTAAACTAGAAATTGCTGGGTTTTCAACGGGCTACTTGAAAAAAAATACTTTTCTGATACAATTCGTTTATGGAAAAGTTAAACCTTGATGATTACATCCGGAAGGTTCCAGATTTCCCCAAACCGGGTATTTTATTTTATGACCTCCTGAGCCTTGTTGCCGCGCCTAAAGCTTTCAGGTTTTGTATTGATTCAATGGTGGAATTGTATCAGGATAAAAAAATTGACGCGGCGGCGGCGATTGAAGCCAGAGGCTTCCTTTTTGCGGCCCCTTTGGCGGATCGGCTCCAAATCCCCCTAATTCCGGTCCGTAAAAAAGGAAAAATTCCCGGAAAAGCTTTGTCGGTAGCGTATTCACTTGAATATGGGAAAGCCGAAGTTGAAATTCAGCCCGACGATGTCCCCAAGGGCGGGCAGATTTTGTTGATAGATGATCTCATCGCTACCGGAGGCACCTTGAACGCTGCACGGGAACTTATCACTAAATGCGGCGCGGTCGTGCCGGAAATCTTTGGCGTAGTTGGGCTGCCTTTCCTGAACTATTCGAAAGCTTTGGGAGATATTCCTGTCCGCACACTCATAGAATATGATTCGGAATAGGTGAAACAGGAACAGAGGTCAAATTTTGCTGAGAATAATCTCTAAGTGATTGACTTTTTGTTCATTGCTGTGGTATTTTTCTTTCTGTAAACTTTTGAAGAACTTCACCGCAAATGGTGAAGTTCTTTGTTGTAGTGGAAATGGGTGAGCATCACCCTCCATTCCCCGGTTGTGTAATGGTAGCACGGCAGACTCTGGATCTGCTTGTGGGGGTTCAAATCCTCCCTGGGGAAGAAATCGTAAATCCTTACGTGGCAAGGAAATAACGAGCAAACTACCTGATGAAAGGCGTTTGTATCACTATACTTAAACCGACCGACACAAAAAGTGGCAGAAAAACACTTTCAATGCCGGTCTTTGAGGTGAGTGATATGAACGCCTATCCTTTTTCTATCTACAAAAGAGCTGACCGCCCCTATTTTCTCGTGTCTTTCAAAAATGCGGAAGGAAAGTTCCTGCCCGGCATTTCCACCAAAAAGAAAACCGAGGAAGAAGCATTCGCCGTAGCCTACGAATGGCTCCGAGACGGTGTACCGCAAAAAAGCCCCAACTTTCACAGCATTGCCGTAAAAGAAACTGCAAAGAAAATCAAAACAAATACCGAAGCCGAAACCTTATTATCCGAACTCAAGCGATTAGGCTGGATGCAGGGTTTCATCATGCGAGAAACTCCGGCAGCAGAAGATTTTATCACTTACTTAAAAATGTTTTGGACTTGGGATGAATCGCCCTATATTCGCGAGAAGCTGCGGAAAAATCACGGTATTCACAAACGGCATTGCAGAAAACAAAACCAAGCAATAGAGCTTCACTGGGAACCGTTTTTTAAAAAGCGTTCCTTAGGAGACATTTCCGCAAAAGACATCGATGATTTCATTAACCATTTGGCAGATAAGCCGCTGTCCGCCTCGCGAAAAAACTGCATAATCAAAGCCGGAACAAAAGCACTCCGTTGGGCGTTCTCAAAAGGAAAAATCGAAAATGACCCAACACAAGGACACTTACTCTTTTCAGGAGATGAAACCAAACNNGCACATTGTAACCCCAACAGCCGCGGCAGCAGTGTTCCGCGCACCATGGAAAAATGAAAAAGCAAAACTTGCAAATATGCTCGCGTCCGTTACCGGAATGCGAAGTGGTGAAATTTTGGCATTACAGTTTCAGGACATCGGTTCTGACTGCCTGTATGTAAAACACTCATGGAATTGTGTCGATAAAATCAAGCTGACCAAGAATCGTGAGTCACGAATTGTTGAAGTACCCTTCCCCGGTTTAATCGCTCAACTGTTTGAACAAGCGAGACAAAATCCGTGGGGCGTATCTCCTGATAGTTTTGTATTTTGGACAGAGTACGCAAAACGTGTTCCCATGCAGCCCTATCATTTTGTAGACGGTCTTCGTTCCGCACTTGTACAAATCGGTTACTCCAAGGATGAAGCGAAAAAGTATGTATTTCACAGTTGGCGGCATTTTTATACTTCGTACATGGTCGGGAAACTGGACAAGAAACTTTTGAAATCGCAGACAGGACACCTAACCGATGAAATGGTTGACCTCTACGCAAATCACCGAACCGTAGGAGACCGGGAACGCATACAAGCAGCAGAGCTTGAAACATTTGCCGGTCTGTTGCCGGAGTTATCAAGTACCGAATTAAAAACAGCCGTTTGTGAATGAACGAAATATGCTATAATAAAAACCATCGATTTTTGAGGGCTTTTGCTTATGATATTATAATTCAAATTTCAGATTGAAAAACATCTTTTTTTGACAAGAGTAAAGATCATAGTCAGACAGAGACTTTACATATCTTTTTTTCAGTGTAAATAAATAAGTTATGTCAAATTAATTTCAATTTGGTTACTATTTTATATCTCTTTCAAGCGAAGACTTACTACTTCATTGATTAATTTTATAGCATCATACATTTCTGTCCCATTTTTTATACTAAATTTCATTAAGTCTTTTAACAAGACTTGTTCTTGCTTAGTTTTATTGTTTAAAAAATTATTATATTTGGTAGATTTACATATTCCGTGAACATTAGAAAATAAAATAGGAGTGGAATCCTTAATAGTAAATAGTGTAGATAACACTCCTATTGGTGGAGAAACAAGCGATACTATTGATGAAAAAATCGTTGCTGTATTGTATAATAACGAACCTGTATTTTTTTTCATATTTCTTTGCCGTACAAGATACATCTCTTTTTCGATTTCTCGAGAGAAATTATTTTTAATTTCATCCCTTGTTTGTAGAATTTTATTCAAATCAGACATTAAACCAGTCTGATCATTTTTCTCTAACAACTCAGTTGATATTTTAATAAGTTGATTATATTTTTCTATAAACTTTGATTCATTTATAATGCTTCTGATTGCAAAAATATCTTTAAATGTCAATAAATCAATAATTCCAGTCGTGTGAATATTTTGAAAATTATAATTATATATCGTTTCAAGAAATAGTTTAATAAAAATAGTACAAGGCGACAGAGAAATTTTCCTTTCTGTTATATCAACATGACTATAATCAATATATTTTTCTTCTGGTATTGCACTCTCACAATTCAATGCGTGTGCTCCGGTTAAATGATATATTAATTCTCTAAAGTCACGTAATATTTTTCTGCTTTTTACTGGAAACATTAGACAATATCTGTCTATGACTCCTCTGGAAAAAATATCTTGTTCTGATATTTTTTGTGCTAAGTTATCTATTTGTGAATTATCCAATAATTTTAAGTGAGTTCTGAGAACCGAAGTTGGAGTTAATAATTCACATAAATACCAAGACCGAAATTGATTTGAGACATCATCTAATTTCCAGCGTATGATCTGTTGCACATTATCCATATAAAAATCTGATATATCTTTTCTTTTGGGAGAGCGACTTTTTTCACTGTTGATTAACTGATGGAAATCATCAATATCAGAGCGTAATGAAGGGATTATAACACCAGAATTAAGAAGAATAGGATTTGAAGAAAAAAAATCAAATGCAAAAGAAGATGTTAAATGCGAAGCAGCACACACTATACTATTTTTTGTTAAAAGCAGACATTTTAATTCACGTTCTATTTTTATCTTCAATTCCTCCTTATCACGTTTATATTGTATTATCCTAGGATCAAATCCAGTATAAAATGTTCTTGCTCCTTGCATTTCATTTGGAGTAATAATCTTCAATTTTATTCCCCTACCTGTAATATATCACCACCATGTCACATTTGAATACAAGGCTTGTTTGGGTAAATTTGCTCTATAATGAAGTAATTCTTCGTATTTTTCATTATTGATAATTCCCTTTTCAAAGCCTAAGCTAATAACCTCATCAAAATTGGTCAAACTCTGATGATGAATCACATTATCCTTAAAATTTCTTATACAAGTATCAATATCATATGAAAATATACTTATAACTCCAAGTATCTCTAGTTCTTTTTCTTGGAGGGCAGAATATACATTAAAAACATTACTTCCACTATAAACAACATCTTCTATGATTACCGTCTTTTGATGTTTTTCAATTCTTCCTTCTATTCTTTTTCCTATACCATTTGTTTTTGCTTTCTGTCGTACATAACACATTGGCAAATCTAAATTATTAGCAATGATAGCTGCAAATGGAATGCCTGCGGTAGAAACACCTGCAACAAGATCACACGTTTTATAATTTTCAACTAGTGTATCCTCTATTTTTTTAATTATTCTGTTGCGTTCTATTGCAAAACCAAGGGTATAACGAATATCTACGTAGATTGGTTCAATATAGCCATTGATATTTTTATGATCAAATAGAATTGCATTAGTCGTATATAAAGAATCAGCTATATCTCTCATGACAATCTTCCTCTCTTTAAATTAGTATAATATTAAAAATCATATTTAAGATTACAATACCACCTTATTATACTTTTTAATTAAATATATAACAATATACTACAGTACCTAATGTATAACAAATGCATGACCAAGAATGCTCCTTTTTTCTGATTTTATCCTGCTTATGCTGAACTTGCCGGATTTACAGCAAAAATATATGGTATATCAGAAAGCAACGTTTTGAATTTATCAATATTCCTGTCTCTTAATATATGCAATATGTAAAAATAAAAAAGTCAAAATCACTTTTATATCAACCCAACACCCCACCCAGACCCGCGCAACCCACAAGTCAATCGAACTTCGGCAGTGGTGCGGCGGCTGCATATTGAAATAGTCAATAACCGAGCA
>DBDH01000045.1 GCA_002293455.1 Treponema sp. UBA937
TATGGAGCGAGGTACCTGGATGCGAAGACGAGCAGGTGGTTGAGTACTGATCCGGCGCTTTCCAGTTATATGCCTACTGCTGGCGGTGATAATTCGCAGTTACCTGGGATGGGTGGGATATATAACTATGTGAATATGCATCTGTATCACTATGGTGGGAATAATCCTGTGAAATATGTGGATCCAGATGGAGAAGATATTGTTCCTCATTATGCAACGTCAAACATGAGTACATACCACAGTGATATGGTTTTAGGTAATTCCAATAGTGAAAAATTAAAGGACTCAGGTTGTTACATAACAGCTTTTGCAAACGTTTTATACTCCAAGAATTCTAGAACGTTCAGGTCTGTTTCTCAAGATCCTGGTTTTACAAGAACGCATAATTTAAATAGCAGGAGAGATTTGTTTGCAAAAGATTCCGGTAATTTGAATGGTTGGCAAACTTCCATGGATGCAATATTTGGAAAAGGCAAATGGGATTACTGGACAAAAGCGAATCAGGGAGCATCAGGACTATTAAACAAACTCAAAGAATATGAATCTAGCGAAAGTAAATATATGATTGTTGGGATTTTTGATTTGAGTGATGCAAACCCTGATGTTCCAAATCACATGGTTGGAATAAATGGGCTTCCTGATGCAGAAGGAAATTTTAGTCCAGAAAATATTGTTCCAACGAGTAATGGAGACAGATATCGGTTGGGTAATAGTGATTTAAGAAAAGCCTATAACATAAATAACTTGAAAGAGATCAGAGTTATTTTTATTGATGATTAAACGGAGGTGATATGAAAGTATTTCTAAGAATATTGTTAATGTGTGCGTTAGTCTTGATTTCATGTAATGGGGAGAAATCGAAAGAGCAAGAGATTTTGCCTTTGGAGGACAATGAGGAAAAAACTTCGAATGAGGCGGAATTTGAAGAGAAGAAGAGTTTTTCCTTGAAAGAGAATGCAAAAATCTCTTATGAGCTAGATCGCGGACATAGTAGAGAAACTATAGAATTAATAATTTATATAGTTTCGGAAGAACAGGAATATGAGATTGAAAGATACAAAATTAACACCTTCATGGGACATGTTGAGCAGATAGGAAACAAAATTTATTTTAATAAAAGGGACATATATGATGATTCACAAGGAGGTAATCTTTTTCTATTTGATGGAGCAACAGGCAATTTAGTCGATTTGGGTATTGAAATTGTAGAGAGTTTCACTATTAGTGACGACGGAAAATATCTTTGTTACGTAATTCCGATAGAAACAAAGTATTATGAACTATTTAACATGAGTTTATTTATACCAGGTATAGAGATTAAGAATTTAAGTACTGAAGAGAAATATACATATGATTTTCAAGATGGTTTCTTGAAAGAGCTATATGGAACATCGGTTTCAATTACATACGATAAAGAGTTAAAGAGATTTGATTTCGGATTCTCAATGGATGCTCCCAATAATATTGGACAGGGATATATTAATTTGTCTGATATGCAATATGTTCAAGTCAAACCCTAAGAGACCAAGGCAACGCAATCGTGACCCGAAGTGTCAACAAAATAGGAAATAGGGAATTATTGAATAAAGCAGGTAGCAGACAAGAGGAATGAAGGAACGGGATGAGGAGACAGGGCTGTATTACTATGGAGCGAGGTACCTGGACGCTAAGACGAGCAGGTGGCTGAGTACTGACCCGGCGTTGGGTGAGTATATACCGGGTGCGCCGGTGAATGACCAAGCACGAAAACGCAATCAGAACCTTCCCGAAATGGGTGGTATATATAACACGATAAATGGTAACTTGTATCATTACGTGGGAACAATCCGGTAAAATATGTGGATCCGGATGGGGAAGATATTCTTCTTGTAAGATTTAATAGATCAACCAATACTATTACTGCAACTTATGTAGAATTTGATGATGCAGGTGAAGCAGCTGGAATTTCTATGTATTCATGGAGTGCAAGTAATAATGTGCGAAATGAATTAAATGGTAATAGGGCAACACCTAATGTGAAAACAATGCCCTCTTCTGGAAAAAGTGAATGGTATTTTCCAAGGACATTCCCAGTTGGCGCATGGGATGCAGGAAAAAGTCAGCAAAAATCCGGTAATCCTGATCTTGGAGATGTATTTGTACCTACAAATGCCCATCATTCAGTTCCAACTTATGGACCTGGAGATAAACCAATGCCTATGCCTGATAAAGACGGGCTTTATTATGCAAGTAAATCGCAAGATGATACTGGTTATGGTTTGCATTATAGCCCTAGTGGATATACATTAGGCTGTATTGGATTTGAAACTCAAGAAGCTGCAAATGAATATGCAAGATTGTCTGATAAAGCTCTTGATTCTAAAAATGGTAGATCAATGATATTTGTTTATGACTGAGGTATGTATGCAGAAAAAGAAATATCTATTTGTTATTGCTGTAATCATTATTATATTGTTTCCTTTCCATGCTTTTTGCTTGGATGATAATAGTAAAGATTTATTTGAGAATGATATTTTTTCAAATATAGCAAGATCACCAATGACTTATTATAATAATTCATTGTATTCTGTGACAGAGAGGATACCAGAATCTAATAGTTATGCTGATCGTTCGGGAGCTGATCTTGAGAGTATTGTCAAAGGTGATGGAATGGAAATTATTTATTGGCGGATATTTAATGTTTATAAAATACATATGGTGACAATAACAAAAAAAACCGATATATCCTTTTTGGGAAAATATATTGGTATGAGCAGAAGTGACTTATTAACAGCTTTCAATTCGCCAGAATCTCAAAGTAAAATGCGGATTGGATACGTAAGTGATGACTGGGAATTCTTTGTGAATTTTCAATTCGAAGATGATAGTATTAGTCAAATTATTTTTGGTTGTAGTATCTAATTGGTAACGCAAAGTGTCAACAAATTCAGTAACAGGGTATTTTTTGATATAACAGGTAGCAGACAAGAGGAATGAAGGGAAGAACTCTGAATTTTTATGATTGGGATGATGATGGCAAATATGATCATGTTACGATAAATCTTAGAGATGGAACAGAAATAAATCCGTATGGAGGTGAGGCTAATACTATCGATAATCCGACACCAATAGTAATAAAAGATATACCGGAATTAAAACCTGGACAATCAATGATTAACAGGCAATTAAACTGGGACTATATTCTATCAGATTAAGGAGAAATGAAAATGAAGTATATTTGTAAGATGCTAAGTATGGGTATGATCATTATTTTTTTGAACGGATGTACTCCAAAAGAAGAAAATACAACTGAAGCAGCCAATGATCAAAATCAGGATGTTAGTACTGTTGCTGTAAGTACCACCGAGGCGCGTGAAAACAATGATGCTATACTAATACCATTAAGACAGGAAATTATAACTGAAATAACCAATGATCAAATTCAGGATGTAAATGGTATTGCTGTACGTACTACGGAAGCAAGTGAAAACGATGATGATATACCAATACCATCAAAACCGGAAATACAGAAGTATTTATTAAACATATTTCCAGATGGGAACTATATACTATTACCGGAACCATTGAAGACGGCGGATAGAGAAATATGGTTTGCTCTGCATCATATTAAAGAGAACCCAACAGTTTCTGATGTTATTGTAGGATTTTCTTTGATGGGCGAGGAAATAAATCAGTGTTTATTGATAAAAGATTTTCAGTTTATCAATGCAGATGCATCGATTTTATATGATTTTTCCAAAAGGTATAAAGGCATTTATGGGTTTGATATAGGATATTCTTATCCCAGAGTGGAAGGATATATCCCCGGATTGAATATCGACACATATTTTGATGAAGGGAAAAGAATTGCAGACAATTTTGCTATTGAATGGAATCCTGTTACAAAACTCTTTCAGAAAGTGATTTTTCTGATGCCATAGGCAACGCACGGGTGCCTGTCACCGAAAAGCTCTAGCGTTTGTCATGAGTAACAATACGCTAGATGTGGAAACAAGGAGAGAAGAGGAAGAAGAAGGCTTGGGGAACCAGGTCTTTTTTTGTCGGCTGGCGGAATAGGGTTAGAGCTTTGAGGCTTTGAACCTATCTTAAAAATTGTGTAAATGCTCAAAAAGAGGTAAATTATGAGCATGGCACGAAAGAGAGAGAAAAAGGAAAAGGATTTGATCGATCAATTACGGAAAGTAACATTGTATTTGGCAACTCGCAACGCGAGTGTTCAATATTCTAAACGGTCTTTTTCGGAGGAGGCAAGGCCTTCCGCTTGGCTGAGTTTTCTGCTGATGGTTCTGCTTTTCCGGTCCGCTATATCTACGGTGTCCGCGGCTTCCTGCAGTTTCTTTTTTGTTTTATCGAGAAGATTGCCGAATTTTTCAAACTCACTTTTGACAAGGCCGAGAGTCTGCCATACTTCACCGCTTCGCTGTTCGACAGCCAAAGTTCTGAATCCCATTTGAAGGCTGTTCAACACCGCCGAAAAATTCATCGGGCCGGTAAGAATAATCCGGTACGTTCGTTGCAGGTTTTCCATCAATCCCGGCCTGCCGGCGCATTCCGCAAAGAGCCCTTCCGAAGCAAGGAACATGATGGCAAAATCGGTGGTTGACGGCGGGGAAATATATTTATCGTATATATCTTTTGCTGATTTCTTTACGCGAAGTTCCAGGTTCTTGCCCGCTTCCTCCGCTCCGGCTTTATCGCCGGAATCACGGGCATCGAGCAAGCGCTCGTAATCTTCCTTGGGGAACTTGGCATCCACCGGAAGCCAAACAGGGTTATCATTATTTTTCCCCGGAAGTTTAATTGCCAATTCAACACGTTCCTGGCTTCCGGGCTTCACAGCCTCGTTAACGCTGTATTGGCCCGGAATCAGAATATCTTCCACGATAGCCATAAGCTGAACTTCTCCCCAAGTTCCGCGGTTTTTTACATTTCCTAAAAAACGCTTTAGATCACCCACGCCGGCGGCAAGCGTCCGCATTTCTCCAAGGCCGCTTTGCACCAATTCCAGCCTTTCACCTACCAGTTTAAAGGATTCGCCCAGCCTTTTTTCGAGCGTTTCATGAAGTTTTTCATCGACCGTTTTGCGGATATTTTCAAGTTTCTGCGCGTTATCAGCCTGGATTTCTCTGAGCTTCCGGTCAATTATTTCACGGAGAATTTCCATCTGTTTATCATTTCTCTGACCAAAACGGGCAATTTCTGTACGGTTACGGGCAAGCTCCTCCCGAAGCGTCCGGTCAAGCCGGTCCATCCCTTCGTTTAACAGCAATAAACGTTCGTCAGCATTAACGCGCTTGGGACGGAGAAGGATTATCAAAAAGATAATCAAAAGAATACACGCGCCAAAGATAATATATACCAGTTCCGTCATCAGTAATAATCAACCCTTTCCCTGGGAGCGCCGCGGCAGGAGATAATTTTATACAGGAAATAATCCATCAGGATTTTTTCAAAACCGGTTCCGCTGGAACGGATCAGAATATCGAATTCGGCGATTAAAGCGATAGAACGGTCAACGGATTGAGGCGTGAAAAATTTATGCGCTTGAACATAATCTTTTCTGACACGCTGGGAAGCGAGGCCTATTTTCTTAAATTCAAACTCATCTTGAATTCCTTGTGAAACGAGGGCCGAATAATCTCTTAATTTATGAAAGCACCAATTAAGTCCTGCCAAAATTGCGGTAGAACTTTCCTTAGCCGCCAAAAGAGTCTGCAAAATTTCCGCGCTTTTTTCCAGGTTCCCTTCGCTTATTCGAGAAAAAAGGGTAAACGCCGATTCTTCTCTTGTGTGAGAAAGCCATTTTACCACATCCGCTTCCCGTATGGGCTGATCTTTTTTGATAAAAAGCATGAGCTTGGAACATTCCCGTCCAAGAGCTTCGGTGTTGTTTTCCACCAGTTCCAAAATCGCTTCAATACCGTCTTCTTCGATATGATACCCTTCCCGGCGAAAAAAAGAGCTAATCCATTCGGTTTTCCGGTTTTCAAAAAGTTCCCAGAAAATTCGTTTTTGTTCTTTGGGAACGGCATTCTCAATTTTTTTATCAAGGCTGGTTTCATCCGAAATGAGAATCAGAATCGTATCGTCTTGAGGGTTTTTCATGTAGGAAATAAGCAGTTCCTGATCTTCTTTTTTCTTGATCAACTCAGGATATTTGATGAGAAAAAACCGAACATCCGCAAAGAGGGAACCGTTCCGCAAAACGGAAACGATTTCCGAGATAGAAGTTTCTCCGGCATAAAACGAATATTCTTCCGGATTTTGACTGCTTTTTTTACGGAGATTTTCTCTTATTGCGTCAACAGCATCCCGGCGCTCTCCAATTTCAGGACCGAGAAAAAGATACGTTACACCCTTTGCCATGATTTATTATATCATTAATAGGGGCGGAAGATATACGCCAACTTTCCCACAACGCGGACATCCTGGCTGTAGATAGGCAGATAATCCGGATTTTCAGCTTGCAGTTTCACGCGGTTGCTTTCCTTAAAAAAACGTTTCAAGGTGATTGCTTCATCTACCACCGCCACGACGATTTCTCCGTTTTTAGCGGTATCCCGTTTTTCGATAAGGGCAAAATCCCCATCCATGATACCGGCTTGTATCATGGAATCGCCGCGGACATTCAATACAAAATAGGTACCGTTTTGTTTTATCATGGAAGCATGAACAGGAAAGGTTCCGTCCCAGTTTTCTTCGGCAAGAATGGGCAGCCCCGCGGCGACAGTTCCCAGAATGGGAACATTGATAAAAGTCTCCGGCTCGGCTTTTTTTTCACTTTTAATAACTTCCAGCGTCCGGGAACGTTTATTATCGTTTTTCAGGCGGCCCTTTTTTTTCAGCACCGCTACATGATCATAAGCCCCTTTTACCGAAATGGCAAAATGATCGGCTATATCCCTGATCGTGGGAGAATAGGTGTGGGCATCGATGTACTCCGTGATAAATGCAAGCACTTCCCGCTGACGTCCAGTAAGCTCTTTCATTGTTCTGTCCTCAGTCCATATTTTTTTAATTTAGCATGAAGATTACTGGGATACATTCCAATACTTTCAGCTGTTTTAGATATTGTATACCCATTCTGCGCAAAATGAAACTCTAAATAACTTTTTTCAAACAATTCTTTTGCTTCGATATACTTTTTATTATAAAATTGATGCTGAATATCAGGAACAGAAGGAATCCGCTTTTCGGCGTTTTCTTTCTTTACGCTCGGACTTTTTTGCAGAAGTCCCCGAACCGATTCCGCGTCAATCTTACCTTCATCATACATCACTGTGATTCTTTCCGCAAGATTTTTTAATTCACGAATATTGCCCGGCCATTCATAGGACGCAAGGAAATCCAAAACATCCTTATCGAACTCAAACGTTTTCCAGCCGAATTCTTTCAGAAAATGATTGAGCAAAATCGGAATATCTTCGGTTCGGTCGCGGAGAGGCGGAATGTATAAGGGAACCACATTCAATCTGAAAAAAAGGTCCTGCCGGAAGCGTCCGGCTTCGCATTCCTGTTCCAGGTTTTTGTTTGTTGCCGCGATGATTCTTACATCGACATCGATAGTTTTTTCGCCGCCCACGCGTTCGATTCTCTGTTCCTGCAAAGCCCGGAGAACTTTTGCCTGGGCCGCCAAAGACATGTCGCCTATTTCATCAAGGAAAAGCGTTCCGCCGTCAGCCATTTCAAACCGGCCTTTGCGGCTGGCAACCGCGTCGGTAAAGGCGCCTTTTTCATGTCCGAAAAGTTCGCTTTCGATAAGCGTGTCGGGAATGGCGGCACAGTTTACTTCCACAAAAGGCTTGTCCGCCCGCGCGGAAAAACTGTGAAGCGCCCGCGCCGCAATTTCTTTACCGGTTCCGTTTTCACCGCTGATCAATACCCGCGCGTCCGTTTCCGCGGCCTGCTTTATCAAAATTCGGACATGTTCTATGGATTTGCTCTGCCCAAGAATTTCCATCTTTGGAGTAATCTGTTTTTTTAGATTGATGTTTTCTTTCCGAAGATTTTGCACGGTGATGGCGTTTCTTGTAACCGTCAGCACTTTATCCAGCGAAAGCGGTTTTTCCAGAAAATCGAAAGCTCCCAGTTTTACCGCCCGGACCGCCATATCGATATTTGCGTGACCTGAAATAACGATAATTTCAATGTGCGGCCAATCTTTTTTGATGCGCTCCAGAGCTTCAAGGCCGCCCATATTGGGAAGAAGGACATCAAGAAATATAAGATCAATCTGCCTGCTTGAAAGTATGTCTATTCCAACAATGGCATCTTCCGCGGTAAACGCGTGATACCGTTCATCTTCAAAAATCGCGGCTAATGTTGTGCGGATGCCTTGTTCATCATCGATAATCAAAATATTCATGTACTCGTCGTATCCTTCTTTTCTTTTGCCGGAACTTAATCGATTGGCTGAATATCCGGCGGATTTACATCCATCGGCAAATCAATAAAAAAAGTTGTTCCGGCGCCCGGCGCGGAATTAAACCAAATACTTCCGCCATGATCCGATACAATTCTTTCAACAATCGGAAGCCCTAAGCCTGTGCCGGAATCTTTGGTGGTAAAATACGGCGTAAATAACTGGGGCTGCTTTTCCGGTGGGATTCCTTTGCCGAAATCTTTCACGCTCATCCTACAATAACGGCTGTCCCGTTTTTTGACAAGATCGGTTCTCATTTCAATGATTCCTTTTCCGTCCATAGCGTCAATCGCGTTCATAATTAAGTTGGTAAGAATCTGGAAAAAATGTTTTTTATCAATTTTGACAGAGATTTCAGGATCGATATGATCAATATGAAAATCGATATTCGGATGAGAAACTTTATACGGCTGAACGATTTCCTCGGTTTGTTCTTTTACATTAATCCAGGAATGCGAAGGTTCAATCGGCCTGGAAAGCGTCCTGAACTCGGTTAAAAGACCGGATAAACTGTCCACTTCCTGAATAATCGCCAGCATAGAATCTTCAATAATTTCATCGATCCGCTCCGGTTCATTTTTCCACCGGCGCAGCACGCGTTCCGCGGAAAGCCGGATAGGTGTCAGCGGATTTTTTATTTCATGGGCGAGCTGCTGCGCCATGCTCTGCCAAATTGACTGCTTTTCGGTTTTGAGCAAAGCTGCCTGGGATTTTTCCAAATCGCGGACCATCGAATTAAAAGAATTGATAAGAAAGCCTAATTCGTCTTTCGGCGTTGTAAGAATTTGTATGGAATAATCTCCGTCCGCAAGTTTGTTGGCGGCATCCGCCAATTCAATAAAGGGCTGAGTTACCAGACGGCTGAGAGAAATGGCAATGATCAAAGTCATAAGAAGCGTCGGCAGGAAAAAAACACAATAGAAAAAAATGAGAAGCTGAATAATATTACTTTGCACAAACGAGAGCGTTTCAAAATGCCGTTTTTCCGTGGAAATGATATCAACCTTTTTGTCAAAATCTTCTCCCAGGCTGTAACTAACCATCCTCAATCTTGATTTTTCGGGAAACCATACGTATCTAATAATATCGCTGTCTCTGGGGATGTCCCTTGGAACAAAACCGGTTTGTGTCTGCGGAGGCTCATCCAGTTTGATTTCTTCATCGCCCGCGAAAGCCCCGGAAACCCAATCGCCGGTTTCATCCTGCCCGGTTTTGATGAACAAAAAATCCTGCGCCGCAAGAAGCCCGTCTCCGACAGACTGTAATTCTTTATCAATTTCTTCCTGGGAAAGATGCTGATTCGGATAAAGCACCGAATCGATTTTTTCATTCCGGGCTGTTTCGTCCAAATGTTCAATCCGTAAATGATAATAATCCAAAGCAAAATCCTGTCCGTATTGCAGGGCTTCCTCGGAATGCATATTTCCCCAAATACGGGAAAATTGATAAAAAAACTGAACGGTAATAATAATCGACGGAGCCGTTGCAAGTAATGCGGTGATGATAAAATATGTCAGGATTCTTGCTTTAAACCGGCTGCCCTGCTGATGCGAAAACAAATCCCGGATAAAGAACCAAATCGATACCGCAAAAAAAATTAACAGCACCGCGGGAATGGTCCAAAAAATGATACTGTTGATTAACCCTGGATTTCTCGTAACGCCGGAAGGATCCGCGAAAAAAGAATTGGCTAAAAGAAAAACCAGGATAACCAGAAGAAGATACACAAACAAAAGTCCCCGGACATTAATAATTGAGAACTGCGAATGAGTCCGGACACTTTTCATAATTTCTCCAATATATTTCTGTTATATATTCTTTTCCGCTTGAACTATAAAATACAAGATATCCCTCATTTCTCCGGATAATTCAATTCCTTCGGATTTTCTATTCTTATTTGGAAAATACCAATACTGATTCTCAAAATATTCTTGGAGTTCCGGATCTTTAAACACATATCCATGCATGGCATACACAGTATTCCGCAGTATGCGTTTATATTCCGCCGATAACGTTACAAAATTATTTTCAAAGAGTTTGTATATGTTCTCTCCGTCGTATTCATAATCGCGGTATTTATACGCGTGTTCCCAGAAATAAATATACTTGTACGGTAACAACGGAGCCGGCGGCACTCCTGTAGTATATGTGTACGGTATAAGATCTCTCGGCAATGCGGGACGAGCGGAATAACCTCTATAGTGAAAATCAAAAAAATCAAAAGATATATTTTCCCTAGGAGCATAATTTTTCATGGATTTATACAAATAACCGTTTTTTATTGCATATGTTTTATCATAGGGATAAGTGTTATAAGCGTGTTCGTAAGGATCAATGTAATCATCTGTTGAAAAATATCCATCGAAAAGTTTTCCTTCTCCAATAATATCAAAATCTGAAAAACAATTTTTATGGACACGGAGCATTCCGGGCCTGTCAGGTTTGATAAATACTTCGATTTGTTTTATCAAACCATCCTTCCAGCGGGCTCCTGTTTTCAAAATATACGAAATAGTTCCAGCCATGGACCCATAACCTTCGCTGATCGTATAATTATGATATACCTTATTTATTCCCGGCTGTAATGTTGGTGTGTAAAGCAGCTTACAGATTTGCTCAAATTCCCCGTCGGCATCAAATTGAAATTGCTGAGCTTCTCCGTTGACAAGAAGAATATATGTATCAAAAACATCGTATGAAACATCATGACCGGGACCATCGAAATAACTGAACTCAAAGCCCAAAAGCGGTTCAAGCGTTTCGTTTGTTTGATTGTTTAATTCTATGTAAACTTCAATTTCCCATTGACTGCCATGCTGATGCAAAATCAAGCGTTCATAGTCAATCGATACATCGACAATATTAATCGGATGAAATGAATCTCCAACTATCTCATAACCGCCGTCATTCGCATAACACCATGAGGTAAGCAGCATGAAAAAACAAAAAAGAACGGCTTTGTTCATGAGATTTTCACTCCCTTTCTTTTGCGGCCAGGGTAATCGGCTTATTCTTCTTCAAATTTTGATTCAAACAGTTTGACAAGGGCATCCACCGATTCTTGTTCATCTTCTCCTTCCGCGATTATTTTAAGTTCGGTTCCATAACCTGCCCCAAGAGTAATAATCCCCATGATAGATTTTGCGTTTATTCGGTCGCCGTTTTTTTCAAGATAAATGGAGGATTTAAAATCCTTGCATTTCTGCACCAACAAAGCTGCGGGACGCGCGTGAATACCAGCCCTGTTCTGAACTGTAACGGTTTTCTCCACCATACCTTTTCCTTTATCTTTTTAAGCGGTTTTGCACTTGCTTCTTTTTCAAGAGTTAAATAATGTCTTCCTGACCAAAATATACCGATTTAGCGGCATCGCTTTCAATCCATTTAAGAATATTTTGATTGAATTCTTTCGCGGAATTGTATCCCATCTTTTTAAGGCGTTCGTTCATGGCCGCGGTTTCTATAATGATAGGAACATTCCGTCCGGGTTTTACCGGGATTTCCAATTTCGGGATGCTCACCCCCAGGAATTCCTGGTATTTTTCATCGGTACCGAGCCTGTCATACACTTTTTCTGAATCCCATTCTTCAAGGTTTACCACTAACTGAATCTGTTTTCTGTCGCGGATAGCCCCAACGCCGAACAAATGCGTAATATTGATGATTCCCAGCCCGCGAATTTCCATGTGATGCCCGATAATTTTATTCGCGCCGGAGCCCATCAGCACATTTCCGTTAATACAACGAATATCTACCACATCATCGGCAACAAGGCGGTGGCCGCGTTCGATAAGTTCCAAAGCGGTTTCACTTTTTCCCACGCCGGAATCCCCCAGAATAAGAATCCCGACGCCGTACACTTCGACCAATACGCCATGAATGACTTTTTGCGGGGCAAAAATCGTTGAAAGAATGCGCATCAGCCTGGATGAAAACTCGGCGCTTGGCAGATCGGTTTGAAGGACCGGACAGTGAGACGCTTCGGCTTCTTCAAAAAAATCCCGGTCAGGAGTCAGATTATGGGTAAAAATACAGCAGGGAATGGGATAGGTGAACATCTGCTTAATGGTAGCGACAGCCCCTTCCCTTGAAAGTTTTTTAAGATACGCTGCTTCACCGCGTCCGAAAATCTGTATCCGCTGATACGCAAAGGAATCGAAGAAGCCGGACAGAGCAAGCCCGGGCCGGTTCAGATCGGGAATGCCTATTTCCCGCGAAAGTCCCTTCCGCCCGCCAATACAATGGAGATTGAGGGAATTGTGTTCCTTGAGATCAATATCAATAAGATCCAATACGGTAAACCGTTTTACGACCATATACGTATCATAAACCAAAGGAGCATATCTTAGCAATAGAAAGAGTACCTTATCTTCCCGGTCTCCCCGACCGCGGTCCCCGGCATCGGGTGCATCCCAGTACGTGAACATGTGAGCGGCCCGGTTTTTCAAACATACGGGCTATGAGAATTTCTTCCGGTTTCAGCAAAATTCCGCAGACAGGACAAGAACGGACTCGGCTTCCGTCAAGACAATACGGGCAGCCGCTGATGTGCATCAATCTATCGGTGCCGCCTATCGAAGGAAAGGCTGAGGATTTTACCCTTTCTCCGCGCTCCAGTCCTGCCGAACACACAGGACAGGTTCTTGGGGCGCCGGGAACGCTTTCTTCAACCTGTTTTTTCCTTTTTTTCTGCCTGTCAAAAGAAACTTGTCCCCTCAGATGAGAAAAAAGAGAATAGCCAAACCAGAGAAGAAGCATCCCCATCATAATGAGGATGAGACTTTGAACATACGAACCCATATGTTGATTATCGGATTCTTTCTCATCAACAAATCGTTTTTCAGAAAAGTTCTTTTTGAACTATTCGATTGCTTGATACTTTTCTTTCGTTCACCAAATCTTGCGCTTGTATTTCACCGATCAATAACACAGAGGAAGAATTGTGCTTTTCAAAATTTTTTATCGCGGCGTGTTGCTTGGCATTTGCGTAACAGTAAGCACAGCCGTGTAAACAGGAATTGTATTCACCAATATCGATGCTTGCAACGCATCCGCATTCAGACCGCTGGTTTTTATCTTTATCTACAGCAAAACCGCATCTCATTATTTTTGCAATTAATCTATCATCAACGCAACGCGCGTGTTCTATATCATACTTTGACAGGTCAATATCTTCCGCGCATGTGTCTATCAGTAAATGATTCTCTTTCGCGATCTGAGAAAAACTTTTCGCGATAAGGATTTTTTCATCGTTTGATATTTCTTCAATATTGAACTGTTTTATCCTCTCACTGATTTTTTTATAAAAATCAATAAAACTGAACGTGACTTTTTTGGTATATCCTTTCAGCATATTCGCAAGCTCATGAAATCTATCAATATGGTATGCCGATGTATACTTTTCATTCAACAAAACAGGATCGTATCGCCAAATTATTTTTTCCGGGCCGATCTTATCCAACAATCGTTTGAAGGTTTCAATTATTTCGCTTTTTGGAGGCAGATTTGTTTCTGTGTCTTCATCATAAGGATTGAGCGTAAACTGAAAATAAAACGGATACCCGTTGAGAAGATGCAGTGTATCCAGCATCGGTTTGGGGTTTTTGCTCCAAAAAACGATGCAGTCAACAACATCAGGATGCAAACTGATCTTGCTGATCTGATGCCTATTTATCGGATTCCGTACGCAGACAGACTTTTCCTTTATCCGGTTAAAAAACCATTCAGAGTAAAATGCCGGAATATCAGTTCGTCTGCTTGCGCTTATTATCATGATTGTTTTCTATGCTTGAAGAAAAATAACGGAAAAACATAAATGTTTCAATGAAGAAAGTAAATTCTTGTCTGCCCATTGCTTTCCAGCTTGCTGAAATATTCGCTAGGGATTATACTTTACTCATGGATATGGGGATTACCTATAACAAATCTGCCTTCAAACATGGTGTTACAGAAACCGACATAGAATGGGCGTTTTTGCATCCTATACGTAATGGTTTGCTCCCTGACTATGCAAATAAATATTTGCTCATAGGCTTTGACAGACGAGGTAACCCCATTGAAATTATGTATAATCGTATTGATGATGAACAACTAAATGTGTTTCACGCAATGAAATGCCGGAAAGCATTTTTGCCGCATGATGTGCACTATTTTGAATAGGAGAAGATACAAAAATGGCATACATGACAGAAGAAGAGGCGGACGCGTTGGACGAAGAATTAACCAATACCACTCCGCGGGTTGATTTTAGCAAGCCTGATATTTTTATCCGTCAGCGTGAGCTGCTCAATGTATTGAATCCCGCCGCGGCTGACTACATTATGACTCGCGCTCTGGCAACACGGCAGACTCCCGCCCAAATCATCAGCCGTCTGATAGAAGAACAGATTGCCGCTTCACTGTAGTCGAGATAAATTGCTCATTCCCCATTCCCAATTTGTTCCCCGCTCATTGTTAATTACCAAGTAAACAAGTATACTTAACCTGTGGCTGTTTTATATATTATCGGAACTCCCATCGGCAATTTGGGGGATATAACTTTTCGCGCGGTCGAAACGCTTAAATCGGTGAACTTTATTGCCTGCGAAGATACGCGGCACACGCTCAAACTGCTCAATCATCTTGAAGTAAAGGCAAGGCTGATTTCCGTAAGGTCTCACAATGAAAGCATTGCGGCGGAGAAGGTGATTCATGCCCTTGATGAGGGCGAAAATGTGGCATATACTAGTGATGCGGGTACGCCCGGAATAAGCGATCCGGGGGCGGTCTTGGCAAAGGCAGCAGCCGAAGCGGGGCATGATGTGATACCGATTCCGGGGCCGTCAGCCTTTGCGTCGCTCGTAAGCGTAGCCGGAGGAATGGATAAAACCGTCGTGTTTGAAGGTTTTTTATCGCCAAAGCCGGGCCGCAGGCGTTCCAGGTTAAAAGAGCTTTTGGCCCTGGAATGTGCCTTTGTTTTATATGAATCTCCCTTCCGTATCGTTAAATTATTGGAAGAACTTGCCGATCTTGATAAAGAGCGTTATGTTTGTATAGGAAGGGAAATGACAAAACTGTATGAAGAGTACATCAGGGGGTCAGCGGAAGAAGTTTTGTCGGAATTGGCCGGACGGGACAAACAGTTGGGCGAGTTTTCCGTGTTTGTATCCGGAAAGAAAAAGCTAAATATTTAGGCAAACACGCCGATAATGACACTAAGGCAGGAAGTAATATGATGATCGACAGGATAGGTTCCATAGATCCCATTCAGTCCGGTAAGAAAGCGGGACAAAACAACAAAGTTGCAGCGCCAAGCAAAGAAGATTCTATTTCTTTGTCCGCGGAAGCGGTAGAAAAGGGAGAAATATATAAGGCTATGGAAATTGCTTCTTCCGCGGCAGATATCCGGGCTGAAAGAATTGCTGAATTAAGAGCAAAAATTGACGATCCGTCTTACATTAGTGATACTATTCTGAATACCACGGCTGAAAAAATCATGGAAGCCTTTGGTTTGTAACAATGTATGTGCAGTATTTGGGCGGAACCGGGGGTTCCGCCTTTTTTTTCTTCATCTGCTGCCGGATTAACAGGGAGTGAGAACAAAATGATAGATTTTTCGTTTAAATTGGATCCTGAAATCATTATTGGAGTTGATACGATTAACCGTATTGGCGCTTTTGCCGCCCAGTATGGGGAAAGGGCCTTTATTGTTACGGAACAAGTTTTGTACGAACAACACCGTATCGACAGGCTCATTTCTATTTTGGAAAACTCCGGCGTAGAATCCATCGTTTTTGATGAAATTCCAGCCCAGGCGACTGCCGATATTGCCGAATATGCTGCCGCACTCGCGAGGGGGGCCCGCTGTTCCCTTGTGATTGGATTCGGCGGTCTGAAAACACAATGTATTGCCCGGATGACCGCGACGCTCGTGAAAAGCGGCATTTCCGCTTTCGATTTGTTGGATGGACAAACACAGAACGATCAAATTCTTCCCTACATAGCGATTCCTACCACCGGACGGGACCCTTTCCTGTTTTCTGATTATTATGCCGCGGTTGATCCAAGAGATCGATCAGCAAAATTGGTAAAATCGCCAAAAGGACTTTGTATTGCAGCCATTATCGATGGGGCTCTTTCGGAATCACTTTCCGGAAAATTCGCTTTCACAACCGCGTTTGATGGATTTTGTGTATCGGTTGAAGCGTATTGTTCCACGAAAGCTCAATTTCTGTCGGACGCGCTCCTGGAACAGGCCATCATCCTCTATACAAACACGATGAATTCCTTTATTCAAAATACCAGTGTTGATACTGTAAGTACTATGACGAACGCGGGCTTTCTCATGGCATTGGGAACATCTTTCAGCGCGCCGGGAATTGGGACGGCTCTGGCATATTCTTTGAACGCCCGTTTCCCCGTAGCTAAATCATGGTGTTCCACGATTCTGCTTCCCTACGTATTGGAAGACTTTGTAAAATCCCGGCCTGAAAAAATGGCGAGGGTGGCCGCCTTGATGGGAGAATCTGTGGAAGGAGTCTCCACGGCGGACGCGGCAGCCATGACGGTAAACAGCATTCGGAGATTGATGGGGATTTTACAGGTTCCTGCCCGGCTTAAAGAATTTGATTTATCCCTTGACCGCATGGTTCCTATCGCCCAGGCCGCGAGAAATCTGGAATTTGTGTCTTTTTCGCCCCGGACCATTTCCGCGGAAGATGCTTACGACATGCTGAAACAGGCATATTAACAAAATACGATGATTCCCATTCACAAATTGATGAAGCTTCCCCGGCATCAAGCCCTGCGGAAAATATGTAAAATTTTCACTCAAGCGGAACAAGAGCTTTCCCGTTCCGCGGGCGTTCCTCTGTGTTATAGTTTTTCCCTGGAATACTTGCAGGATATTGCGAAATATCTGGTTCAAGACAGGGAATTTTCCGAAGCGGCCGTCCTGGAATTGGTTCTTGCGGAAAAAAGCATAAGCCAAACGGCGGATGAACCCATCAATCTTTCACTCATTCGGGCATGTAACACGATCCGGCATATTCTGCTTGCCGAAACAGGACAGCAAACCGCCGACTGGGATTTTATCGATCATCTTGGGAAACTCGATCCCGAAAAACGAAAGGTTTTTCACGGAACGCGTGTTTTCCTTGAAGATATCCGCTCGCCTTTTAACGTTGGATCGATGTTCAGAACCGCCGAATCTTTCGGTGTTGAGACAGTCCTGCTTTCTCCGCTCTGCGCTGATCCGCTGCATCCAAGAGCACAGAGGACCGCGATGGGCTGCGTTTCTGTGGTACCTTGGCAAAGAATCAATATTGATGAAATTGAAGGTCCGCTTTTTGTTCTGGAAACGGGGGGAACAAATGTAAACGAATTTGCTTTTCCTGACACAGGAACCATGATTGTTGGTTCCGAAGAACTTGGAGCCAGTCCAAAGGCCTTAAAACAAGCGGAAAAATCCCTTGGAAGAGTAACAATTCAAACGTATGGTGCGAAGGGTTCTTTAAACGCCGGAACAGCTTTTGGGATTGCTTTACAAGCCTGGGCTCATCATCTTTTTATACGGCGCTTTCACGCTTAAACCCGGATGAAAACCTGGTCAACAGAGTATCAATCTGTTTCCGCGAAGTAATGCCGAAGTTTTTCAGGGAAGGATCATTAAACTGATCGAAGGAAACATTTCCCGCTTCATATTCACAGAACATATTCGCCAGGTATACGGTATCCACAAGATCACGTAATTCCTCCGGCGCGGATTCAGGATCGTGATGAAAACGGATAGCGGCAACCAGATTTTCCGGAAAATTCCACTTTTCAGCAATCAGCGCACCGATTTCCGCGTGATTCATTCCCGCCGAAAGATCTTCAAAAAGCGACAGAGGAAGTCCTTTATCGGCGGAAAATTGTCTTATTTTTCCCAAAAGATCCGGATGCACATTCGCAAAAACTATTTTTCCCATGTCGTGGAGAATTCCGCCTACAAATACATCATCCAAAAGATTGGGATCTTTTCGGAAATTTTTAATAAGGTTAAACGCGTAAAACGCTGTCCGGTACGAATGCTCCCAAAGATTTTTTTTATCGGTAGTATCACTGCCAAGAACTTTTTCGGCGCCGTAAGAAAACAACAGGTTTTTGATTCCCCGAATACCGACCATCTTTACAGCCTCGGAAATACTGTCAACTTTTTTGGTCAACATATATTGGGCGGAATTAACTATCTTCAACAAGTCTGCCGTAAATGACGGATCCATAGAAATCTGGCGGGCTATATCGGTCATTTCGGATTTTGGATCATTGATCAATTTCTGCACAATCAAAATGTTTTCCGGAAACTGGGGAAGCGAATGAACATTTTCCACAATAGCGTTTGCCAGAATCGCCAGATTTTCCACACTGGTTTTATCCAGCGGAATAACGATTCTTGCAATGGTTTCGGTATCGGTTGCAATAATATCAAAACAATCTTCATCCAGCCCGATTTTTTTGAGCATCAATACTAAAATAACCAAACCCAAACCGGCACCTTCGGAATCGTCCAAAACCTGGGAGAGCGCTTCTTCTAAATTGTCGTATTGCCTGGATCTGGCAAGTTTATCATGAATTCGGATAAGTTCTGTTTTGGTAACCGCCGAATTATTCCGTATTTCAAGGTTGATGATATTTTTCTTAATTTGGAAAATCAGCTTAATGTAGAGCCCTTTCTCTTTCTGTAGTTTAAGATAATGTCCAATATTGCTTAAGGTGTCTTCTTTGAAGCTGTTCATCCCGACTTTATAATCTTCGGGATTATTCAAGTCTAAACCTCGTTCGATAAAATAAACCCGTTTTGTATTCGCTTTTTTTGCATTGACTGCCAGTTCCTGAACACAATATACAACGTAACTTTCCAATTGAACCTGTCCGACGATTTTTAAAAAAGATGCCAGAACCTGTGTGATGTACATTTCTATTTCATGAGGCAATGTATAGGTGGTGATTGTGAGAGGTATGCCTGATTGTACCGCTTTTTTTATTTTTGATTCATCAACAACCAATTCCTGTGCAGCCATAAGGACTCCCTTCCTATTTTTAATACTTGTGTAGAAACAGATTACGATGTATGTAATATTATATTATAATATGGGTATCTATACAACCCTTTCCGTAATCACCAGTAAAAGTAAACCATCGAGGTTCTTGTAGTTATCTGCTAATTTTTCGGATCCCAACTTTCAGGGTACAGAATCATTTTTAAAGGACCGCCGTTTGCCTGGAGAAGATTTGATAATCTTTGAATATCTTCGGCTTTTACGCTGTCGTACAATTCCGGTCTGACATAGAATCTTGAAAAAGGTTCCCGGAAAATCTGATTGTAATTAGCAATGTTTCTTGCAAGGTAACTGTTGCTCTGTATCGATTGTTCAAAGGTTTTCTTTAACGCCTCTACGGATTTTGCGAGAGTATCAGGATTCATATCCCCTTGAGCGGAAAGAGCAAGTTCGGCGGATACCGCTTCCGCTAATTCTTCTGCCCGATTCGGATCGCAATAGAATGTAACGATTAACGATAATTCACCGCTCGGTATAGGCGTTAATCCTGCGCTGGAAGAAATCGAATAAACACCGCCGAGCTTCTCTCTGATTTCTTCGGTTAACCGAATATTAAGATATTCATTCAGTACCGCGGTACTGATAAAATCTTTTTCGGAAAAAGCCATTGGAATAAACCAGCCCACAAAAACGATACCCTTTTCTTCCTGCCCTTTATACAAGATTTTTTCTTGTTTCCCAGGCAAAGGAATATGCATGTCGGTCCAGGTATTGAATGGGATATCCGCGCTGCCGCCGGCTGGAATTGAAGCAAGATACATTTCCGTATAATTTCTCAAGGCAGTTTCGTCCAGATTCCCGGTAAATATAAAAGTGTAGTCCAAAGGGTTTAAAGAATTTTTAAGAAAAGATTCCGCTTGACTTACAGAAATCTTATCCAGATCAGCTAAAGTCATGGGCTGTGTTTTGGGATAATTGCTGTACATAGTCCGCTGCACTTCATCAAAAAACCAGGCTTCGGGATTTTCTTGCCGCCGCGTCAATGTTGTCCGATACTGGTCTGTCACAACAGAAGCCGCGTCAGCACTAATCTTTGGCTGAGTAAATCCCAAGTACAGCAGTTCAAAAAGCGTTTCCATATCTTCACTTGATGCGGTTCCCTGGAACCCCCGGATATACGAAGAAAGCCAAAATGATAACGAGATTTGTTTGTCAGCCAATTTTCTCAAAAGTTCCGTGTTAGTAAAATCTCCGGCTCCGGAATTATTGAACATGTCCGCGGCAAGAGAAACAGAATAATACTCTTCATCGGCGGCGCTGGAAATTCCTCCTTTTGCTAAAGCATAAAACGAAACTTCATTATTTTTGTTTGCGGTAGGCTTAAACAAAACCGATACGCCGTTGCTGAGCGTCCATTCAACAAGCCCTGTTTCAGCATCAATGTTTTCATTGATAATATTTCCCGAAACAACTGGCTCTGAAATTAAATCGCTGCTGAAAACTTCTTCCTGCGGTTTTTCAATATTTGCTTTCGCGGACGCGTTAACGATGGATTGAATTTCATCCGCGTCGGGCAGAGAAGACGCATCAGTGTCAGGGGCTGTAATAAACACCGTAAGATCATCATTCTGAAAGAAACTTTTCGCCGCCGAGGCGATCTCTTTTTGACCAATTCCGGGAAGCAGTTTTTGGACGGCATCAAGTTCCCAGACAATGCCGGGCAGACTGCCGCCGTCAAGATAATGCGTGGTCAATTGTTCTATGTAAGATGATGATTCCTGCTTGTCCTGTTCGGCTGCCATTTGTTTTAGATCAGACAGCAATGAACGCTTGGCCATATCAATTTCCGCCTGGGTAAAACCGTAGCGTTCCATGGATTCTTTTTCCAGGAGAACGGCGTTCATAGTTTCCCTCAGCATCCCGGGTTTTGCGATACCGGCCATCACATAGAAACGGGAAGAATAAGCGTAACGGCTGGCATACGCTCCGGCCGCCGCGAAAGGCGTTTCCGGCTTAGACGCGGCTTCATCAAAGCGGAGATGCATCATTCTGGAAATTAGGCTTTCAATAATATCATTCCGGTAGGACGCCAAATCTGACGCGGGAACGGCAGGCTGTCGTTTGAAATAAAAATCCGCTCTTGCAAAAGTTAATTCAGGATCGGTAATAATTTCCGCCCGGAATTTTCCTTTTACCGGATCAGGCAAATCGTAACGGGGTTTGTCCAGCGGCAATGAAGACGCGTCAGTTTTGAAGTATGTTTCCAGTTCCGCTTCCAAAACGGCTCCGTCAAAATCGCCGACAAAAATAACCGCCATGTTATCCGGGCGGTACCATCTTTTATAGAAAGCCTCGAGCCGTTCCACGGGAGCTTGTTCAATAATTTCGGGCAGACCAATGGGAAACCGATCCGCGTAAGGAGAACCTTCAAAAAGGATGGGAAGCATTATTCTCCGGACACGTTCGCCTGCCCCAAGCCACGTCCGATATTCTTCCAAAATTACCCGGCGTTCCGCGTCTACATCTTCGGGATCAAAACTGACACGATCCGCCCAGTCGCTGATTACTTGCATGGCTTTTTCCGGAATCGATTTTTTCCCCGAATCCAGAATTTCTACAGGAACTTCAATGCCGTAAACGGTTTCATCAAAATTCGTGTACGCATTTATTTCAGGACCAAAACGCATTCCCAAAGACCGAAGATAATCTATCAGTTCGGATTCGGGAAAACGCTCCGTACCGTTAAAAGCCATGTGTTCTACAAAATGAGCCAATCCCTGTTCGTCATCATTTTCCAGAACCGAACCCGCGGCAACCGCCATCGTTAAATATGCGCGGTTTTCAGGTTTTGCGTTTTCCAAAATATAATACGTTAATCCGTTGGAAAGTTTTCCTGTCCGGACCTGTTCCATGAAAGGAACAGGATCGGAAGGTTTCCCCAATCCGGCATAGGATTCAGCGTTGTCCGCGGGATTGCTTACACAAGATAAAATGAACAATAGGGAAAAAAGCGTCGCCGCATTTCGGATATATCTTTTAAAAGAACAATGATTCGTTTTCATAAAGTGAAGTATACAATACTTTATTTGCCGGGAAAATACCCGGGACACGACTGCAATCAGTTTTTCCTTATGTTCCGTCTGAGGAAATTGCAAAACTTCAGTTTTTGCAAGAAACTCGGCTGTTTAAAAACCTCCAAAATTCATCCTTTTATCTTTGGAATAACTTATGTAAGAATTTTCCGAAAAAATAAGATGATCCAAAAGATGAATGCCAAGAATGTCAGCAGCGTCTTGAAGCCGCATTGTTATTTCATCATCCTCACTTGATGGAATCATTTGTCCTGATGGATGATTGTGGGCGACAATGACCGCGCTTGCCCGATCCGCGATAGGATCGGAAAAAACTTCCCTGGGATGAACGATGGTCTTGTCTACCAAGCCTGCTGTTACAACCCGGATTGCGAGTATTTCATGGGCGCCGTTAAGTGAAATACAGATAAACCGTTCCTGGCGGCGGTCCGCGTAATGGCGGACGGCAAGGTAAGCATCTTCGGGCTTCATGATTTTGAGTCCTCTTGGTCCCCATCGCCGCCTGCCGAATTCCAACATAGCGGTAATCGTACAGGCTTTGGATTTGCCGATTCCTTTCAACCGGGATAAATCTTTCACCGACGGAACACACTCCGGCCGATGAATCAATTTGAGCAAATCCGTCGCTATTTCATTAACGTTTTTTCCAGGAATCCCCGAATTCAAAATGATCGCCAATAATTCTTGGTCGGACATCGATTCGGCTCCGTTCTTAAAAAGACGTTCCCTCGGCCGTTTGTCCTTTGGGAGTTCCAAAGGATTAATCATGCTGATTGATTTCCTACTATATGAAACTTTCGGATAATCTATCGTATTGTCGTGTACTTTGTCGTTCATCAATATAGGTAAGGCATTATTACGCGTTTTGCTTTTATTTAAAAAGCTTTTTTACCGAAAAATATAGTATGCGAAAGATATATTTGTGTTTTATCCTTCTTCCGATTTTATTTGTGTCGTGTATGCATCTTCCTCAGGATTTGCCGCCGGAATTTCCGCCGGAATTTCCGCCGGAACTGCCTCCTGAAAAAACGGTTCCGCAGATTCCGGTTTCCATAATGGGGCAGGGCTTGATTACGAGCGAAACGCTTGCCGGTTTTTTGTCGGAAACAAACGCTTCGCTGCCGCCGGAGCGGGCCCGGGAATTGGCGCGCTTTTATGTTGAAGAAGCCGGAATCGAAGGAATCAACGCGGATATTGCTTTCAGCCAAATGTGTCTGGAAACAGGATTCATGCGGTTCGGCGGCCTTGTTACCCCGGACATGAACAATTTCTGCGGTCTTGGAGCTATCGGACCGGAACAAACCGGCGAACGTTTTCCGAATCCGCAAACCGGCGTTAGGGCGCACATCCAGCACCTGAAAGGATACGCTTCCGCGGAACCGTTGAATCGGCCCCTTGTTGATCCCCGGTATAAATGGGTCAAATACGGCATCGCGCCGACCATTCACGATCTTACCGGACGCTGGGCAGCGGACAAAGAATATGGGAATAAGATTTACCGTATTCTGGAGAGGCTCTACGAATATGACACGTCTGTTGGGAATTTGCGGTGAGAGCCGCGGATTGACGACCGGATTTTCCCGTTATCTTAATCCGAAAATCCCGCCCCGATAGCGGTTGCATATTCCGCGTCTTCGGGGTATTCAAATGTAACGCCATACATTTTTGTTACGCTCGCGAGGATACGCTGCCCTATTGGATTGCCGCTTCCGTTTCCGGTAACAACGACTTTTGTGATATTTTTGCTGCGGGCGGCAAACACGGAAAGTACGCCGATAACCTGGTACACCATATTCAGGATTCCAAGCGCTATATCAGACTTTCCGGATGTTTCAAGCATCTTCCCGAAGTTGGCGGCGGTGGTTTCCCTATCCAAAAAACTTACATCTTTATCGGTGATGTCTTCAATGAGAAGATCGACTTTCCCAAGATCGCCAAGGCTCGCTATATTTACCACGGTATCAATATTTTCTATCCCCAGCATCTTTTTTGAAAGACCCACAATCGTGCCGCCGCCGACCCCCGAACCGCCGTAGTGGATGATCTTTTCCTGATTGGCTTCAATGATCACCGTTCCTGTTCCGATGTTGGTAATAATGATATTATCCTGTTTCGCCAAATACATGCCGCCGATGCCGACAGCGGTAATTTCATCGATTTTTTTTGTAGGAATTCCAAAGATATTGTTGTTGATTTTTGAAGAACCTACGCCGGTAATAACAATCTTTTCTATTTCCTGCAGCGTGATAGATTCTTCCAGAATCATTTTCCCAAGAGCTCCGGTGGCGGATGTTACCGCGTCAAAAGCTTTGGTTTTTATTTTCTTGACAAGTTCTTTGTTTTTTATCGCCACCGCTTTGGTCGTGGTACTTCCAATATCAATCCCAATAATCATTCATCGTTCCTCATGATGTCTTTGTTGAACATCCGTTATCTTGCCTCTGTTGTTTTCCTTTTCCTTTTTATAGGATATACTAAATTTGTCATAAAACCAATAGCTTGGAGATACGATGAACAGCTTTATGATAAATGAAAAAACCACCATCCGTTTTGCGGAAGAAAAAGATTCGGCGTTGATTCTTCAGTTTATCAAAGAACTTGCTGATTATGAAAAGATGTCAGAACAGGTAAGCGCGGCGCCGGAAGATATTGCGGAAACTATTTTTAAAAAGAAATACGCGGAGGTTGTAATCTGCGAGTATGAAGAAGCTCCGGCTGGATTTTGTTTGTTCTTTCACAATTATTCAACATTCCTGGGGAAACCTGGTTTGTACATAGAAGATTTGTATGTTAAAGAAAGGCTCCGCGGAAAGGGCCTGGGAAAAGCTCTGCTGAAATTTATGGCTCGCATAGCGGTTGAACGTAACTGCGGCCGGCTGGAATGGTCGTGCCTGGATTGGAATAAACCTTCCATCGATTTTTACAAAGCCCAAGGCGCGGAAGCTATGAATGACTGGACCGTCTATAGGCTGCAAGGGGAACAGATCAAATATCTCTTACGATAAATCGCATATACGGCAAACTGTCCTTTTACTCTGAAACGTTAAACTGTCTATTCGCCAATTCAAAATTTTCAAACACTCCAGGTGTTCCACGCAATATCCCGTTATTAAAAACAAACACGGCTTCTACTCCCGGCAGCGACGCCGCAAGCTCATAACCTTTTTCGTATCCAAGGGCAAACAGAGACGTTGAAAGAGCGTCCGCGTCAATTGAGTTGTCTGTAATTATTGTTACCGCCAACAAGTTATTATCGACAGGATAGCCGTTTTCTGTGGAAAGAATATGATGATACCGCCTGCCGTTTTGTTCAAAGTAACGTTCATAGACCCCTGATGTTACGAGCGTCTTATTCGTGACATTCATAATGCCCAAATATTCACCGCGGATTCCCGATATGTTTTGAATTCCCACGCGCCAGGGAATACCTCTTCCCTTTGATCCGATAACGATAACATTGCCGCCAAGATCGATAATTGCCTTGTTGATATTTGCTTCCCGAATGATCCTCGAAACTTCATCCGCGGCGTATCCTTTGGCAATCGCCCCAAGATCAATCTTCATTCCCTGCCGGGGAAGAAACACGGTCTTTGCGCCGGCATCAATAACGATGTCCCGCCAGTTAATTAGAGACAGGGCTTCCTGTACTTCGTTTTCCTCCGGAACTCTGGGATGTTCAAACCCAATCCCCCAAAGGGAAACCAAAGGACCAACGGTTGGGTCAAAGGCGCCGCCGGTCAATTCCGCATAGTAACGCGCTTTTTGAAGAACCTGTATGACATCATCATGAACCTGGACCGGGGCGACTCCCGCGTTCCGGTTAATCCTATCCACATCGGTATCGGCTCTGTTGGCGCTCATGTGATCTTCTATTTCCCGAAGACGCGCGAATATAGCTTGGTACACTTCTGATGTGCCTTGCTCAAATAAATTGACCGAGCAAATGGTGCCCAAGACAAATTCTGTCTGGCTTTCGGGAGCCTTGCGGCAGGATGAAAAAAAACAAATAAAGAGAAACAGAAAAACAAGGGGCTTTGTGTTTTTAATTACATGCATTGCTTTAATACCCGATATTTTGAAATAAGACCATTGTGTTTCTCTGTCAATCGAACAACTTCTTCCAGGGACGTTTATCTTTGTCTACATACTTTACATTGATTGAACTCAATATCACCATTCCGTTGATGACAAGTTCTGGTCCGTCACCAGATACGGCCTCTGTGTTGCGGGCAACTTTTGCGTCGCTTAAAATGGGAAGCGCGTTAATTTTTACTTTTACGCTGGGCGGAACTTTAATTTTCGTATCACCTAACAATGATATGATCGTAATTTCTGTTCGTCCATTCGGCAAATCACCGTCGTTAATTTCTATTTCCTGGGAACCCAAAATCGTATAAAGGGAATGACTCCTGCCCGCAAAGAAATCGCCTGAAAGATGCCGGTTAGAAAGCAGCGCAACGCTGGATTTATCATCTTCCGATTCGGCGCTTCTTCGGGATTCAGGTCTTTCTTCCCGGCGTTCATCCCTTCCGGCATACAGGCTGTTTTCACGCGATATTTTTTCTATGATTGCGAGTTCCCTTTCCGTTTCCGCTTTATTGATGTACTCTACGAGCCGTTCATATTCTTCCATAGGCAGTTCGTTTTGAGAAAATTGAACCGACAAGTCTTCGATTACTTTGTTTTTACGCTCTTCCAAGCGGATTTCTCTTGATAGTTGCTGTTCCATTTTGCTTTCCCTTAATCCCAGGCGGCCTCGGCGTCCTGAATTGCTTTCCGTAATATTTCTCCAGAAGAACGATTCCGCAGTAATTGTACAAATGATTCCTGCCGGCACAAAAAACTTATTTTTGACAAAGTATGAAGATGTAATTTTGGCGATGCCGACACAATCAAAATTACCGTATGAACAGGCTTTCCGTCCAGTGCTTTCCAGTTGATTCCCTTTTCCGGGAAGCCGATGGAAATACTTTGATGTTCCGGTTTTTCCGCCAAAGGATTCCTCGGATGCGGCAGCGCAATTCCGTTTCCCATCGCGGTAGACATAAGATTTTCCCGTTCCAATATTGCTTGTAACAATAAATCCTTATTTAGTTCTGAAGGCAAATCTATCATTTTGAGGAAATTATTCATCACATCTTTTACGGCGGTTCCGGAAATATCGTAAAAAACTCCGCCGCGGTCTAAAAGTGAAACCAGTGTATTATCATTCATTGACAAACATCCTTGTTAACTCAGGGCTTTGTTTCGCATAAAAGTCCGACAGTTTTCTATTTGTATCATTCATATTAAACGCGTGAAGATCAAATTCTTTTCCTTTTTTTGATCCTTTTGTCTGCAAGTTCATATAACGGCGGAATTGAACAGGGCCTCCAACATATCCGGGCGGAGCGGCTCCCGCTCCGGCGATACAATAATTTCCCAACACAGGGATATCACCGTCATTTAAAAGAAACATCAATCGTACTGTCCAACGGCTTCCATATTCGTAGATAAATTCCATCTTGCCCTTGGAATGCAAATTTGCCAATGTTATAGAATGATCACATGAATAATTGTTCTGCTTCAGATCTTGCTGTATTTCATCTAACACAAATCGATATTGATTTTCATTCTTCCATTCAAAAAGGATTTGTATGACATCATGAAGATTATATAAATCCGCGGAGCTTGGAATCATGAAACGGCGCCAAACATCGGTGCCGCCAAGACTCGCCTGGAAAGTCAGCCATTCAACAGAAGAAAGAATGGTTTCAGGTTTCCGGACAATCGAGATTTTTCGTTGTCTGTAACTTTTTATGGATTCTTCAATGAGGATTTTTATTTCTTCGTATGTTTCCAGCATACTGTCCGATGATCCATCCATCGCTTCAAGATCGGCCGCGTCCGGCGCTTCATCCGTATTAAGGTCTTCAAGAATTCCGGCCGCGTGGCCTTGAATCTGGGAAAATATGACAAAGGCATGTTTGGGAAACCAGCTTTTGTCAACTCCGGCTTTGTTTATCCGGGCAGCATGATCAATCACCGCGGTATGAAGTTCGCAAATCCGCTTCCTGATGGGCCCCATCGTTCTGTCCGCAAAAGGAGAATAGTGCATGGAATATTCCTTATACACTTCCCTCAAATAACTAACAACAAATTTTCGCCGGTCAGGAGACATGCCGACAGACGGAGGAATCAACTGATCGGCAATATTATCGATATTAGCTTCGTTCCTGAAAAGCGCGTCTCTCACATAAGATTGAATCACATATTCCGAAACAGGGATCCCCCGCGCATAAAGAATTTCTTCGATGGGAGTCCGGTCCGGCGGCCCCTGGTTTGCGCGTAAATCTTCCAGATCGGGAATCTCTTTTCCCGCGTACCAAAACCGGGTTTCGATTCCATAAGGAACGGTCTCGATTTGTTCAGTTTGATTATAAAGAAAATCATCCAGCGCGTAAGCCGGAACATCACGCATACGTTTTCCGCCGTACCAATACGCATAAGAAATTTGCTCTTCAATAGAATAACACGCGCCATGCCTGGAAAAAACTTCCCGAAAAGCCGCCTCCGCTTCTTCCACCCAGGCATATAACTCGCGTTTTGACCATGAACCAGCCGCGACACGTTCAAGTTCAAAACTTGCGTTCAGCCAATTCATGGTTTTAACAACAAACATGTCGCCCGGAACAAAACCGCTTGTCCGAAAAACCGCGCTCATGTCCAATGTCTTAATTGATACTTCCGGCGGATCTTCATAAAAACTATCATTAAACGCTTGTTCGTTTTCCGGATTATCGCAAGCGACATATTGAGGAGCATATTCCTCTCCAAACAGCGCATAATACGGGTAAAATTCTTCCGGGGCTCCTTCCATAAAGGTTTCGGGAATCGGCAGCCCCTTCCAATAAAACGTATAGTTCTGCGGAAGCACCGCCGGATTCGCAAAAGGAATACAACGATGTCCGGGAATAAGAATCCCGTTCATAATTTCCAGCCTGCTGGGATTAATCACAAAACGGGCCGATTCAAAACAGCCCCGGCGGGATATATAGACATTTTTTCCCAGGTGAAAAGCCAGGTTTCTGGCACTCAGAAAAGCAATAACTTCTTCGGTGAACCGTTTCGTTTTTCCCGACGTGTCAATCAATCTGATGAAAGATACAACTTCATCGATAGAAAACGCGCTATCGGCATTTTCGAGAAATTCGTATAAAGCATCTTCCTGAAGAATTGTCATCTACTTACTAATATGCCTTGAAATTTGCGGGATTTCAAGCAGAATTTGACGAATATTTTATAAATAAGCCGTATTCTCACAGATTTAAAACCATCACTGATTTTTCAATATTGAAAAATGGGAGCGAGATAAGAATTATGTTTTCACCTCATGTTGTTTCCACAAAGTCCAATTAAGCGTATATTTCTTCCAAATCGTATCATTATGACACTGTAAAAAATCAAAATGATACACATGTGTCATTTTAACACAAAAAATTTTCTGAATATGTATGATTGATAATCAATTCCTCTGAAAATGTACGGGAAAAATCACATCAATTCTATAATTTGTTGTATTATAAAGAATTAAAAATATTGTCGATTTTTATATGTTTTTCTGATATTTTGGCACGATTTTTGCTTTTATATAAACGTACATGCAAAAGAACATTGTTCTTGCGTGACACATATTTTATATAAAAGAACCACGGAGGTATCTTATGAAATCTGTAACTTTGTATCGTCCTGTATCAATTGAAAAAGCCATGAGCGATTTTGACCGCTATATGGAATCTTTTTTCGGCGACAGCTTGCTCGCCCCCGCAAGCAAACATCTTCATCTTCCCGCGATGGACATAGAAGAGAATGATGAGTCTTATTCGGTAAACATTGAACTTCCCGGCCTTGAAGAAAAAAACATCGAAGTTCATGCCAACGGCAAGGAAATTACGGTCGAATCAAAACAGGAAGAATCGACCGAAGAAAAAGTTGAAGAGAAGAAGGGCCGTTTTATCCTGAAAGAACGGAGGCAGAGCCGTTTCAGCCGGACTTTTTCCCTTCCCGAAAATGCCGATTACGAGTCAATCAGCGCAAAATTCAAAAACGGAGTACTTACGCTTGATGTAAAAAAACGTCCCGAATCAAAAAAGCGCACGATTCAGATTGAAAGCTTGTAATAAGAGCTTCAGCAAAACCCGGTTAGATTTGCAATTTCCTCATAATTGACAATGATAAAGGGCTGGTCAGGAAGCGGTTTGTTTCCGGCCGGCCCTTGTTTTTTTGAAGAACAGCGTCTGGACATATGGTTAGAAACTTGTTATCTTAAAGATATAAAATCCAGTAAAAGGACAGGTGAAGAAATGAGGATATAAAAACAAAAGGGATAGATTCATTACGACGGCGTTCCCTTTTTGTTCTTATTTCCCTTCTCAAAATCCTTTCTTGGTTGGGGCAGCCGTTTTTTGTGGAGGCTCTCCATTATGCAGTCATTTCTATCTTTTACATCAGTTGATTTTTATTATCCTTCCTCAATTGTTCCTGTGTTAAAATATATTTCTTTCGATATTCATTCCGGATGGACCGGCGTGAGCGGAGAAAACGGATCGGGGAAAAGTACGCTCCTTTTACTTGCCGCAGGACTGCTGTCTCCAACGGCCGGATTAATAAAGATTCCAAAACCTTTTGTATACTGCGATCAAAGAACTGACGCGATTCCTTCTTTTTGGGAAGATTTTTTTTACGCGGATGATAATCATGCAGGTTATCTTATGGACCGCTTGAAGATTGAAGGTGATTGGCCTTGGCGGTGGGAAACATTGAGTCATGGCGAACGGAAAAGAACGCAGCTTGCCATCGCTCTTTGGCAGGCTCCTGAAATGCTTTTGATCGATGAGCCCACGAATCATCTCGACGGTGAGGCCAGGATGCTTATTAAGGATGTCTTGCGGGAATATTCCGGAATAGGACTTATCGTTAGTCATGACCGTTCGCTTTTGGATGCTCTTTGCCGTCAATGCCTTTTCCTTAAAGCGTCTTCCGTCGTTCTCCGGCCCGGAGGAATAAGTCAGGGCTTGCGGGAAGAAGAACGGGAACAGCGTGAAGCTCAACGGATTTGGAAAAAACTAAACGGTGAAAAAGAACGCCTTCAAACAGAAGCGGAACGGCGGCGAAAACTGGGAGATGCCGCTGACAAAAGATTATCCAAAAAAAACTTTGCGCCAAAAGATAGCGACAGCAGAGGAAAAGTCAATTTAGCTAAATTAACGAACAAAGATGCTGTCATGACCAATTTGTATCAACGTATGGAAACAAGAATAAGCAGGCTCGATAAAACGATTTCAGGTATCAACAGAAAAACAGAAGGACCAAGGGGAATCCGGCTCAACGGAAGCGAAGCTCTTATGGATCATTTCTTTCTTTTGGAAGAAGGCTGTATCGAATTGGGAAACGGAAAAACACTTTCGTATCCTGAACTTGTTATGAATCCTGGCAATGCCATTGGTCTTACCGGTATAAACGGTTCGGGAAAAACAACATTGATAAAGCACATTCTTTCATTGCTTCCTGAATCCGTTTTGTATCTTTATATTCCACAGGAAATAAGCATCGAAGAAAGCGAAAAGATTCTCTCCCGTTTTTTTGCCGAAGATGAAAGGACCCGCGGCGAAATAATGTCCCGTTTTGCCCGATTGGGATCATCACCGGAAAATCTGCTGCAATCGGCATTGCCAAGTCCGGGTGAAATCCGAAAGCTGCTTATCGCGGAAGGCGTTTTTAAGGAGGCATCGCTTATCATTATGGATGAACCAACAAATCATCTTGACCTTTCATCGACGCTGCTCTTGGAAAACGCGCTTCTTGAAAGCCGCGCTTCGCTGCTTTTAATCAGTCACGACGAAATTTTTTTGAACAAGTTGATTAACAAAGAATGGCATATTTCATCTAACGATGACGGCAATCACTGGACAGTGCGGATTTTGCAGAAAAACATTGACAACTGAGCCTCTTGCAAAAACTGGAGTTTTGTAATTGCTTCAACTTATAACACATATTCCATAAAGCCCACCGTAAAAGGCAAATGAGGGAATATTGTTGTGCCTGTATGAACGAATCCGTTCTCTTGATACCAACTTTTCAACCGGATATTTTCCTCAATGATTCCGATGCTAATCTTTCGCCCTCCCAAATCGAACACTTGTGACTTAGCGAATGAGAGTAATTCTCTGCCGTATCCCTTGTGTCGGCTCTGTGGTAAAACCGCAAGTTTTTTTAATTCATACATATCGGTATCTTGTTTTGAAAGCTGCATAAAACCAACGATTTTTTCCGCGGAATATTTCGCAAACATCAAGTGATTTTTGGCAAAATCATTATGCAGCATATCAAGCGTCATGAAGGCTCCGTTTGTCGGGCAATTTTCCTTCGTTAAGCCAAAATCAACGGCGACAGTGAGAAAGCTCTTTTTAATGACATCCAAGCAGTCAGGCAGCATATTTTCATCAACTTGACGTATCATGGTTCTCTGGTTCCGCCTCCGGTAAGATGATTGGAATGTATGGAGAAGTATAGCAATATATCGCTATTTTGTCGACGAGTTCAATTATACCGACCGGTCTATATATTTATGCGGATAATACGACGAGTTCAATAAAGAAGCGC
>DBDH01000095.1:0-1180 GCA_002293455.1 Treponema sp. UBA937
GTTAAATATGGGTATCCCGGTTTAAAATACGGTTATCCATGCTATGAAAGCCCCGGAGCGGTCAAATATGGCTATCCCTGCTGCGCTGATATTCCTCTGGAAAAATACGGTTATCCCTGTATAGTTAAATACGGATATCCGGGGTGTGTATGAAATATCAGCCGGTCACCTGTGTGTGGGAAGTAACTATGGGCTGCAATATGCGCTGCGGTCACTGCGGTTCTTCCTGTGCCGAGCCTCTTCCCGATGAACTGTCAACAGAGGAAGCGCTCGACCTTGCCGGGCAGATTGCCCGTCTTGGACTTCGTTGGGTTACTCTGTCGGGAGGAGAGCCGCTGACCCGCCGCGACCTTCCCTTTATTGTGTCGCGCCTTAAGAGCAAGGGGGTGATGGCAAATATAATCACAAACGGATGGCTGTTAGATGAATATATGATCCGCAGCTTCAAAGATGCGGGGGTTGCCACTATTGCTATCAGTGTTGATGGTACAGAAGATATCCATGATGACATCAGGAAAAAGGGCTCGTACCGCCGTCTTAAAGAAGGATTTAAGATGCTCAAGAAACATGGAGTTACAACAGGCGCGGTAACAACTGTAACAAAAAGAAACCTGCCGGTACTTCCCCAAATGAGGCAAGAGCTGATCGAAATGGGGGCGGATTCCTGGCAGCTTCAAATTGGACTGCCTATGGGCAATCTTAAAGAACGCCCCGAATGGCTCATAGAACCTGAGGATATTAGTACAATCATCGACTTCTGCTATGAAACAGCCTGTCAGGGAACATTAAAAGTGTTTCCCGCGGACTGCATCGGATACTACACCAAGAAAGAAACTGAGATACGGAAAATTGCGTACAATATTCAGGGTGTGCCTATGTGGGAAGGCTGCAATGCGGGTGTTCGGGGCTTCGGCATCCTTCATAACGGAGATATTCTCGGCTGTACATCTATCCGCGACAGGGAATACATCGAAGGAAATATACGGCAGACACCTCTGGCTGATATTTGGAACGGCGAGAACGCTTTTTCATGGCGGCGTAAGATGAAAAAGCAAGACCTTGCCGGAGACTGCGGGAAATGCAATTACGGCAGCAAATGTCTTGGGGGATGTCCCAATACAAGACTTACCATGAACCACAGCCTTCAATCTGAAAACCAGTACTGCGCGTATAATTTCAG
>DBDH01000095.1:1286-55418 GCA_002293455.1 Treponema sp. UBA937
CGAAGCGCTGAGGCTGAAAGGATACGCCGAGTTTATGTGCGGCAACTATGATGAATGCGTCAAAATGAATGAAGCCGTTCTTTCCCGTGAACCAGATGATGTTTATGCAACCAAGGGACTTGGACTTGCCATGTACCGCATGGGAAAGAAAGACGAAGGAGTCCGCCTCGTCGAAAAGGCCGCCGCCATGACCGGTTTCAAGGACGAAGATATCTTGAACGACCTTAACGTGTTACGCAAAGATATGGCGATGAGCAATATCTAAAACGAAAGCCCTGCCGGGTAGTAACTTGCACAGAAGGGTATGTGTCTATGTGCCATGCCTTTCTGTCTTTGTACTTGAATCCGGGCTTTTCATCGGGTACAATCCATCAAGTGTTTTTCAACAATGAATATTTTTTTGTTGCATTTCACTTATTCAAACATTATAATGCTAAAAAATATAAATTAGGAGTGTTGCTTTCCTGCATTAACCCCCCATGTTAAAACGTATTGAGCTCATCAAAAATAATTTTCAGCAAGTGTTATTTGTTTTTCTTGCGTTTCTCGGAATGGTTTTGGTTTCTTATTTTTATGTAAGTAATATTGTCGGCAGTCAAATGATGCATATTTGCGAAGGCATTTTGGATACCACTCAAACAGCGGTATCGGCTGATCTTTTAAACAGAGAGCTGACTTTTTCCGGCATATCAATGACCTTTGAAAAAATGATTTCTTCGGGCAGAAACAATGAGGAAATGCTTCAACATCTAAGAGAAGTGAACGCGTTCTACCTCGATGAACAGTCGTCCCTGCCGGATTTTATGAAGATTTATGGATATATCCGCGGGGAATTCTTGGACGGTCTCGGATGGATTCCGCCGGATGATTATGATGCCCGGACGAGACCCTGGTACGAAGGGGCCGTAAATAATGACGGAAAGGTATTTTTTTCGGAGCCTTATGTCGATGCGCAAACCGGCGAACAGGTAATCAGTTTTTCCCAGGTGATTATCGATGCTTCCGATTATTTTTACGGAGTATTGGCTATCGATTTAAATCTTACAAGAATAACTGATTATATCCGGCATCAGAGTATTGCAAATAACGGATATGGTATCTTTATTACAAATAATCTGATTATTGCGTCCCATTCAAACTCTGCGTTGATCGGCATGTCCATGAATGAGGCCGGAGGTGATTATCCTCTGCTTGCGGATATGTTAATGAACCATGAGTCTATTACGGCAAAACGTTTTACAGACTCCAACGGTGTGGACAGTATCGCTTTTTTCAGAACGATTTTTAACGGATGGCATATCGGCGTTATCACCCCGCGTATCTATTACTACAATCCGGTAAATAATCTGGCTTTTGTTTTGGGAATCATGGGTTTTCTGTTCATGGTTTCTTTAAGTTATCTGCTCGTGAAAACCAGAATAGAACAGATGAAGTCCGATGAGGAAAGTAAAAGTAAAAGCACTTTCCTTGCGCGGATGAGCCATGAAATGCGCACTCCCATGAATGCCATTATCGGGATGACACAGATAGCCGGGAACAGCAGCGATCCTCTGCGCATCCGGTATTGTCTTGGAAAAATCAACGACGCTTCGGTACATTTATTGGGCGTGATCAATGATGTGCTTGAAATGTCAAAAATTGAAGCGGGAAAACTTGAATTAATTAATGCCGATTTTAACCTCCGTGAAATGATGGCCGCGGTAAGCAATGTAGTGAATTATAAAATTGATGAAAAAAGCCAGCAGTTCAGCATTCATGTCGCGGAAGAAGTTCCCGCTTACATTAACAGCGACAAACAGTTATTGTCGCAGGTAATTAGTAATCTTTTGACCAATGCCAATAAATTCACTCCGATAGGCGGAAAAATAGAAGTGACCGTTGATCTGCTTCAAGTTAATCAGGATAAGTATGTTATCCAGTTCTCGGTGAAAGACAGCGGTATCGGAATTTCCAAGGAACAGCAATTAAGGCTTTTCCAGTCCTTTGAACAGGCTGACGGCAGTATTTCCCGAAAGTACGGCGGCATCGGACTGGGTCTTGTCATTTCAAAAAGAATTATTGAAATGATGGGCGGTACGATACGGCTGGAATCGGAAGAAGACCGGGGAGCCCGCTTTGTGGTTACTGTTACGGCCGGAAAAGCCGTCAATCACTCTGTTCACGAACAAGGCAGAACAAGTCTTGAAGCGGAAACGGAGATGCCTGTCGGGGAGTTCGATTTTAGCGGAAAGCACATTCTTTTGACGGAAGATGTGGAAATCAATCGGGAAATTATCCTTTCGCTTTTGGAAAGCACCCATGCCGTCATCGATTGCGCTAAAAACGGCATGGAGGCTTGTGAAATGTTCGCGTGTAATCCCGAAAAATATGACCTTATTTTCATGGACATCCACATGCCGGAAATGGATGGATATGAAGCCGTCCGGAAAATCAGAGCTATGGAGCATGATAAGGCCAAAACCGTTCCGATTATCGCCATGACCGCGGATGTCTTTAGGGATGATATAGAAAAAATGTTCAAGGCCGGAATGAACGATCATATCGGAAAACCGGTTGAATTATCTGAAATTATCCGGAAGATGAGAAAATATATAATCCTTTAGAACTTTTCATTAATCATGCAAAATTAGGCTTGTAAGGGATGATTTTCTTGAGGTATTATTATATAATAATAAAATAGGGTATTATGCTTGAGTAAGGGGATTTTATGGCAGAAAACAATACACAACATCAGTTAGTCACGTTTCAGCTTGGTGAAGAATTGTACGGAATTGACATCATGGATGTTAAAGAAATTGTCAGAGTTCAGAATGTCCGGCCCATTCCCAACGCTCCAACTTATGTAGAGGGTATTTTCAACCTTCGTAAGGAAATTATTCCTATCATCAATCTGCATAAACGATTTCATCTTAAAAAGTCGGTAATGACGGCGGAAGATGAATTGTTGTCCGGGTTTGTTATTATCGATATTGATGGGATGAAGCTTGGGATTATCATTGACAGGGTTTCCCGCGTTGTGACCATTAGAAATGATGAAATCCAGCCGCCGCCGCAGATGCTTTCCGGCATCGGTGCCGAATATATCCGCGGTGTTGTCCGTCAAAACGAGGGCTATTTAATAATACTGGAGATTCGAGACCTCTTTAATCCAAAAGAACTCCAGAAAATCAGTGACCTAAGAAGATAGTATAAGCGGACTTTCTTCAACAGAAGAGGTAATACATGAAAATTGAAGTCTATTCTCCGACTATCAGAAGAAAGGAGATGGACGCGGTTCTCACGGCAATGGTAGAAGATAGGATAGGGCCAGGTGAACAAAGCCAGCGTTTGGTTCAGCTCGCCAAGGAATATCTTCATTTTGATTATTGTCTTGCCCTGCGGAGCCCCGCCATTGCGTTATATATTGCGTTAAAGAGCATGACTCTTCCCTCCGGAGCCGGGGTTATTATCTCCGCGCTTTCCCCCAAATATTATTTGGGGGTGATTGAAGCGCTCGGTTTGAAGCCGATTTTTTGCGACGTAGATGCTTCATCGGTTTATATAAGCCCGGAAACCATTCAGGAGGCTATTGCGAAGAACGCCGATGGCGCCGAAGTCCGTTGTATGGTGATCCATCATGTGTTAGGTTATGTTCCTGATATGGCGGCAATTGCCGAAATGGGAATTCCCATTATTGAAGATTGTTCCCGAAGTTACGGTTCTGTGATCGGCGGAAACGCTCCCGGAACATTCGGCGTTTTTTCGATTTTGGGCCTGGAAGAACGTGACATGCTTACCGCGGGCGGCGGAGCGCTGCTCTATGCCGTCAACCGGAGGGACGCGTCGGTTCTCCGGAATCTTGCGGAGCTTCCGGGCGAATACGGCCTTCCCGATATGAACGCGGCTTTGGCGATGATTCAGTTTAAAGAAGCGGCGCGGAACCTTGAAAAAAGGAAAAACATTACATCGGTGTATGTACAATCGGCGCTGCGGACGCGGCACAAACAGCTTGTCCAGACAGATGACGCGGAATACAATTCCTATGCCTTTCCGCTTGTCCTGGAAACCGGCATGAAAGATGTAGCCGCCTACGCGAAACGAAAAGAAATCGTGATTGAAAACGCTTTTGATGATACTGTAACCGGATTTGTTCCGCAGAGCCAATGTCCCGAAGCCTATTCGTTATCGTTAAGAACCGCGTTGTTTCCGCTTTATCCGCGCCTCTCCGCTTCAGAAACCGCAAAAGTAGCAAAATTGATTGGAACGCTGCCGTAAGAATAGTTTTTCCATATATCGTATAGGAGATACCATGTATGACCAATTCGTATAGTGTCCGCGTTTTTGCCGTCATGTTATTGCTGTTTTGTTTGTCCGCCTGCGAGCTTGATCCCGGCCGCGATAAAGAAGACATACCTGAAGAATATTATCCGGTGATTGAAACCATTACAGACGCGGTTTCCTCATACGGCGGAACCTCCGAGCCGGTACAAAAGATCAATTTTTCCGGTGATACGGCATCGCTTGCTATTCCCGGATTAACGGGCCAGAATGTTTTTCTGATAAAGGTAAACCGTTCCCAGGATACAGCGGAGTATGTTGATACCGGAGATGCCTGGAGTTCCGAAACCGGCAGGAGAACGGCGAACCGCGCCGCGAAATCCCTTGAGATATCCCGTACCGGAACAGGAAAGGCGTCCGGGTTTTTCCCTGGCGGGGTGGTCCGGATGGATCATGAAGAAGCACAGCGGTTTAACAGAAACCCTCCGCCGATGGAGGAGCGTGGTTTTTTCAGGCCCTTTCGTTTCCGGGCCGCGGAGGATATAGTTGATGAAACCAGCCGGGAATTCTGGGTGGAGGGTGCTGAGGGCAATTGGGTACAGATTACCGCCGTACTCAGGGAAAGCGGAAGCAAATGCAAGGTCTGGGTTGCCGAGGACAATTTTGCGGAAAACAGCTCCTCTTCTGATTCGGATAACAAAATTACCTCTGAAAAGGCCGAGAAAATCGCCGAAAAATTCGATGAGATCTATGATTACACCACGGCCATTTTCGGATACGAATACGGCGGCGGGGGTTCCTCCAGTGATCCCTCCTATGGAGGGGTGGACGGCGATCCCGCGATTCAGATACTCTTGTATGATATCGATGGCGACTATTCCCCGGAGCAGTACAGCGGCGTTATGGGCTATTTCTGGAGCAAGGATGCTTATACCGATCAAGAACTCTCGGAATATGGTTTAAAAACAAATCTCTCCGAAATTTTTTATATAGACGCACATTTTACGGACAGATATGAAAATACGATTTATTCCACCCTGGTACACGAATTCCAGCACATGATCCATTTCAACGAGAAATCTATTATCCACGGGGAGAGTTCCGACACCTGGTATAATGAGATGCTCTCCATGCTTGCGGAGGATATGATCTCTCCCCTAATCGAAATATCCCCGGGAAGCGGGGGACACCCGGTGGATCAACGGATGCGGGATTTTCTCGCGGGATATAATCTCGCGGGAATAACCGAATGGCTCGAAGATGATAGCGTGTATTTTTCATACTCCAATGTATATGCCTTTGGCGCTTTTCTTGCCCGCAATTTCGGCGGCGCGGCACTGGTACAGGCAATCGCTTCCAATTCCCTGGTAAACGTACCATCTGTCTCCGAAGCGCTTCATAACATCAATCCTGTCCGGTTCCCTTCGGAAGGTTCAGCGTTTACCGATGCCCTTGGCCTGTATGGTCAGGCGATGGTATACAGCGGCAGCCGGAAGCCCTCTGGAGTTTTCTCCTTCGATAAAGCAGACACAAAAAGAATTAATGGTACTGACTATACCTTTGAGGGTTTTGATATATGGGAAATAGACAATCCCCTTGCGGGTATCCTCAATCTTCCCCAGGGCTATACGGGGCCGCTGGTTTGGGATCTTCATACGTACCGGTCCCCGATGCGGGGAAACTCTGTTCTGCTCCAGTCCTATCCGGAATGGCAGGGAAAAACCGGGGATCTGACAATAGAGTTTGAGCGTCCGGGAAGTCCTGACATCGATCTGTGTATCATGATACGCTAGGAGGTTTTATGGATTTCATGAAATTTCCGCTCAAAGCATTATTGTGTATATGTTTTGTCTTATGTCTTGCGGGGCAGCCGTTAAGCGCCGCGGGAAATTCCGAAAACCAGGAGATCATCGGGCGGGTGAAAATATACGGTTCCGAACCGCACACCTATGTGGGAATCGAAAGTACGGAAGACGGAACAATTTATTCAGTTTATCCCCCTGAAAAGGAACATGCCCTCAGAAAGCTGCAGGGCAGGGTTATCATATTCAAAGTAAGGATTCTTGATAAGCCTCAAGGGTACGGGAGTCTTTTTCTTTCCGGTCCTACGGTTACCCCGCTCTCATGGAAGGTTCTACGGGAGTAACGTATGATAACACACAACAATTCACGCCTCCATCTGTCTGTGTGTTGAGTTATCGAAGAAGCATTGTCGGTCCTCTGTGTAACAAAAAATTATTTTTTCTGAAAAATTCATCAAGCAAAAACCATATTGATGCCTTATATAGAGCGGAGGCATTTATGGCTGTAAACATAAAATACAAGAATAGTTTTTTTACAACGCTATTCAACGATCCGGATGTTTTACGGGAATTGTATGGTACCCTCGGCGGAATTACTTTACCACCGGACGCGCCCGTAGAAATTAACACGCTCGAAAATGTGCTGTATATGGATTTTGTCAATGACATTTCTTTTGAGATAGGCGGTAAACTGGTCATCCTTATTGAACATCAAAGTACGATTAATCCGAATATGGCACTGCGGATGTTACTGTACATCGCCCGTATTTTTGAAAAGAAACTACAAGGCAGTACCCTGTACTCAAAAAAACGCCTGACAATTCCCTTTCCGGAGTTTTTCGTACTTTATAACGGAACCGATCCCTTCCCCGACAGCGCGGTTCTCCGCTTGTCGGATTTATTCGCAAATCGACAGGATTTAGGCTTGCCGGAAAAAACACATCCGTTTTTGGAATTAGAGGTAAAAATCATCAATATTAACGAAGGGAAGAATACGGAAATCGTGAACCGCTGTAAAAAATTAGCGGAATACAGTTTTTTTGTAGACAAAATGCGCTCTTATCAGAAGGAAGGTGACAATTTAGAAGAAGCAATGAAAAAAACTATCTATTATTGCGAAAAACATGCTATACTAAAAGAGTATTTAAGGAAACATGGATCGGAGGTGCTGAATATGTTACTCGAAGAATGGAACATGGAAGACGCAAAAAAAGTTTGGCGCGAGGAAGCTAGGGAAGAAGGCCGAGAAGAAGGCATAGCAGAAGGCATAGTAATCGGTATTGAAAAAGGCCGTGATGAGGGACGTTTAAAAGAAAGGCAGCGTTTCTTTGAGTTGTTAGATCAAGGGCTTTCAGCGGAAGAAATAAAACGGCAGCTCTCTTTAGAAAATCACGATAATTGACGACGGTTTTTCTCTGTGATACAGTTATCCTACTATGTTGACTGAAGTCCGCCGTGTTTTGCTAATCGTTAATCTCCACAAAAAGGATTCTCAATTTATTTCTGAGCAAATATGTCAGGTTTTGGAGAAACGCGGATTGGAAGTAAAGGTCTTTGGCTTTGACGGAAAGCCGGAGCGGAACACCGGGGATTGTTTTGATATTGCGTTCAGTCTTGGCGGCGACGGAACGGTTTTGTATGCTGTCCGGGAAATGGCTTCGGCGGGCATTCCGATTTTCCCGATTAATCTTGGAACGCTTGGTTTTATCGCGGCGGTCCATCCCGATGAATGGGAAGCTGTTTTTGACGCGTACTTGCACGGAACAGCTTCCGTTTCAGAGCGGCTCATGCTTGATATTTGGGTTCTGCGCGGCGGAAAAGAAGTTTTCCGCTCAAGCTGCCTCAACGACGGCGTGATTACTTCGGAAGGAATTTCAAAGATTATCCGGCTTCATGTGGGCGGGGAAAAAATCAAGCTGGGGCATTACCGGAGTGACGGCCTTATTGTGGCGACGCCTACGGGTTCTACGGCTCATTCGGTTGCCGCCGGGGGGCCTATCATCGATCCAGAGATGGAAGCGGTTATCATCAATCCTATTTGTCCTTTTACCTTGTCGAACCGGCCCATCGTGGTGCCCTCTCATGAAACTATCTGTGTCGAGGTCGAGGCGGAACAGCGGAGCGGCGTTCTGCTTACGGTGGACGGCCAGATCGTGGAAAATTTAGAACCTTTGGATAAGGTCTATATACAAAAATCGCAAAATAAGGCAAAACTTATTGCGTCGGACCGAAGCGTGTTTTATACTGTGCTTCGATCAAAATTAAACTGGTCCGGAGGGCCCGATGCTTGAAGAACTCGTGATTCGGAATTTTGCCCTTATCGATTCTCTTACTGTTTCCTTTGAGGACGGCCTCAATATTCTTACCGGCGAAACCGGGGCGGGAAAATCCATCATCGTTGGGGCGCTGAGTTTTCTTCTTGGCGCGAAGGCCGATACCGATGTAATCCGTACCGGATCCGAAGAAACCGGCGTTTCCGCCGTGATGAAAGTGAAAAGTTCAAACGCCGACGCGGTGTCCTGGCTTGGCGAACGCGGAATCGAACTAGAGGACGATCATCTCATTATCCGCAGAACGCTGAAAACAAACGGCCGCGGAAATATTTATATTCAAAACGTCCCTGTAACGCGGAATGATTTAGCGGACTTTACGGCATTTTTGTTTGATCTTCATGGTCAGCATAATCATGAAACTTTGTTGAAGAAAGAAAGTCACCGGCGTTATTTAGACCGGTTTGCGGGGCTGGAAGATGAAACCGCCGCTTTTAATCAGATTTTTATCGACTTAAGCGAAAAACGCAAAGCCATGGAAAGTTCGCTTGCGTCGGAGCGGGACCGTGAAGCGCGGCTGGAACTTTTGCAGTACGCGGTGGAAGAAATTGATCATGTAAATCCGAAAATAGGGGAAAGCCGGGAATTGGAAGCCGAAGCGGGACGGCTTTCGGACTTTGAGAAACTTGCGGGCCTTGTGACACAGGCTGCCGGCGCTTTATGTGATGATGAATCTTCGATTATTGCCCTTTTGCGGAAAACAAAAAATGTTTTGGAAACCGCGTCCGGCATTGATACCGCTTTGACGGCAATTGCCCAGCGCGTTGACGCGCTTTTTTATGAGGCGGAAGATATTACGGAAGAATTCCGTACGTATCAGGATCATTTAACCTATGATCCGCAGCGGCTTGAAGAAGCGGAAGAACGGCTCGCGCTCTTGTACAGGCTCAAAAAGAAATACGGCGCGGATGAAGAAGAAGTTCTTGCCTATAAAACGCGGGCTGAAGCCGAGATAGAAACATTGTCCCAGTCGGAAGAAAGCCGGGACAAACTTAAAGCCGATATAAAGGCCCTTGAAAAAGATATGTTTGAAAGGGCCGGCATTATCAGCAAAAAACGGAACGACGCGGCGCTTGTGCTGGGGAAAAAAATCGGCGAAATACTCGGCAGTTTGGGAATGCCCAACGCGAGGTTTGATGTGTCTGTAGCGGGTAAAGGACAGGGACCCGCCGGGCTCATTTGCGGCCCTTGGGGCGCCGATGATGTTGAGTTTCTTATTTCCGCGAACGCGGGAGAGCCGCTCAAAGAATTATCGAAAATTGCCTCCGGCGGAGAACTTGCCCGCGTCATGCTTGCGATTAAAACCGTACTAGCCGGGGCCGATACCATCGAAACGCTGATTTTTGATGAGGTTGATACCGGCATCGGCGGGGAAGTTGCCCTTGCTGTAGGTGATTATCTGGTAAAAATCGGCAAAATAAAACAAATCTTTTGCGTTACACATCTTGCCTCAATTGCGGTTCGTGCCGATAATCATCTAAAGGTTGAAAAAAATACCGACGGAGAGCGGACGGTGACCACTGTTTCTGTGTTGAGGGAGGATGGCAGACGGCAGGAAATTGCGCGGATGCTCGCCGGAGATTCCGCGGGTAGTGCGGCTCTTGCACATGCGGATGATTTACTGGCAAAATACAAAAGCTAGTTTTTTAATATTGTAGATTAATTGATAGGGAAAATATTATATGGCGAAGATTTCAGAGGAAGATCGTCATCTTTATCTGCAAAAAACGGAAGTGTACCGGGAAAATATCAAAGCGATTCTTGACCGGGAAAAAAATCTCCTCACCGTGATTCAAAAAGATCCCGGCGGCGGGGTGGCTTTCAAAAAAATCGTTCTTGCGGAAGAAATGCTGAATCTGTCATCGAATTATGTTATTATCAGCAATGTTTCTCAGGTGATGCTCAATGTTAAAAACGAAGAGTTTCTTAACGAAGGCAGGAAATCTCTTTACAAAAACATCATCTATATGGAAGATGTTGTCAGCAGTTATATTGATGCTCCGTTTACCGACTACGAAGAAAAACTGGCGGAAATTCAAAGTTTTAATGCCGCAAAGCGTTATTTGTTAATCCGGAAAATCGGGCTGGCGATAGAGCTTATGGAGCAGGCTTACGGAGACAATACCAAGTGGAAGTGGAGTTTTGTAGAACTGGAAGCGCGCTTCGCGGCGGTTGCGAAAAATATATTCGACCTTAAAAACGCTTTTACGAATACCGATCCCCGTTCTCCCCAATATGAACCTACGGTTTATCATCTAAGATTGATAAAAAAACTGCTTCTGCAATCCGCCGACCGTTACCGGGAAAAATACGAACTTTCTACGGGCCGTATTGATGATTTTAAACTGGGTATCAGTTATCTTGGCGCGCTGAAACGGATTCATATTCTTATGGGCGAAAGGGAAGAAGCGGAAACGATAAAGAAAAAACAGGAAATATGGTCTGCGAAACTTGAATCGGATATAAAGAAAAAAGAAGGAAAGTAAGCAAGTTTTAAACTGAAGTTTTGGACGGCTTTCATGGGCATCTATGCTGAAAGAATTTAAACCGCTTTTTCCGTATTTAAAGCGGTATAAAAAGCAGTACGTTTTTGGTTTTATCTGCCTCATCGTTGTTGATCTCGCGCAAATGCTGATTCCGCAATGCATCCGCGTTGTGGTGGACATGGTTTCTTCGGGAACATTTACGCTTACATCCGTTATGTTTGTTTGTTTCGCGATGACAGGCTTCGCGGCGACGGTTTCCGCTGGACGTTTCCTTTGGCGTTTTTTTATTCATGGTTCTTCCCGAAGAATCGAAAAGGAACTGCGCGACGGACTTTTTGATCATCTTATGACGCTGTCCTACGATTTTTATCAGAAAAATAAAATCGGGGATCTCATGGCGCGCGGCACGAACGATTTAAACGCTGTCCGCCAATCGATTGGAATGGGGCTTGTTGCTTTTATCGACGGAACGGTGATGGCGTTTGCGATTCTTGTTATCATGTTCGCGTCCGACGCGAAAACGGCCGCGCTTTCGATTCTTCCGCTGCCTTTTATTACCGGTCTCATTTTATTTTTCGGCAAAGCGGTCGGAAAGCGTTTCCGCAAGGTCCAGGAAAGTTATTCCGGTATGAGCGACATTGTTCAGGAAACATTTGCCGGAATCCGCGTGGTAAAATCTTTTGTGAAAGAGTGGTGGTTCATTAAAAAATTTGCCGACACGAACGATGATTACCAGGCCGCGAATATGTCGCTGGTAAAAATTTTCGGCATTATGTTTCCGCTTGTTTCTTTTCTTTCCGGTTTGACAACATTGATATTGCTGCTTGTCGGCGGCGGCAGAGTTATCGAAGGAAACATGAGCGCGGGAGAGCTCACGGCGCTTTTAAGTTATCTGCAAATGCTGATTTGGCCCATGCTCGGAGCGGGATTCATGGTCAATATGATTCAGAGGGGAGCCGTCAGCATGGGAAGGGTGAATGATATTTTTATCACGAAGCCTTCGATTGCTTCGCCGGACAAGCCTTTGGAAGCCGGCGGCGAAACAGAACATGCCATTGAAATAAAAGATTTGTCTTTTGCTTATAACGATGATGATTCTCCTGTTCTTGAAAACATCAATCTTAAGATAGCGTCCGGTTCTATGGTCGGGATTCTTGGGCGGACCGGTTCGGGAAAATCTACGCTTTTGAAAACCTTGGTCCGGCTTGTGGACCCGCCCGAGGGAACGGTGATGATCAAAGGGATCGATGTAAAACTTTGGGATTTACAGACGCTTAGGAAGCACTTTGGAATGACGCCGCAGGATACCTATCTTTTTTCCGGTTCGATAAAAAACAATATTTCCTACGGCGTGGATGATTCTGCGCGGCAGGCGGCGCAGAAGGCGGCGCAAAATATTTCGGCCTTGGAATTACTCACAAAGGCCGCGCATCTTTCCGCGATTGACAAGGACCTGGAAACGTTTCAGGAAGGCTGGGAAACGCTTATCGGTGAGCGGGGGCTGACGCTTTCAGGCGGGCAGAAACAGCGCGTGGCGATTTCCCGCGCGCTTGCAAGAGAACCGGATATTCTTATTCTTGATGACGCGATGTCCGCGGTCGATGCTGAAACAGAAAAGAAAATTCTTAACCGTTTGCTGAAAGAACGAAAAGGAAAAACCACGATTCTTGTTTCGCACCGGGTTTCTACACTGCGGCACGCCGATACTATTGCCGTCTTAGAAAAAGGCCGTATCGCGGAATACGGAACTCCGTCCCAATTGATGAAGAGCGGCGGCTTTTACGCTCAGATGGCGCGCTTTCAAAAACTTGAACAAGATGAAATTGAATTATGAATGGGAGAAACATTAGATGAAATATTTTGTTGCCGATGCGTTTGCCGACAAGTTATTCAGCGGAAATCCCGCGGGCGTATGTCTGCTTGACGAATGGCCGGAAGATTGTGTAATGCAAAACATCGCGTTTGAGAATAATTTAGCGGAAACCGCGTTTGTCATCAAACGGAGTTCTTATTATGATCTGCGCTGGTTTACGCCGGAAACCGAAATGGATTTATGCGGACATGCTACATTGGCAAGCGCGTTTATCATTTCTCAATTTGTTGACAACAATGCCGTCGATATGGATTTTCATACCAAGAGCGGCGTGTTATCGGTAAAAAGAATTGATGATTTATTTGAGATGGATTTCCCCTCAAGAAAACCAATCCCCATACCGGTTTTGCCGCTTATGGAAGAAGCGGTTGGAGTTCCTGTGTTAGAAGCGCATCAATCGAGAGATTTGCTTTTAATGCTGGAAAACGAAACTCAAGTAAAAAATCTCCAGCCCGATTTGGATTTAGTCGCAAAAATTCCTAATTGCTTTGCGGTGATTGTTACGGCAAAAGGCAATGAAGCGGATTTTGTTTCCCGGTTTTTTGCTCCCAATGCCGCAATCCCCGAAGACCCTGTAACCGGTTCCGCTCACTCAACGTTGATTCCCTTTTGGGCGGAACGGCTGAACAAGAAAAAGATGATTGCCAAACAGCTTTCAAGGCGCGGAGGAACGCTTTTTTGCGAGGACTGCGGCGATAGAATAAAATTATCAGGTTATGCGAAACTGTATTTGCGGGGCGAAATTTTACTTGGCATATAGGATTGCGAAAAGGACAGAAAATGATGAGCGCTTATTTCATTGCTAACATACACAGCGGAAGGTAACTGATGTCGGATTATTTTGAAGTCGAAGAAGCCGCCACAAAAGGGTATGACAAGCGTATCGTAGGAAGAATCTTGTCGTATGTAAAACCTTACCGCCTGCTGACGATTCTTACGATTACCGCGTTGGCGGTTTCCACCGTCGGTGAATTGCTGCTTCCTATTCTTCTTCAGCGCGTAATTGACAACGCCATCATGGCGCGTTTCCTTACGCTCGACGCTAAAGCCTTTGAGTCATCAAGAGAAAATCTGAGCGATGCGTCAACAAAACTGGTGAATGATTTATCGCGGTCTGAAAATGCTATCGGGATTAATGCCTATTATTTTATTCCGCAAGGAAGCGATTTGATTTTGCCGGGAAACGCGGAGGCGGAACTTCGGGAAAACGGAATTATCCTCGATGAACAATGGTACGCTTTTCATTATCCATCCGTTTCTTCCCACACACAGGATATTGTTTTAAAATATCCATCCCTTTTTATCAGCAATGATGGTGCCGCGGCAATCCGTACAAAAGATTTATACACTTTGGAAACTGATGAAATTCTCAGCGTTAGATACAACGATGCGGCTTATATTGTTTTAATCGTAGCCGTTTCTTTTATCGTCCTCATTCTCGTGTTCGGTTTTTCATTTATTCAAACATGGTGCAGCAGTTTAATCGGACAAAAAGTGATGAAGGATTTGCGCCTGGAACTGTTTAAGAAAACATCAGGCCAATCGACGGATTTTCTTTCGCGGCATCCTGTAGGAAGAATCGTTACGCGGCTCACAGGCGATGTCGAAACCATCAACGAATTTTTTACGAGCGTACTTGTCGCGTTTCTAAAAGATATTTCGATTATGGCGGGTGTGCTGGTCACACTGTTTCTGCTTTCGCCAAAGCTGGCGCTTGCTTTGTTCATCACAATGCCGCCGGTTTTTATCACAGCTGCAATCAGCCGCGTCAAAGCCAGGGACGCGTTCCGCCGTCAGCGGGCCGCTTCTTCAAAAGTGAACTCATATTTGAGTGAGCGGCTTTCGGGCGTTCAGGTTGTGCAGCTTTTCGGCGGTGAAGAAAAAAGCAGCCGGGAATTCCGTGAGCGGAACCATGAACTCTTCCGGGCAAATCTGGGGGAAATGTATGTCTTCGCCACGTTCCGTCCCGTGATCGATTTTTTATCAACGTTGACCGTCGCGATTGTCATCACTCTGGGGAGCGCAATGCTCCTGAACCTTTCACTTTCTCTCGGTGTTCTCATTGTCTTTATCAGCCTTGTTCAGATGTTTTATGCTCCGGTTCAGGATATTGCCGAAAAATATACGCTTCTTCAATCCGCGATGGCGGGTGGTGAACGGGTGTTTACTTTGCTTGATACAAATGAATCTATCCCCGATACCGGAACGCATTCAATAGAAGGCATGGTCCGCGGTCATATTGAATTTGATGATGTGCGTTTCTCGTATAAAAAAGGGGAGGAAGTTCTGAAAGGCCTGAGCTTTTCGGTTCTGCCCGGTGAAACAACTGCCATTGTCGGCTATACCGGAGCCGGAAAAACAACGATAACAAATGTACTCGCGCGCCTTTGGGACATCGATTCGGGCATCATCAAAATTGACGGCGTGCCGATAAAGAATATTCCTCTTGCGGAACTGCGCCGTTCGGTTCTGCCGGTTCTGCAGGAAGTGTTCTTTTTTTCCGGTACTATTATTGATAACATCCGACTCGGGTTGGATTTATCGGATGAAGAAGTTGAAGAAGCCGCGAAAGCGGTTCACGCCCACGAGTTTATCAGCCGCCTTCCCGAAGGATACAACACCATGCTTTCCGAAGGAGCCGCTAATATTTCTTCCGGCCAGAGGCAGCTCATCAGTTTTGCGCGCGTTGTCGCTCATAACCCCGCCATCGTTGTTTTGGATGAAGCCACCAGTTCCATCGATACCGAAACCGAACACTACATCCAAATGGGAATTCAGCGGATTCTCAAAGGCCGCACATCGATAGCTATTGCTCACCGTTTATCCACCATCCGCAACTCGGACCAGATTCTTGTCCTGTCGGGCGGAAAGCTCGCGGAGAAGGGGACGCACCAGGAACTCATTGATAAGGATGAACTGTACGCCAACTTGTACAAACTGCAATACGAACAGGATGATGGAGTGAGAAGCTGAGATTCATATTTCATAATTAATCTTACTTGTCCTCCCGTTTTTTTCATGCTATCATAAAAATCGACATGAAGATTGAAAGCGGGAGGAGCTCCAACGTGATTATTCGGCATACATCAAACATAATGCTTATTGTGTTAATCCAAATGGTATTCATGTTGACAGCGGCACAGATCCTTCCCGCGCAGGACAGATACGCGCTTGTTATTGGAAACAATGAATATACTGAAATTGAAAGGCTTACAAACCCCGTAAATGACGCGTCCGATATTGCGGCAAAATTACGTGTATTGGGTTACCATGTTGATTTGCAGATTAACATCGGAAAAATAGCTATGGACAGGGCGATACACAATTATTTGCGGCGCTTGGCTTTGAACAAAGATAATGAAGGTTTCTTTTGGTTCGCCGGCCACGGTGTGCAGATTGACGGTGAGAATTATCTTTTGCCGGTTGATGTTGACAGCACAGACGACCTTTCTGTGAAACATACTTCGTATTCACTTAGTTATTTGACCGATTCATTTGACGCAAGAGCCAGAAATAAAGTAAATATTGTTGTGTTAGATGCCTGCAGAAATAATCCTTTCAGAAACATGCAGGCGGGAACGCGAAGCCTTTCAAGAGGATTAAGTGTCGTCAGCGAGCAGAATTTACCGCCGGATTTGATGATCATCTATTCCACGGCTCCGGGGAATGTCGCGGATGACGGCGAAGCGGGAGCGCGCAACAGTCCTTTTGCCCGGGCTTTTATGCAATATATGGACAGCAATGATGATATCGGCATTGTTGTCAGGGGGATAAGCCGGGAAACAATGCGGCTGACCAATAACCGTCAGCAGCCTTTTACCGGAGGCCGTATCATTGGGCTTGATTATTATTCGCTGAATCCTGCTGACGGACGGTCAGCGCGGAACAATCCTCCTCCGGTTCCTGTTCAGTTTTCCCGGCCTGTTCCTTCCGACATGGTCCGCATCGAAGGCGGAACATACATGATGGGAAGTCCCGAAGACGAAGCGGAACGCGATAATGATGAAATACAGCATGAAGTAACGCTCAGCGGTTTTTATATCAGCAAGACTGAAATAACACAGCAGGAATATGAAAATATCATGGGAGTGAATCCGAGCCATTTTAAGGGATCTGATTTACCGGTAGAGATGGTAAGCTGGTTTGACGCGATAGAGTATTGCAACAGGCGGAGTGAAAAAGAAGGATTGATTCCTGTATACACAAGAAACGGCGACAACGTATCATGGGACAGGATTGCTGACGGTTACCGGCTGCCGACTGAGGCAGAATGGGAATACGTGTGCCGTGCAGGAACAACAACTCCGTTCAGCACAGGAGAAAATATAACAACAAACCAGGCAAACTACAACGGAAATTTTCCCTACAATAATAACAGCGGCGGTCTATTTAAACGAAGCACGGTAGATGTGGGAACGTATCCGCCGAATGCCTGGGGACTGTTTGATATGCATGGAAATGTGTGGGAATGGTGCTGGGATTGGAGCGGTGATTATAACCTTTCGGATGTGAGTGATCCCGCGGGCGCGTCATCAGGAACCAGGCGTATCGCCCGCGGCGGATGCTGGAGCTACTACGGGCAGGACTTGCGTTCCGCATACCGAAGCTACGCCGCTCCGACGAATCGGGGTAATGATCTTGGGTTTCGTGTTGTCCGTTCTAATCCTCGTGATCAATAGCCAGGAGTAAACCAAGCACCGCTTCTTGATTTGCGGACAAAGCGGAAAAATCCAATGCACGGTCATTGTACTGTACTTCACTGTAAGGGATGAAGTTTGGCCCGACTGCCGCGGCTGCCCGTTGTTGAAGTGATCCTGTTTCGTTTTCAAAACGCTCCCGGATAAGATCGATGTCCAGAGCTTCTTTTGAATATAACACCACAAGATAATCGGTTCCGGAAACATTGTTCATCTGTATCCAATCGTGTTCTCCCGGCCAGGCTATAGTGCTTTCGTTGTAGTCAATTACGGGAGAAACTCTGTTCCGCGGGAAAATAAGTTCTGTTTCAGATGTACTGTCATCAGCGGCAAAGGCGTATACGTAGGAAGGATGCTTGTTCGTCATTAAAAAGCGGAACCGCGTTCCCGACGGATATGAAGAACGGGTTTGATAAACACCTCTGCGGTTATACATGACAGGCATTCCGCCGTCATCGTTATGCGTCTGGATTTCTATGGATGCCGCAAATTGTACGGCGTCTTCGTAAAAAGCAAGGTTTTCTATGATCTCGTATGCTTCGCAGACAAAACCGGCAAAATCGGAATATTTTATCCACATGTAGCCTTCGTTTCCCCAGTCTGTTCCCCAGCTGTTTTGTATCTCAAACGCACCGTCGTACAAATCATCATCGTAACCTACGACACACATAGCATGACCCGGATAATATCTGTTGGAATTTTCTCTCGGTTTCCATACTCTTCTGGCACCAATAAAAGATTCCGGACACTTCATTCCAATAATAACCGGTTTTCCTTCTGCCAAACTTTTTTTTACCGGCAATACCCGTTCGCTTATTGTTCCCGGTTCCCATTCGTCATTTGAAAAAAGTTTCACATAATCCGAAATGATATAGCGCTGGGATTCTTCATACATATTAAGCGATATTTTTCTCAAATCGATTTTTTCTTCTATCGGGAGACGTTTTACAATGCCGGAATCTTTCATTAAATCCAGCGCGTCGGTAATGTGCATCCCTCTGACATAGGTTGGATCGCCGGAAGCGCTTTTATACACATAGGCCGGTGAAAAAACATTATTCAGCTTGTGTTCCTCTTCGGTTCGTCCTAAAGCTATCGATTCGGAAATGGTCCGTGCTGCAAAAGCGGATGACCACGCGACACAAGTTCCATACTCTCCCTGATCGCCCGGAAGCGGACTGTATTGTTTGAGCGAAACAGAAGGGGGAATGGCTGTATAATCACGCGACACAAGAGCAGGCTTGGCATTAATCTCTCTGTATCGTGCGGGATCAAGGATTGCGCCTGTTGTGTAGTTTTGAGCGAAAAGCAGTATCGGGTTCAGAGCTAAAAGAAGAAAAAGTAACGTTTTCCTGAAATATCTCATAAACGCAGTATAGGTTGCTTCCTTGTTTCTGACAAGAGAACCTCCCGCAAGAAATGGCTTTGCGGGAGGCTGTACTGACGGCGGTTATCAGCTTATATTTTGTTTACCGTTTTGCCTGATCGATCCGGGCCAAAAGATCAAGCACCTTTTTGCTGTAACGCTCCGGGGAAAGCGCGGAAGACTGCCTGAGGAAATAGCGGGCGTCATCCAGGCGGTCCGCGGAAAGAGCGTTCAGACCCATGGCATATTGAAGCAAAGCCTGGTCGGCGCCGAATTGCAGCGCGGAACGGTAATATTGTTCGGCTTCATCATATTTTTTTGCTTCGTAAGCCAGAAGTCCCAGGTAATAATAAGGCACATAGTGATTCGGCCGTATTGTCAGGGCTTCAAGGAAAAATATTTCCGCCCGAAACGGATCTTTTGCGTTGTAGGCAATACGGCCTTCTTCGATGCAGTCGGAAAAGGTCTTGCGCGCCGCAAAATAGGCATTATAATCCTCTTTAAATGTTTCTATATCAATCCATGAATTTACCCTCTGCGTTATGGCCAGAGTATTTTCTTCTGCCGTGGCATTTTTGGAAAGCAGCATAATCGATTCAAAGAGAATCCGATGGTACTCTTCATTATCATTGTTTAAAAGAAATGATGTCAGGGCCCAGGACGCGGGCTGAAAATTATTCGGAATTCCGTCAACATCGGCCATCATAATTGATTCGATAGCCGGCGCGTCTGCTCCCCAGCTTTTTACCGTTTCAAGCCAAGCCAAATTTTCTTCGTAGTTCAATGTATATGCCGCTTTATCAAAACTCAGGGTGTTAAAAAAAATGGCAAATCCGTCCCGCATCCATGACGGAGGATTCGGGATAAACCCCCGGAAATATTGAATGAATGCCTGGTGAGCCAGAACTTTAGGAGACACGCCCGCCGTGCGATGAACAATCAATTCACGCCGCTCCGGATTGGTATAATGCAGATACACCGCTCCAGGCCGGGTACTGTTCAATTTGGAAAATACGTAATCGTTATACGCGTTTTCGGAAGTGAAAGCCGTTACTTTGAAAGAACCTGAAACACCCTTTGGATCGAAGCGGAATAGATTGTTGAATACTTCAAACATAAGGTTCATTTCTCCGGCCAAAAACGAGGCATCCGCCGCCCCTCCATCGGAACTGACTTCATAGAAGCCCTGAACGACAGTATCCTGATTCCGTGTCTGAGCCGGAATCATGCCGATCATCAGCATAAGAAATATCAACGCGCAAAGGATTCTCTTCATCATCATTCTCCTCATTCTAATCTTAATGCTTTTTGACTAAAAATATATTCATTTTTGTCAATTATTTTTTTCCGTTTCCGCTTTTGGCGCTTCATTGTCAGGCGTTTCTTCCTTAGGCGGGAAAACATCCGCGAGATCAATTTCACAGCCGGGCAGTATCTGTACCGGCACTTTTTCCGAGCTGTCATAGGGAGACGCGGTATAGGTCCCATCGTTTAACACATGAACCTGGACAATCCTTGTTTCCGGGTCAACAATCCAATATTCGCGGACCCCGGCGCGCTGATAACGCTTGAATTTTATAAGCCTGTCCATCTGGCCGGAGGACGGCGATACAATTTCAATGACCAAATCCGGCGCGCCTTCGCAGCATTTTTTTGTGATCTTATTATTATCGCAGACAACAAGCAAGTCCGGCTGAACTACCGTGTCGTCAAAACGATTTTCATTTAAGCGGACATCCAGCGGCAACGTGAAAACACGGCATGGTTTCCCTTTTAAAAAACCGTGGAATTGAGAACCCAACGCCAGTATGATTTCCTGATGTTCCGGTGAAGGGGATGCCATCATATACGGCTGCCCGTCAATCAGTTCATAGCGCGGATAATCCGGCCATGTCAGATAATCCTGATATGTGTAGTAAACTTCTGCCTGTACCGCGTCCATGTTTTGCTCCGTTTTATATAATTATAATTACAGTGCCGCTAAATTTCTACTGAATAATCTTATCAATGATGATATTTACTTCCTCGATCAAGATACCCGTGAAGCGTTCAATGTTGTCGATAAGGTACTGCTGCAAATCGTGGATGTTGCCGGCAAGCTGGGTTCCGTAGGGAACATCGATAGTAATAACCAACCGGTAGCCTGCGTTATCGTCCTTAATTATCAGCTTTTTTATTCTGATATTCGCGTTGTATTCGTCGATACAGTGAATCACCATTTGGCTTAAAGCCGCTTCCGAAATGGAAACTTTGCCGCGTTTGGAATATTCCGGACGGACAACGGATTTTTCATGAACCTGAGGAGCCGCGCCGATTCCCTTAGGTCCCCATTTCTTTTTAAAAATCCGGATGGTATCATGAAAGATTGTGGGATAATTCCGCTTTATTTCGATGGACGGAACCGGAATAACATGTTTCCCTTCGATTTTTCTTGTTCGGATGGCTTTTTCAATTTCTTCCCGGGTTGAAATATCTTCAATTTTGATAATTTTTGAAGGCGGCGGCAGTTGAAGCCGGGCAGAAATTTTGTTTACCATTTTTTCTGATGTCCCCAAAATAAGAACTTTTTTCACTTTTTCGACTTGCAGTTTCCGGGCAACCATATCCCTTTCAGTTTTATCGTCAAAAAGAGCCGCCTTTACCGCCGCCAAAAAAGTCTCCTCCTTCTTTGCGGAATGACCTGCGAGAATCCTGTTGTTTTTAATCAAAAGACCGTCATCAATGATATATTCTATATCATACTTTTGGGCCACGAGTTTTGCCCTGAAACTTTTACCGGTACCGCTTTCTCCGACAAGTGCGTATACCTTCATCCCTCTCAGCGCCCAGAAAAAATCCTTAAACATCATTTAGATTATACCATATAAAAAAGGATTCGTGGGAGGGGTTCTGATAAAGTTTTTGCGTTTTGTTGCCAAAAATCGACGTGAGCGGCTTTTCCCATTCCTTTGGAAGCGGAGCCGTCATGAAAGAAGGCAAATCCGGCGCAATTTCAGAAGGAATCGAAAGTATCCATGCGTGAAGAAAGAAGCCGCCCGGCAAAAAAGAGCCGCCGTATTTTTTATCTCCCGCCAAAGGATGATGATGTATTGCCCCCTGAGCGCGGATCTGGTGGGTTCTTCCGGTTTTAAGTTCAATCAAAACCAGGGAATATTGGGAATTTGATGTATCACTTGTTATTGTATCAATAGATGTCATGAGCGGATGGACTGTCAAAACGGCTTGTTGACCTTCCTGTTCGGACCGGATGGTTTTCTTGTTATCATGATCACGAAAAAGCGTATCCTCCCAGGTTTCTTTTTTTTTGATAATGCCGTCCATTAACGCAATATACATTTTTTTTATCTTCCCGTTTTGAAGGGCTTCACTGAAACGCCGGGCTCCGTCTAAACTTTTTGAAAAAGCGATAATTCCGCTTGTCGGTTTATCCAGCCGGTGAAGCGGCCCCGGTTTAAACGATAGGGAAGGGGGGAGGACATCCCGCAGATAAACCCGCGCCATCGTTTCGAGACTTTTGGGACCGTGAACCTCAAGTCCCGCGGGCTTGTTAAGAATAAGTAAACCGGAACCTTCATATAAAATATCAAGTTTTCCGGAATGGCATATGGGTTCCGGCTTTTTTGTCCGCTCCGGCATTTCAATGGAACCTTTGACGGAGAGCACATCTCCCTTCTGAACCCTGGTATCTATTTTCACAGGAATGTTGTTGATAAGAACCTGTTTTTTCCTGATTAACCGGTGAATAAACGATAAAGGAAAATCTTTGAAAGCTTTTCGGAGAATTCGGTCAATCCTTCTGCCATCATCATCTTGCCCAATGAGCATATTGAAGTCATTCATATCTTAATTACAGTATATCACAGATAGATAATTTTGTGGGATTGTAAACTATTGTACAATCAGTTTATTGTTGAGTATGAATCTGAGATAGAGAGGAATGTAATGAGTAAGATGCTTGGATTTATCGGCCTCGGTGTTATGGGGCAAGCGATGGCGCGGAATCTTGCGCTCAAAATTCCAAATGAAGGCGGAACGGAGCTGCTGGTTTTTGATGTTGATACAAAAAAAGCCCAAACCCTTGTAGAATCTTCGCGTAATGCGGCGGGCGCAGCCATCAAAACATCTTCTATTGAAGAAATTGGCAGGCAGGCGGATATTGTTTTTCTTTCCCTCCCTTCTTCGGCGGTTGTGCGCGAAGTTGTTTTAGGTGATGGAGGTCTTGCCGGGTTTTTAAAAGCCGGAAGCATTGTCGCGGATACCTCAACTACCGAGGTTGCAGTCGTTAAAGGCATTGCGCAAGATCTTGAAACGCGGAACATTGATTTTATCGATACACCGGTTTCCGGCGGGGAGAAAGGCGCTATTGACGGAACTTTATCGTTTATGGCAGGCGGAAAAAAGGATGTTTTTGATAAGCTCAAACCTTATTGCGATGCTATGGCAGCCTCGGTTGTTTACATGGGTTCGGTCGGCGCGGGACAGACCGCGAAAGCCGTAAACCAGATGATAGTCGGGGCAACCTTCGCGGTGATAGCGGAATCGTTCAGCATGGGCGTGAAAAACGGCCTTGACGCAAAAGTGCTTTACGATGCGATCAAAGGCGGCTGGGCCGGTTCAAAAGTTCTTGATGTGGCGGCCAATGATATGTTCAGCCGTGAATTCAAACCGGGCGGGAGCATAGATATCCATTGGAAAGATTTGGGTTACGTGATGGGCTTATCCCGCGACACCGATTCTCCGGTGCCTGTTACCGCTCTTGTATATGAATTATTCAAGGCAGCCAGAGCACACGGCGATGGTAAAAAATCACAGCCTTCACTGGTCCGCCTCTGGGAAGATTTGCTCAAGATAGAAGTAAAATGAGAGGGGGGGCTCCAAAGGAGATTCCGCTTTTCTTAACATCTAAAACTGAAATTGCGAAACTTTCTAAGGAGGAAATTGCAAAACTTCANNAACCTCTTAAAAACGCGTATTTCACAGCCTTTAGGCGCGAAATCGCATGAGCTTGTGCAAAACTAACCGAGTTTTGCAACAAGCTCTAAGTTTTGCAATTTCAATAATTCTCTGACTTTTTTCACCCCGGCCTTCATCTGTTTTTTTCAACCCAAACGCTTGTATAGTAAACCGCTATTTTTTTTCTACTATTCATAATTTTTTCTGAAAGTGGTCTCTTGACGGAAAAATTTATTACGTTAATAATGTAGATATGTGGGAGAAAGTGGGAAAAAAAGGTAAAATTGTGGGATGGATTTATTAACCGGTGAATTTAAAAACACATTAGATGATAAAGGCCGCCTGAGCCTTCCTCCCCGTTTGCGCGCCGGATTGCCAGGAAATGTTCTTATCCTCACGCAGAGTGTCGATCAATGTTTGTGGCTTTATCCTCCGGAACAATGGCAGGACTTGTCCAGGAAATTGATGGAAGCCACATCGCCGTTTCAGGCAAAGTCCCGAATGATTCAGCGGCGCATTATTGCCCCCGCGCAGGAAGTTGAAATTGATAAGGCCGGACGGATCGCGATTCCGCAGAGCCTTAGAGAGTTTGCCGGTGTTTCCAGGGAATGTGTAATCCTTGGAATCAAGAAATATATTGAAATTTGGGACGCCGAAAAGTACCAGATGTATTGGGACGATGTCCAAGAAGAATTTAAACAAGCCGCTGAAGAACTTTCAGTGATTTTGTAAGTATGTAGAGGAAATTGCAAAACTTCAGTTTTTGCAGCAAGCTCTGATTTATAAATAAGGATGATTCCGTGGAAATTAGCCACAAGCCGGTGTTAACAGCCGAAACACTTAGCTATCTTGCTCCCCGGGGAAAGGGAGAACTCATGGTTGACGCAACCTTGGGCGAAGGCGGGCATAGTTACGCGTTTCTGTCAAAATTTTCCGATCTTGAAATCTTCGGGATTGACGCGGACTCCGTTATTCTTTCCGCGGCGAAGGAGCGGCTTGCCGAATTTGGAGAACGGATTCATTTTTATCACGGCTGGTCCCATGATTTTTTTGCGGAACTGCCCGAAGGTGTCAGACGCCCGGATACGATTTTGATTGACCTTGGAATTTCTGTTTTTCATTATGAGAAATCCGGGCGGGGTTTTAGTTTTAAAAAAGATGAGGTTTTGGATATGCGCCTTGATCCAAGCCAGGGAATGAGCGCGGCGGAATTGATCGCGTCAACAAAAGAAAAAGATCTGGCGGATTTGATTTATCATAATGCCGAGGAACAATTTTCCCGGCGTATAGCGAAGGCGATTGTCGAGGCGAGAAGCCACGGGAAAATTGAAGTTTCCAAAACGCTTGCGGATATTATTGAACAAGCCGTTCCTGAATTTTACCGTCACGGAAAAATTCATCCGGCAACAAAAACATTTCAGGCTTTACGGATTGCCGTCAACGGCGAGCTTTCCCGGCTTGAAGAGTTATTGGAAGCGGCGCTGAATTCTTTGAAAGCCGGCGGACGTATGGGAGTTATCACTTTTCATTCGTTGGAAGATAGAATCGTAAAGAATTTCTTCCGAAACAAAAATAAGGACTGCATCTGTCCGCCGGAAAACCCGATATGTATATGTGGGGGACAGCGTACCGTTAAGCTCATAACGAGAAAAGCGACAGCGCCGGGTGCGGAAGAAATGAAAGATAATCCGCCTTCCCGAAGCGCAAAACTTCGGGTGATTGAAAAAATTTTAGATGAGGAAAGAGCCGCATGATGAAGCATATATGGATGTACGTGATCGTAATAACTATTCCGCTTTGTTTGGGATTTAACGCCTGGCAGTCTGTTGAATATGCCGAAATATCCAGAGAAATAAAACAACTGGAAAAAACGCAGGCCGAATGGATTGAAAGTAATAAACGGTTGATTGCCGGAATCGCTATGCTGTCTTCTGCGGAGCGCATTGAAAATATCGCAAAAAATGAATTGGGTTTGGTAAAAAAAACGCCTGAAGAAATTATGCAAATCAAAATTGAGGGGACAAGACGGACTGATGGGTGAACATATTCTTATGAGCTTCGAGAGTCTGTGTCAAAGTATCGGAGCCGAGCTTATTTTTTCATCTTCTCATTATTCCTGTGCGGAGGGTTTCAGTTCCGTCAGCATTGATTCCAGAGATATAAAACCCGGAGCTTTGTTTGTCGCTCTTAACGGAACTGTTGTTAATGGTCACCGTTTTGCAGGCGCCGCGTTCTCTTCCGGAGCCGCTGCCGTAATGGTAACGGAAGCGGCGTATCAATCGGACTTGTTTCAAATAAAAGACGCGGCAAAGAAAGCCGGCGGAATATTGATTGTTGTAAAAGATACGCTCAAAGGTTTACAGGATGCCGCGCGGGTTTATCTTGAACAATTTCCGAATCTTATCAAAATTGGGATTACCGGTTCATCCGGAAAAACTACGACGAAAGAAATTGCGGCGGCGATTATCGGTCAGGAAAAAAAAGTTGTGATGAATCCTGGAAATTATAATTCGGAAACCGGACTTCCTCTCGCGGCGTTTCTTGTGCGCGCCGAACACGAGGTCGGAATTTTTGAAATGGGGATGAACCGGCAGGGGGAAATTGCCGAACTCGCCGCGGTTCTTAAACCTTACATTGCTTTGATTACAAATATCGGAACTTCCCACATTGGATATATCGGCACAAAACTAAAAATTGCTGAGGAAAAAAAATCGATTTTTTCACAGTTTACCGGAAACGAAATTGCCCTTGTTCCGGAAGACGACGAATACACATCGTTTCTTTCAGAAGGGGTTAATGGTAATGTACGGTTATTTGGTCCGTCTTCGACGAAAAGCCTTGAGGAATATAATGATTTGGGAATTGAAGGAACTGAACTGATTTGGGAGGGGAACCGCATCCGCTTTGGCCTTCCGGGGCATGTGAATGTACTCAATGCTTTGGCCGCCGCCGCAATCGCGCAGGCTGTCCCGGTAAGCGGCGAAGCGGTGAAACGCGGGCTTGAATCAGTGAAGCCTTTATTCGGCAGAGGAGAAATCATCAGAGGATCTGTAACCGTGCTTCGGGATTGTTATAACGCCAATCCCGAAGCGGTTCTTGGCGCGGTCGATTTTTCCGATTCCCTGGAATGGAAAGGAAGAAAAGTGTATGTCATCGGTTCTATGTTAGAGCTGGGAGACGCGTCTGTTTCGCTTCATGAAAAAATCGGCGAAGCGTTATCCGCATCACAGGCATGGAAAGTTTTTTTGTTCGGCAAAGAAACACTGCCGGCTTTAAAGGTCATAGAAGATTCAGGCAGGGTTTCTGTTTTCTACACGGATGAAATGGAAACATTGTCCCAGGCTGTTTCTGAATATGTACAGCCGGGAGATTATGTTCTTTTGAAAGGATCCAGAGGAACTGCTCTGGAAAAATTGACAGATGTTTTAATTGACGCAGAAAAAAATGTTTCGATATCGGGAGGCTGCTAGGTGTTTTTAGAATTTTTGTATCCGCTGGTTAAATACTTCACGCCTTTTAATGTGTTTCAGTATCTTACATTCCGCGGAGCTTATGCGGCGCTCACCGCTCTGTTGATTTGTTTTCTGTTTGGTCCGAAAGTGATTGAAGCTCTGCGGAGACTGAAAGTCGGACAATCGATTCGTGACGATGGTCCGCAGACGCATCTGAAGAAGGGCGGAACTCCAACAATGGGCGGAGTTCTTATTTTGATTGCGGTGATTGTTTCGGTTCTGCTTTGGCAGGATTTAAGAAGTTTTAAAGTGTGGCTTGTTCTTGGCGCCTTTTTGGGATTTGCTTTCATTGGTTTTATCGATGATTATTTAAAAGTTACCCGGCATAATTCCGAAGGAATTTCCGCCAAGGCAAAATTGATCGGGCAGTTTGTAATATCTCTTGCCGTTGTTCTTGTTTTGTATTTTTTCGGCGGAGAAGGAATCACGGATTTATATATTCCGTTCTTTAAAAACCCTGTCATTGATATGGGTATCTGGTGGATTCCGTTTGCCGTAATTTTGATGATTGGAGAATCAAATTCGGTAAATTTAACTGATGGCTGTGACGGATTGGCCATTGGCTTAGTCATGCTGGTGTTTATCACCTTGTCGATTTTGACATACTTGTCAGGCCGCGCGGATTATTCCGCGTATCTCGGAATCCCTTACATCGAAGGAGCGGGAGAACTCGCGGTTCTCTGCCTGGCTGTGACCGGAAGTTGTATCGGTTTCCTCTGGTACAACGCTCATCCCGCTGAAGTGTTTATGGGTGACACGGGCAGTTTGTCATTGGGCGGACTTATCGCGGCAGTATCGCTTGTGATAAAAAAAGAAATTCTCATTCTTATCATCGGAGGAGTATTTGTATTGGAAGCGGCATCGGTAATTATCCAGGTGCTGTCTTATAAAATCAGGAAGAAGAGGGTTTTTAAAATGGCGCCTCTTCATCATCATTTTGAACTGTCTGGATGGGCTGAAACAAAAGTTGTCATCCGCTTCTGGATTCTTGGAGGGCTCTTCGTCATTATTGCTCTTTCAACATTAAAAATACAATGAAAAACAATACTATTACCGCGGAATCCGCGGGACATCGCCGCCGGGCCGATCACATTCTTTGCGCCTCAATTATTCTTTTGACCGGGCTGGGTCTGATTACTTTGTATTCGGCTTCTTACGGTTATGCCGATATCTTTTTTAAAGACGCTCTGTATTTTTCTTTAAGTCAGCTTGTGTTTGCGGGAATTGGTTTAATTTTGTTTTTTGCGGCGTCTTGGGTTAGTTTGGATCTGATCCGGAAATTAATGCTGCCGATAGTGATCATCACTTTTGTTTTGTGCCTCCTGCCTTTTGTTCCTGGAATCGGCGTAACAAGAAACGGAGCTTCCCGATGGATAGGATTCGGAGGCAGAACATTTCAGCCTTCCGAACTTGTCAAGCTCGTGCTTCCCTTATACTTGGCTCATATATTTGAGAAAAAACAAGACCGTATAGAAAATTTCAATTCGGGAGTTTTGCCCCAGGCAATGGTAGCCGCTCTGTTTTTTGGGGTGATTTTTGCGCAGAATAATTTTTCTACGGCGATATTTATTATTTTAAATGTTCTTTTCATTTTTTATTTTGCGGGAGTGAAGATACGGTATTTTGTTGTTAGTCTCGTTGTTATTATTCCTGTTTCAACGCTGCTTATTCTGACAAGGGAACACCGGCTGAAACGGATCATCAGTTTTTTTTGGCCCGATTTGGATCCGCAGGGAGCGGGATACCAGGTCCGCGCGTCTGTAAGGACTATCGTGTCCGGCGGTTTTTGGGGCAAAGGGATAGGTCAAGGAACGCGTAAAATCGCGAGTGTTCCGGAAGTGCATTCGGATTTTATTTTTGCGGCTTTTGCCGAAGAGTTCGGATTTATCGGCGTGATATTTTTTTGTGTTCTTGTAGCGGTATTTGCGTACCGGGGATACAAAACCGCTTTAAAATCAGAGGATGTTTTTAGAAGGCTGTTAGCTTTCGGTCTTGTTACTATGATAGTCTCCCAAATGCTTCTCAACATTGGAGTTGTTTCCGGGGCTCTGCCTGTGACGGGAATTCCTCTTCCGTTTTTCTCTGCCGGAGGATCGTCTTTAGTTATAACGCTTCTGATGTCAGGCATCATTGTAAATATTTCCCGGCCCCAAAAAAAATATGAGGTGTCTTATGCAGCCCAATAGTTTCATTTTTAATGATGCCCTGATTTCTGAAACACCCGCTTCAAAAAAAACAGCATATTCAGGAACAGAAAAAGTTTGGAGAAGAATTCTTTTTGTCTTGGTTGTCATATTGGCGTTTGAAGCAATATGGCTTTGTGTGATCAGGCCTTGTATGCCGCTTTCCGGTATTGAGTTAAACGGCATCCCCGGTATTGAAAGAGATGTTGTGCTTCATTATGCGGGCATCACAAGTGAAACATCTTTCTATTCTGTGAACGCAGCAAAGATGGAAAGAGTTTTAGAAGAATTAGTCATGGTAGAATCCGCCGAAGTGGTAAAACAATTTCCCAGCAGGATATACATCAAACTGAATCCGAGAATTCCTGTCGCGGTTTCCTTGACTTACGTTGATGGAAAGATGATCCCGCTTTTTATTGATAAACACGGCGTCGTTTGTAAAATGGGACTCAACGATTCTGAATCAAGGATGCACATGTCAAATCTGCCGATTATTTCAGGATTGATTTTTGACAACGCGTCTGTGGGAACGCGGCTTCCGGTAATTTTAAAAAAGTTTTTAGAAAGTATAGAGCGGATCAATATGCAAAATTCTCTTTTGCTTTCATCGTTTTCTGAAATTAGAATTCATGAAAAACTGTATGACGGATTTGAATTAGTGCTGTATCATTCCAGCAGCAACACAAAGATCAGAACCGGTGCGGAGTTGAATGAAGAAATGTTAAAGTATATTATGCTTATGATTGATGTTCTTTATAATGAAGGCGTTGATGTTGATGAAATTGATTTCCGGACCGGAACCGCTTCTTATAAATTAAAGGAGGCCTTCTTTGGCTAACGAAGTATTAGTTGTCGGCCTTGATATTGGAACGACAAAAGTTTGCGTTGTTATCGGCGAACTAAATGAAAATGGAAAACTTGAAATTACCGGAGTAGGCATAAGTCCTTCTACGGGATTGCGGAAGGGCGTAGTCGTTAATATCGAAGCCACGCTTCGCAGTGTTTCTTCTGCTATTGAAAACGCGGAGCTGATGAGCGGCCGGGAAGTCAAGAACTGCTGGGTTGGTATCGGCGGAAGCCACATCGACGGACTTAATTCGCGCGGCGTGGTTGCGGTAACCGGAAGAAACCGGGAGACGAGGGAAATAGGTCAGGACGATATTGACCGGGTTCTTGAGGCCGCGCGAGCCGTGGTGATTCCCATGGACCGTCAGGTTCTGGAAGTGATTCCGCAAAGTTATATCGTGGATGATCAGAAAGGCGTGAGAAATCCTTTGGATATCATGGGCGTCAGGCTTGAAGCCGAAGTTCACATTATTACCTGCGGCGTTACAGGCGCTCAGAATCTTGTGAAGTGCGTAAACCGCGCGGGCTTCAGAGTCAACGGGCTTGTGCTCCAATCTTTGGCGGCAGGAACGTCAGTACTGACTGAAGAAGAAAAAGAATTGGGCGTTGCCTTGGTCGATCTTGGCGGCGGCACAACCGATGTGATGGTTTACTTTCAGGGAACGCCTTTTTCAACAATGACTATTCCCGCGGGAGGATCCCAGGTAACAAGCGATATTTCTATTTTGAATAATCTGTCTTTTGAAACAGCGGAAAGGATAAAGCTCAACGCGGGCTGCTGTTGGGAATCGGTTCTCGATGGAGATGACGACATTATTGTTCCCGGGGTGGGCGGACGCGCGCCGCAGCCGATTCCAAAATCGCAGATCATGCATGTCATTCGTCCAAGAATGGAAGAAATTTTTTTGATGGTTAAAGAAAAACTGGATCATCTTTCTTTGTCCCGTCCTTTGGGCGGCGGCGTTGTATTGACCGGCGGCGGTGCGTGTCTTCCGGGGGCCGCGGAATTAGCTTCGTATATTTTTAAGCTTCCTGTCAGGATTGGAGTACCGCTTTCTGTCGGAGGCTTGGTCGAAGAATACCGGAATCCTGAATACGCGACGGCCGTAGGATTGATGCTTGAAGGCGCTATGCGGGAAGGGCAGAAAACAATTGAATGGGGAAACGAAAAAGGCGGCCGTGAAAAAAATCAGGGATCGTTCTTTGGAAAGTTTGTGAACTGGTTAAAGAAAGAATTTTTTTAAATAGCTTATTGATATTTGATATAAGATGGATTAAAAACGTCTTCGTTAAAGATCAAAAAATAGATGAATATTTGTGGAGGGGAAACATGAACATCCATTTGGTTGAGGAACAGGTAGGTTATCCAAATCCTACGGTTATCAAGGTGATTGGCGCAGGCGGCGGCGGCTCAAACGCGGTAAACAGAATGATTGAAGGCGGTTTACAGAATGTGCAGTTTATTGCCGCCAATACCGATTTGCAGGCTTTGAATCAGTCTAAAGCGCCGGTAAAAATATCCATTGGTTCCAGGCTCACTGGAGGATTAGGCGCCGGAGGAAGACCTGATGTCGGTGAAAAAGCCGCAATGGAAGACCGGGATCAAATTATGAACGCCCTTAAAGGCGCGGACATGGTTTTTGTAACGGCCGGAATGGGCGGCGGCACCGGTACGGGAGCGGCTCCGGTGATTGCGCAGGTTGCGCGGGAACTGGGAGCTCTTACTGTCGGCGTAGTGACAAAGCCTTTCGATTTTGAAGGCCGGACTAAAATGCGCCTTGCGGAAGACGGCATTGCTAAAATGCGCGAAGCGGTGGATACGCTCATTGTAATTCCTAACCAGTATCTTATGAAATTGGTCGATGATAAAACGCCGATTAAAAAAGCCTTCCTTATGGCGGACGATGTTCTTCGGCAAGGCGTTCAGGGCATATCCGATCTCATTACCGTTCCCGGACTTATCAATATCGATTTCGCGGATGTAAAAACTACGATGCATGAACAGGGCGACGCTCTGATGGGAATCGGCGAAGCTACCGGAAGCAATAGGGCTGAAGAAGCGGCCCTCAAGGCTGTGAAGAATCCTCTTTTGGAAGGTTCCAATATTGAGGGGGCAAAAAATGTTCTGGTAAGTATTACCGGCGGAGAAGATATTTCCCTTCCGGAAGTTGAGGAAGTTATCAGGACCATTACCGCCAATATAGACCCCGAAGCCTTAATTATTTTCGGCACGGCCGAAGATGTCAAATTGAATAATTCAATCAGCGTTACGATGATTGCTACGGGATTCCAATCGGAAAACATTTTGACGGTAACAAGCAATGCTTCCCCGGGGAAAAACGCGGATAAACAGAGTGATTATGTTCCTTACGGCGATTTTCAGCGCTTTGCCGAAAGAAGCAAAAGTTCCGGAAACTTTTTGAGTCAAAGAAATTTCAACGATGAAGATTTGGATGTTCCTCCTTTGTGGAGAGATCCTAAATACCGCGCGCAGGAAAAAAAATCGGTCTCGGGTTCAAAGGATGAGTAAGCTATGAAAATCCCGGCAATCTTGGAACGGTACCGTTCGAGGCTGCTTGCTTTGGAACGGCGTGCTCCGCTGACAGTTGAAACATACAAAGCCGAAGTGAGGCATCTTCTTGAATGGATTGCAGCCAATAATCTTGATGTAGAATCCATCGACAGTGCCGGGATTTCAGATTATTTGGATTATAGAAGAGTACAAGACGCGTTAGATTCCCGTTCCATCGCTAAAGCAATCTCCGCCTTGAGATCGTTCTTTAGGTTTATGATCGATGAACAAGTAAGAACGGATAATCCTGTGTCAATTTTGGAAAGCCCCCGGCGGAGTATGCGTCTTCCATCTGTCTTGTCCAGGGAAGCCGTAGACAGAATGCTTGAAACAGTCGATCACAGTACGCCGATTGGCCTTCGGGATAGGACAATTTTTGAGCTGATTTATTCGGCCGGACTTCGGGTTTCGGAAGCGGTAACATTAAATGTACAGGATGTTTTTTTTGAAAAAGGGATAGCGCGTATCAGAGGAAAAGGAAACAAGGAACGCCTTGTTCCCTTTGGCGAAGAAGCGGAAAAGTGGCTGCGCTTGTATCTTCGTGACGCAAGGCCGCGCCTCGCGGGAGCGGTGAGAAGCCAGGCTCTTTTTATCGGCAGATCGGGCAAGCGGCTTTCCCGCAAGGGAATCTGGAAGAATTATTCAGCCGTTACAGGACTTGCGGGAACGAGTTCCAGGCTGCATGTTCTGCGGCACAGTTACGCTACAGAGCTTCTTTCCGGCGGCGCCGATTTGCGGAGCGTTCAGGAACTTTTAGGTCATGCGGATCTGACGACAACTCAGATTTATACTCATGTGGATGTTTCTCTTTTAAGAGAAAACCACAGGCGTTTCATGCCGAAACTGCGGGAATATACAGAATGAAAAAAAAGCTGGATAAGGGACCTTTTATCGCATTAGTCATTTTTGTAATCATCATTGCGGCTGTATGCGTTATGTTTATGGTTCAGCGCAATGCCGTGAGGAGCGATTTGGCGAAACGTATCGCGGAACTCGGACCTGAAAACGGCAGCACTCCCGCGTCCATTGAAGACCTTAAAACCGCTATCGCTCTTTACGAAAATGAACTGAGCAAATATCTCAATGACGCGGACAAGACAGGTCTTTATTGGAAAATTTTGGCAACCCGCCTGCACGATAAACAGATGTACGGCGATGCGTTAAACGCAATAGACAGAGCGGTTTTTTATTATCCTACAGATCCTTTTCTGCATTATTTAAAGGGAGTTTGTTCCGGACAAATGGCAAAGGCTTCTTACGGAGCGGAAGTGCAGCCGTATTATGATCTTTCCGAAGAATCTTATTTAAAAGCGATTGCCCTGGATCAAACTTATTCGAGGCCTTATTACGGGTTGGGCGTGCTGTATGTATATGAACTCGGCCGCGCACCCGAAGCGATTCCGTATCTTGAACGGTATGTGTATCAGCTTCGGACCTATGATGTTGACGCTCTTTTTGTTTTGGCGGGAGCGTATTACGTAAGCGGAGAAAGTGAAAAAGCAATATCCGCCTACGATGAAATTATTTCCAGAACACGGAATGAAGAACGAAAGAACGAAGCCTTAAAAAACAAACAGATTATTTTGGACGGCATTTATGGCTTGTAACGCATTGATAGACTTAGCCATATCCATAATACCCGGAATTTCGCTTCAGGAAAAAGTTTGTTTGTCTAAAAAACTTGACTTTAACGGTAATTTTTCGGTACTTTCAAAAAAAGACCTTGAAGGTTTTCTGGGAAGATCAATCAAAAATCCGTTTCCTCCGATGGAGGCTGTTTATAATGAGGCTTCGCGGATTGCCGAAACCGCGGAGCGGCGGGGAATATCCTGGGTAACATACCGTGAAAAAGAATATCCGCCCCTTTTGCGGGAAACAAGCGATCCTCCATTGGTAATCTATTACAGAGGTGTTCTTCCGAATCCTGAGCGTATGCTTGCCGGGATGGTCGGAACAAGGAAGCCAAGCGCGCCCGCGATGGCGGAGGCTTATGATTTTGCCAGGGCGCTAGGAAGGGCGGGGATCCCCGTGATTTCGGGACTTGCCCTGGGAATTGACGCGATGAGCCACCGGGGAAATCTTGAAGGCGGAGCGCCGACGGTTGCGGTTCTCGGCTCAGGCGCGGATGTGATTTACCCTGTCTCAAACAGGATGATTGCCGCGAGGATTCTTGATCAGGGCGGCTGCATTATGAGCGAATATGTTCCGGGAACAAAACCTTTTAAGTGGCATTTTCCTGCCCGTAACAGGATCATTTCCGCCTTGAGCCGGGGTTTAATTGTTGTGGAAGCTCCGTTAAAGTCGGGAGCTTTAATCACCGCCCAGTTTGCTTTAGAGCAGGGCAGGGATGTTTGGGTAGCGGGCGCCGGACTCGCCGGAAAAAACGGGGAAGGAACCAGGAAGCTTCATGAGGATGGGGCTCCTGTACTATGTACTATTGAGACATTGTTTCAAGAATGGGGAATTTCAGCGGGGCGTTATCAGGAAGATGAACGTTCCTTTACCGGAGAGTCTCTGGCGGCATCTCTTGCCCGGTCTCTAAATATTAAAATAAAAGCGTGAATTGTCTTGAGTGAGGAGTGAGGTATGGCAAAGAGTAAAAAGGCTCATGATAAAAAAAACCTCGTTATTGTAGAATCGCCGGCAAAGGCAAAAACTATCGAAAAGTATTTGGGGCCTTCCTACACGGTAAAAGCATCTATGGGACATCTTATCGACCTGCCCAAATCGAGAATGGCGGTTGATGTTGATCACAGCTATGAACCCGAATACATTACGGTTCGGGGAAGGGCGAAACTTTTAAAGGAACTTCAGAGCGACGCGAAAAAAGCAAACGAAGTGCTGCTCGCAAGCGATAATGACCGCGAAGGGGAAGCCATTGCGTATCATCTGAGGAACGCCATCAGACTGAAAAGCGAAACCGTTCCCATCAAACGGATTACCTTCAACGAGATTACGCCCATCGCGATTCAGGACGCGGTGTCACATCCGACGGAGATTGATGAAGATAAAGTAAACGCCCAAAAAGCGCGCCGTGTTCTGGACCGGTTGGTAGGATACAACCTTTCGCCGCTCTTGTGGAAGAAAGTGAAAAACGGGCTTTCCGCGGGAAGGGTTCAATCGGTCGCGCTGCGCCTTATCTGCGAACGCGAGAAAGAAGTTGAATCGTTTATCCCCGAAGAATATTGGACGCTGGAAGCGGACTTTAAGGTAGGCAAATCATCGTTTACCGCTCAGCTTGTTTCATGGAAGGGTGAGAAGCCGGAACTTAAAAGTGAAGCTGACGTAAACGCACTCATCGCGCAGCTTAAAGACGCGGAGTCAAAAGTTGCGGATATCCGCGAAACGGAAAAGACGATACGGCCCAAGCCGCCTTTTACCACTTCACAGCTTCAGCAATCCGCCGCAAACCGGCTTGGTTTTACCAGCAAGAAAACCATGCAGATCGCGCAGCAGCTTTACGAAGGCGTGAACATTGGAAGTTCGCGCGTCGGGCTTATCACCTACATGCGTACCGATTCCGTGCGTATTTCAGAAACCGCTTTGACCGAAGTCCGTGACTGGATCGGGGAAAAGTATCCCAATGATCTTCCCGAAAAAGCGGTGGAATATTCTGTCGGGAAAAAAGCGCAGGACGCGCATGAAGCCATCAGGCCGACATATGTTACGTACACTCCCGATGAGGTGAAAGATCATCTTACAAAAGACCAGCTGAAACTGTACACGATTATTTGGGAGCGTTTTGTATCAAGCCAAATGAATCCCGCAAAGACGAAAACCATCAGCATTGACATAAGTTCAGGCGAAGGCATGTTCCGTATATCAGGTTCCAAGATCATTGAAAAAGGTTTTTACAAGGTGATGAAGCTCCTTAGCACCAAAGAAGATAAAAGCGACGCTCTCCCGAAACTGAAAACCGGCGATCTTGTGGACATCGATAAGTTTTATCCCGAACAGCATTTTACCCAGGGGCCCGCGCGCTACACCGACGCGTCTATCGTTAAGACGCTTGAAGAAAAAGGAATCGGCCGGCCTTCAACATACGCGCCGATCATTTCGGTTCTGCTTGACCGGTATTATGTAACGCGTTCCAATAAGCAGCTTGTTCCGACTTTGCTCGGCAGAATGATCTGCGATATGCTTGTGGAATATTTTCCCCATGTCGTGAACGCGGGCTTTACCGCCGAAATGGAAAATAAACTTGACGAGGTCGAGGAAAATAAAATCCGCTGGGCCGACATGATCGGTGAATTTTATCAGCCTTTCAAAGACCGTGTTGATGAAGTAGGAAAAACGCTTGAATCATTCAAAGGTTCCCTGGACGAAGAAACCGATATTGTCTGCGAAAAATGCGGCAGAAAAATGATGAAAAAGCTCGGCCGCTTCGGCTTCTTTCTCGCGTGTTCGGGATTTCCGGAATGCCGGAATACAAAATCGATTCCGCTCGCGAAATGTCCGCGTCCTGGATGCGGCGGCGATATTGTCGCGCGGAAAACAAAAGGCAGGGGAAAAGAATTTTACGGCTGCACGAATTATCCCGAATGCGATTTTATCAGCCACTTTAAACCGACCGGCCAGAATTGTCCCAAGTGCGGACAATTCATGGTGGAAAAGTACGACAAGAAAAACGGCTCTCACAAAGCCTGCATCAATCCCGACTGCGATTATCTCCACGATGCGGGCGATGAAGGATCCTCTGATGATACATAAAGTGCCGGATTATCTTAGTTACCTAAGAACCGTGAAAGGCGTTTCCGAAAGAACGATTCTCGCTTATGGGAAGGACCTCGATCATTTTTGCGCGTACTGTGAAAATCATGATCTTGAGATTGAAAAGGCGAGCGCCCACGAAGTGAGAAGTTTTATCGCGGACGCGAGCGCGGAAGGAACCGCGGCGGTCAGCGTAAACCGGGCCTTATCATCAATCAGGGGATTTTACCGCTGGCTTATTCGCTTTGGATTTCGTGAAGACGATCCTACGTCAAATCTGCGTAACTTGAAAGCTCCCAAGACGCTTCCGGCTTTTCTTTGGGAAGGAGAAATGGCAAGTTTTGCCGAGCTTCCGGATACCGCGGGCATTCTCTGGCCCCTTCGTGATAAAGCGTTGATTCTTGCGATGTATTCGGCGGGGCTTCGTATTTCGGAACTCGCGTCGTTAAAACTTTCCAATGTATCAAAAGATATGAGCGGCGGCAGGGTTATCGGGAAAGGTGATAAAGAACGTTATGTGTTTTTTTCCGACGAAGGAAAGGACGCTCTTTTAGCGTATATGCCCGCGAGGAGCGCGAGCATTAAAGCGGAAAGTCCTACGGACAATCTTTTTGTTAATCGGAAAGGCAGGGCGTTGTCGGTATCGGGAATCAGATGGATTATCGGCAAATATTCGGAACGGTCCGGGCTGCAGAAAAATATTCATCCCCACGCTCTGCGGCACAGTTTCGCGACCCATTTGGTAAACTCGGGCTGCGATGTCCGGGTGGTGCAGGAATTGCTCGGTCATGCCAGTCTTTCCACCACACAGCGTTATGCTCACGTGAATATGGAAAGACTGAAAGAAGTATATACAAAGGCTCATCCTCACGGCGGAGCAAAGAAACGGAATGGATAAAGGCAGGATAATAATATGAAGATACGAAGTACAACGGTTATCGCCGTCCGAAAAAACGGCAAAGCGGCTATGGCGGGAGACGGCCAGGTAACGATGGGCGATACCGTAATGAAGAATAACGCGAGAAAGGTCCGGCGGATTATGGACGGAAAAGTTCTCTGCGGGTTTGCCGGAGCGACGGCCGATGCTTTCACTCTGTTTGATAGATTTGAAGAAAAGCTGAAAGAATATTCCGGTGATCTTACGAGGGCAGCGGTAGAGCTTGCGACTCTCTGGAGAACCGACCGCGCGCTCCGCAAACTGGAAGCGCTGCTTCTTGTTGCGGACATCCACAAAACGCTGCTTATATCCGGAACCGGCGACGTGATAGAACCGGCCGAGGATGTGCTTGCCATAGGTTCGGGCGGAAATTTTGCCTATGCCGCGGCGCTTGCGTATCTTGACAGCGGCTGTGAATTAACGGCCGCGGAGATTGCGGAACGAAGTTTAAAAATAGCAGGCGGTATTTGTATTTATACGAATGATAACATTACGCTGGAGGAATTAAGCGAATGACGGAAAAAAATTTAGATGCCCTCACTCCCAGAGAAATTGTGGCGGAGCTGGACAAGTATATTGTAGGACAGAAAAAAGCAAAACGGGCGGTAGCGGTAGCTCTGCGCAACCGGATTCGGCGGCTCAAGCTCGATCCGGAAACGAGAGAAGATATTGCTCCGAAAAACATTCTTATGATAGGTCCCACCGGCGTTGGTAAAACGGAAATCGCCCGGCGGCTCGCAAGACTGACAGGTTCTCCTTTCATAAAAGTTGAAGCTACAAAATACACGGAAGTCGGATACGTAGGCCGCGATGTTGAATCCATGATCCGCGATCTCATGGCCGCCGGTATTCAAATAGTAAAACAGGAGATGCAGGAAACCGTAACGGCGGAAGCGCAGAAGCATACCGAAGAAGCCTTACTCGATCTTCTTCTTCCGGGAAGCGGCGCTAAAAAAAACGCGAAGAAGAAATCCGGGCCCGTGGTAAAACCGGTAAACGCTTTTAGTTTTAATCCCAGTCAGGGAAGTCCCGGTCCCGCGTTTATGGGAGCGACCATTCAGGTGGGAGCAGCGCCAAGCGAAGAAGACGAAGCGGAAGCTGTTCCGGAATTGCCTGACCAAACTCAAAATTCCGAAGAAGCAAAATCCACGAGGGAAAAATTCCGCGTCATGCTTCGCGATGGAAAACTGGAAGACAAACAAGTTGAAATAATGATAAACCAGGCTCCTCAGTTTCCTATGATGGAAATGATGGGCGGCAATATGGACGATATTGAATCAAGCCTTTCGGGAATTGCCGGACTTTTCGGCGGCAACAAAAAAAAGAAACTTGTTACCGTAGCAAGAGCCAGGGAAATCCTGATGGCCGAAGAATCCGAAAAACTGATCGACCGTGAACGGGTAAGCGACGAAGCCCGTCAGCGCGTTGAACAAACCGGCATCGTCTTTATCGATGAAATCGATAAGATTGCCGTCCGCGGCGAACGGTCCGGCGGTACCGATGTATCGAGAGAAGGCGTTCAGCGGGATATTCTTCCCATTGTTGAAGGCGCTACGGTGAATACCAAATGGGGGCCGGTCGAAACCGATCATATTCTTTTTATCGGAGCCGGCGCTTTCAACGTAAGCAAACCTTCGGATTTGATTCCCGAACTCCAGGGCCGGTTCCCCCTTCGTGTGGAACTTGAATCCCTCGGCAAGGAAGAGTTCCTCCGGATTTTGACGGAACCGAAAAACGCGCTGACCAAACAGTACATCGATCTGCTTTCCACCGAAAAGGTCGAGGTTGAATTTACCCCCGGCGCGATTGAACGCCTGGCGGTTCTGGCGGCCGAAGTGAATTCCAAACTGGAAAATATCGGAGCAAGAAGACTGCACACAATTATGGAAGCGCTCCTGGAAGAACTTTCATTTGAAGCGCCGGACATCGCGCCCATTAAAGTTCCCATCACGGAAGAATACGTAAATGAAAGACTCCGCGATATCGTGGTGAATAAAGATTTGGGACGGTATATTTTATAATTAGGATTTGTCTATGAAATTGTTTCAGGAAAAGGAGAACAGCTGTGATAATGCCGTATCTTAATTTCACAGGAGAATGTGAAGAAGCGTTCCGTTTGTATCAGCGCGCTTTTGGCGGACAAGAACCCGTACTTGCGCGTTACAGTGACGCGCCGGACAGCGCCTATCCTGATATGGATAAAACTCAAAAGAATAAAATTATGCATGGTCATGTCATGCTTACTGAAACAGGAGGAGTCAGCGGCGCCGATGCGGTCTGGCCGGTTGAGAAAGGTTCGGCAGTCAGTATTCATGTGTACTGTGCAAGCGTAGACAAGGCGCATAAAGCGTTTGACATACTTGCTGAAGAAGGCGTTGTTATTGAAGTCTTGCAGACAAATCCGCCGCCGCATGACGGCGGCATCAGCGGCATGGTAAAGGATAAATATGGTTTTTCCTGGGTTTTGTCCGCGGAGTTTGATAAGCAAAAGTGACAAATAGAAAAAATTATCATCAGTAAACTAAATCTTTTTTTTGTTTTACCGATGATTATTAAGAAGGTTTGTTTTTTGGACAAGTCTTGGGAAGAGGAGGATAAGATTGATAAATAATTTTTTGAAAACGACAGACTTAATTCACAGGGCTATGGATGCCGGTCTTATCCGCGAGAATGTTATCGCCAACAACCTTGCGAACCAGGAAGTGCCCAACTTCAAGCGTTCCGATTTGGCCTTTGAAAGCGAATTGAAGAAAGCGCTCGAATCCGAAAAACGGCAGCCTTTGTTTGAAGCGAAAATGACAAGCGACAAACACATGCCTTTTTATAAACCCTTGGATTATACGAAAGTTGAACCAAGACGGATTCTCGATTATGTATCAACATCGAAGGCAAACGGAAACAACGTTGACGCCGAACAGGAACACACCCTGGCTTTAAAAAACCAGATGATGTATACGCTTCTGGCGCAATCGCAGGCTTTTGAATACGGCCAGATCAATCTGGTGTTACGGTAAGGAGTAAGCAATGGGACTTTTTAATGCCATAAATATCGCGTCAACAGGCTTGTCCGCCCAGCGGCTCCGTTCCGATGTTATTGCCGATAACATTGCCAACGCCAACACCACGAGAACCCAGGAGGGCGGACCTTTCAGAAAAAGCCGAATAGTGTTCCGGCCTATCGCGGAAGAACCGTATTGGCGTTCTCCGTTTTTACCAGACGGCATGGACAACGGCGGCGGAGAAGGCGTGCGTGTTGTATCCATCGAAAAAGATACCAGTCCGCCCAGGCTCGTCTACGATCCCACGCATCCTGACGCGCTTAAAACCGGTCCCAACGCGGGATACGTGGAAATGCCGAATGTTGATGTCGTTACGGAAATGACCGACCTTATCGCGGCATCCCGCGCTTACGAAGCAAACGCGAGCATCATTGACGGATACAAAGCCATGTTTATGAAAGCCCTGGAAATCGGCAGCAGATAGGAGACAGATAGATGAACATATTTAAACCTGAACTGTTGAGTCTCCGCGATCTTCCCATGATGCAGGCTAACAACATGAGAAACTTTGTCCGCGGTGAAAAAAATACGAACATCATTACGGGCGAAGCAATAAATGAATTAGGAAATGTTATCGGCGCGGAAGCGGTAACAAGATCGGGAACTTTTGATGACGCGATGCTCCAGGCATTGGACGAGGTAAGCGCTTTGCAGCAGCAGCCGAGCAATTTGATACAGCAGTCGATTATCGATCCTGGTTCCGTCGATGTGCATGACATAACAAAAGCCCAGGCGGAAGCGTCCCTGGCATTGAATATAACAAGAACTGTTCTGAGCCGTATAGTTCAGGGCTGGAAAGATATCATAAATACCCGGTGATGTGCGGCAGGATGCGCGCATAGCACAGACGTTCTTCTGGGGAGGGGAATATGAACGAATGGTTTAAAAGATTTTTTGATCAAATCAAAACGCTTTGGACAAAATGGTCCATAGTGCAAAGGCTGATTCTCGTCGGTATAGTGCTTGCTGCCGTCGGAGGAACAATCGCGCTCTTTGCGGTATCCGCCAGTCCAAGTATGGTTCCTGTCATCGATGCCCCCATCAGAGACGAAGATGTGTTGGACCGGATCATCACGCGCATTAATGCCGAGGGAGTCCGTACTTCCGTTTCATCCGCGGGCGTTGTCATGGTGCAGGATGAAAAAACCGCGAGACAGATGCGTGCTATTCTCATTCGGGAAGACCTCATTCCTTCCGGCACCAGTCCCTGGGAAATTTTTGACCGGGAACGATGGACCATCACCGACTTTGAACGCAACGTAAATCTTCAGCGCGCCATCACCCAAATGATTGTCGATCATCTTAGGGCACTGAACGATATTGACGACGCGAGCGTAACGCTTGTTGTTCCGCCGAAGGAACTCTTTGCGTCCCAGCAGGATGAAACAACCGCGAGCATCATCATAACGCCCAGGCCGGGAAGCGACATTGCCGAAAACCGCAAGAAGATTGAAGGCATTCAGAAACTCGTGAAGAACGCGGTACAAGGCTTGAAAGATGAAAACATCACCATCTCCGACAACGACAGTCATATTCTCAATGATTTTGAAGGAATGAGGGATTTTGATATATTGACCTTGACAAAACGTCAACAAGATTTTATCAGAGAAAAAGAAGCTGAGTACAGCAGAAAAATTCTTTCATCTCTTCAGAAAACATTCTCCGTCGATCGTGTCCGTGACCTTGATATAAAAATCGATATGGACATGTCCAAAAAATTGATCAGTACGACAGAGCTGCTTCCTACTATTTTGAAGCCGAGAACTCCCGGTTTGCCGTATGATGATTCGATGTATGTGCAATCGATTCCCGGAGCGTTGCAGACAACAAGCACAAACTGGGAAGGCACGGGCTTTAACCCCGAAGGACCTCCCGGAGTGGAAGGACAGACAACTCCTGTTATGCGCGACATGAGCAACCTTTATGGGACAGTAAATCAAGAAACGCACTTCGAGAATAATGAAATCTCGAGGAGGCAGATTGAAGAAGAAAAAAGTCCGATGATTGACCGCGTAACCGTTTCCGTAAACATCGACGGACAGTGGATTCCAAAGTACGGTGAAGACGGGAATCCTGTTGTGCTTCCGAATAAAACCATTGAGCGGGAATATATTCCGGTTCCGGCCAGTACCCTTGCGGCAACGCAGCTTCTTATTCAGGATGCTATCGGCTACAACGAAAGCCGCGGCGATTCCGTTTCTGTTCAGAACATCCCCTTTGACAGGACGCTGGAATTTGCCGAAGCGGACGCGGCGTATTTCCGGGCTCAGCAGTTTGAAATGTTCGGCATCATTGCCTTGTCCGCCATCGCGGTCTTGCTGGTTATTTTCATTGCGGTTAAACTTATTATGAGAGAAATGGAAAGACGCAGACGGCTCCGGGAAGAAGAACTTTCCAGGCAGCACCAGATGATGAGGGAAAGCGCCCTCCGCCAGGCGGAAGAAGAAGGCGTGGAAGTTTCCATGTCTGTGGAAGAACGGAAACGGATGGAGCTTCAGGAGAACGCCGTCAACATGGCAAAAGAACATCCCGAAGATGTGGCCCAGCTCATCAGAACCTGGCTTTTGGAGGAATAGTCTATGGCTAAGGAAGGCTCCGGCAAAAAAAATAAAGGAATAAAAGATTATACAGGCCGGCAGAAGGCGGCCATCTTTCTCGTAAGCATCGGTTCTGAAATATCCGCCGAGATTTTTAAATATCTTCGGGAAGATGAAATTGAAACGCTCACTTTTGAAATAGCGCGGCTTGAAACGATTGAGCCCGATCAAAAAGACGCGGTCCTTCAGGAGTTCCAGGAACTCATGATGGCAAACGAATTTATTTCTACGGGCGGCATCGATTATGCCAGGGAGCTTTTGGAAAAATCGCTCGGCAGTCAAAAGGCCATCGATATTATCAACCGGCTTACATCGAGCCTGCAGGTACGGCCTTTCGATTTTATCCGCCGCACCGATCCCGCGCATCTTTTGAACTTCATCCAGCAGGAACATCCGCAGACGATAGCGCTTATCCTTGCCTACCTTGAACCGAACAAGGCTTCGGTCATTTTGCAGAACCTGCCCCACGAAGTGCAGAGCGATGTTGCGCGGCGTATCGCAACCATGGACCGCACGAGTCCCGAAGTTCTCCGCGAAGTGGAACGTGTTTTGGAAAAGAAACTTTCCACGCTCTCCAGTGAAGATTATACCGCGGCGGGCGGCGTCGAAAGCATCGTAGAAATTCTTAACCTTGTTGACCGTTCGTCGGAAAAGCAGATCATCGAAGCGCTGGAAGATGAAGACCCCGAACTTGCGGAAGAAATCAAGAAGCGCATGTTCGTATTTGAAGACATTGTTATGCTTGACGATAGGGCGATTCAGAAAGTTATGCGCGAAGTTGATTCCCAGGAATTGGCAAAGGCTCTTAAATCGGTGGACACAGAAGTTCAGGATAAGATTTTCCGCAACATGTCCAAGCGCGCCGCGGGAATGCTGAAAGAAGATATGGAATACATGGGCCCTGTCCGCCTCAAGGACGTTGAAGAAGCCCAGCAAAAAATCGTATCGATTATCCGGCACCTGGAAGATACCGGCGAAATTGTTGTTGCCCGTTCCGGTGAAGATGAACTGGTGGTATAGCGTATGGCAAAAACAGTATTCAGGCCCGGTGAAGTTGTCATCAGTGATAAAAAAATAGTGCTTGATCCTCCGCAGAGTTATCCCGACTCGGGACATTTCGCGCCTCAGGTAAAAGATATTGAAGAGCTTGAGGACGTTGAAGAATACAGAGGTCCTACCGCGGATGATCTTCGCCGTGAAGCTGAACTTTTCAAAGCGAATTGGGCTCAAGAAAAAGAAGTTATGCTGAACAGCGTGAAGGCCGAAGCTGAAGCAATAAAAAATGAAGCCGAGCAGGCGGCTTTTCTGGAAGTAAAAAACAAGACCGATCAAGCCCAGTCGCTCAAAAGAGCCGCCGAAGATGAAGCGGAAAAAATTATCGCCAACGCAAAAGAAGCGGCGGCAAAGGTCGTCAGCGATGCGCAGTCGGCCTTTGAAGCGGATAAAGCGGCAGCGGAAAAACAGGGCCGGAGTGAAGGCCGTGAAAAAGGGTTTGCGGAAGGCAAGGCGGAAGTTGAGCGGCTTGTCGAAAGAACGCAGGTTGTTTTGGAACGCGCCCAGGATAAGCGCGCGGAAATTCTCGCGGAAACAGAACAGCAGATTATCGATCTTGTGCTGCTCATTTCCCGGAAGGTCATCAAAGTTATTTCCGAAAATCAGCGTAATGTAATTATTTCAAATGTCATTCAGGCTCTCCGGAAAGTAAAAGGCAGGGGAAATATTATCATCAAAGTGAATATGGCGGACCTCAAACTTTCTACAGAACACATGAAGGATTTTACCGCGTTGGTGGAAGGGGCAAAATCGATTCAGATTCTTGAGGATTCAAGCGTTGACCGCGGCGGCTGCATCATTGAAACCGACTTTGGTGAAATCGACGCGAGAATTGCCAGTCAGCTCGCGGAACTGGAAACGAAAATTCTTGAAATGTCGCCGATCAAGGCAAAGGCCAAAACGAACTCCGCGGATGGTATCTAAGGGAGGACGCCTGATGGACCGGGTAATAGAAAAATATATTGAACTTACCGAAAGAATCGATACCATAAAATGCGTCGGTCATGTAGTAAAGGTACAAGGGCTTTTAATCGAGAGTCACGGACCGCAGGCTATTGTCGGCGAAATCTGCCGTATCGAACTTGAAAAAGAACATACGGTTATCCAGGCGGAAGTCGTCGGGCTGCGGGGCGATATTGTGCAGCTCATGTCTTATGATGATACGGCAGGCATTGAATGCGGAAGCCGGGTCGTAGCGTCAGGTGAACGTTTAAGCGTTCCTGTTTCAAGAAACCTTCTCGGCAGAGTGTTGGATTCCCTTGGCCGTCCGGCGGACGGGAAGGGCGATATCGATTCAACGCTCCGTTATCCCGCCGTGGCCGATGCTCCCGACCCGCTTAAAAGAAAAAGGATCACCGAATGGATTGCCACGGGCGTCAGAGCCATTGACGGATTGCTGTCCGTGGGCCGCGGACAGCGGCTCGGAATTTTTTCCGGTTCCGGCGTCGGAAAATCAACGCTTATGGGAATGATTGCCAGAAACACAAACGCCGACGTCAATGTGGTTGCCCTTATAGGAGAGCGCGGCAGGGAAGTAAATGATTTTATCGCAAACGATTTAGGCCCGGAAGGTTTGGCCCGTTCTGTTCTTGTGGTAACTCCTTCAAACGCTCCGCCCCTTGCGCGCCTTCGGGGGGCCTATGTCGCTACAGCTGTCGCGGAATACTTCCGTGACGAGGGCTGCAATGTCATGCTCCTGTTCGATTCCATCACCCGTTTTGCGAGAGCCCAGCGTGAAATAGGACTGGCATCCGGCGAGCCTCCCGCGACAAGGGGCTATACTCCCAGCGTCTTCGATTCCATGCCGAGACTTTTGGAACGATGCGGAACTTCCGACAAAGGAACCATCACAGGGTTTTATACTATTCTCGTTGACGGTGACGATATGGATGAACCCATTGCCGATACCGTCCGCGGAATTCTTGACGGTCACATTGTATTGTCGCGGCATCTTGCACAGCAGTACCACTATCCCGCCATCGATGTGCTGCAAAGTGTTTCCCGTTTGTCATCGGTGATTAACGGTCCTGTCACAAAAAAAGCCGCGGGCTATATCCGCAGGCTCATGGCATCTTATGCGGAATCAGAAGACCTTATCAATGTCGGCGCTTATCACGCCGGTACGAATCCTCTCATCGATGAGGCAATCGCTAAAAAGAAAGCTATCGACGATTTCCTTATCCAATCGATAGATGATAAAGGGACAATTCCCGAAACTTTAAAGATGATGGGAATTATCGCGGAAATGGAAATCCCCGCGGAAGAACTGGGCGCTTATGAAAGCACCAATGTTCCCGGTCATCTTCCTTCAATGAATACCTACTCAATGACTAAGCAGTCAGTGACTGAACAGTCGTTGACCGGGAAGTCAATATAAGGTTTAGTCAAATGAAAAGATTTCAATTCAAATTGGAAAAACTTCTTGAGCTTAAGTCTTATGGAGAACGTGAAGCGGAAATTGCGCTTGGTCACGCTGTCGGTGAATTAAACCGTATAGAAAATGAAATAAAAAATACGGCGGCAAAAAGACTGGAGGCAGCCTCGCTGCGTTTTCAAACCGGAAAAACCGCGTCTGAAATACGCTATGCGGATTTGTATATTCTGCGCCTTGACCGCGCCGCCGACAAGTTATTGGAAGATGCCGCGAAAGCGGAACTCAGCGTATTTGAGGCAAGGGATGTTTATTTAGAAGCGTCAAAAGAGAAAAAAATATTGGAGAAGCTGAAAGAAAAAAGGGAAAAAGATTATAAGAAATTTATCTTATCGGAAGAAGATAAAGCTATTGACGAAATCAGTAACCAAATAACCATGAGAAAAGCAGAATGAGAAGAGAACAAATATTCATTATTTCTCGTTTGCGTTCATTCTTTCCTCGGCCATAGAAATCAACTGTTCCAGATAATCATCGGATTCATTGTCAATATCAATCTCCGCGCTCATGGAAATTCCGTACTGAAGTTTTGGCTTGAAATTCCAATGCTTGGTTTTGGAAAGCTTAACCAGGTTTGTAATAACGGAATCCAATTTTGTTTTCGCCAGAACATCCGTACATGACGATAGGGCAAGAATAAATTCATTGTTGCTGTAACGTCCGATAATATCATAGGATCTGAATGTCTGCCGCAGCACATGGGCCGTACTTTGTATTACATCGTCGCCGATGGTATCGCCGAACTGCTGGTTGATCAATCCCAGATTCGGTATCTTGACCATGCAAATACTGATAATGAAATCCGCTCCGCTCGAAACCCGCGACAGATTCTTTACCGCACTGATAAATGACGACTTGCTTAAAGTGGTTGTGAATACATCCATGTCCATAGAAGTGAAAATTTTTATCTGATCCTGGTATTTGTGAATTTGGGAAATATCCATAGCATAATGCAGATGAACCTCTTTCGTTTCCCCGCTCCAGGGAATGATACTATCATAATTCCTGTAATGACGCTGCGTAATTTCGCTGAATGAATCCCTGATGAGGAGCTTTCCTTCATTCTTCCTCACCTCATCTAACAGGCAGTTTTCACAAGGATATCCCGCACCGACAATATCATAACAATATACATTATCCAAATAAGAAAAATGATAACTTTCCTGCATCCTTTTATTGGCAAATATTATTTTTTTGGTCTCTACATCCGCGACATAAACATCAATATCCAGCTGATCCATTATGACGGTTAACACTTCACTGCGGGTCTGAATTTCCATGTGCAGAAAGTGACGTTTAATGATGCCCGCGAAAAGAACGCATACATGATATAAAAATTGAACTTCCTCCGCGGTCCATTCCCTGCTTTTCCTCACGTATTCATTAACGCCGAAAGTACCAATCATTTTTCCCTTGTCCCAGATCGGAAATTCTACTATAGCGTTGATATGCAGTTTTTCCATATCGGATTTCATTTCTTCCGGCAGCAGCGTTGTATCCGAGGCAAGAATAATGCCGTCGTTCTCAAATATCTGATACCACAAATCGGAGGGTACAAAATTCTGCGCGTCAGTATCAGTCACTATTAATTTTGATTCAATCTCCGGTGTGTACCATTGATATATATTCCGGATCGCTTTGCCGGGTAACAAAACAACATAGGCCCGGCTTACTCTGATTTGTTCACCGATCAGTTTTAATACTTGTTTTGTAGCGTCGGCAATATTTAGTTCGCTGTTTAAAAGGAAAAGACAGTGGTTTATCAGTCTGGCTAAATCGACGGAAAGGGAATAGCCACCGCCCGGTTTATTCACCGTATTTATGTTTATCGCTTTGATAGTTCTCACGGGAAACACATTTACGGAATTGGAAAAGTTATTCAGATTGCTTTCCAGATCCGTACCGGAAAGCGGTTTGGAAAAAAGATAGCCCTGGAAATAATCAACATGATGATCCAGGAGAATCTGCATTTGAGTCGCGTTCTCGATGCCTTCCGCGATTACTTTGAATCCCGCGGTATGAGCGAAATCAACCATAATGCGGATGACATGGCTTAAATAATCATCGTGCTCAACATCAAGCACAAAAGACTGATCCAGTTTGATAACATCTATTGGCAGCATATTTAATTTTGAGAATGATGAATAGCCCGTTCCAAAATCGTCCAAAGAAAGAGAGATGCCTTCTTTGTTGAAATTCTCCAGCATATTCAGCGTCCGTTCATTAAATTCCACATCAACGCTTTCAGTAATTTCCAAACTTAATTTTTCGGGAGGAAAATCATATTTATGTAAAATGTCGATTACTTTCTTGCATAATTCAGGGTCTCCCATGTGAATCGGCGATAAATTAACATCGAGAACAAAGCGGGAAAGTGTGTCTAATTTCCATGCTTTAACCTGTTCAACCGATTTTTCCAAAACCCACAAATCAATAAAACCGATAAGTCCGTTTGCTTCCGCGATGGGGATAAACTGTGAGGGAGGCACGGGACCGAACTCCAAACTTTCCCAGCGGCAAAGCGATTCCATGGACGTCCAGGTTCCCGTATTGGGATCCGCTATCGGCTGATAAAAAACGGAAAAACCCTGCATGTTATTTAAAATAGAATGTTTTAAACTTAACTCCAGGCGAAGCTGGAAATAAAACGCTTCGGAAACTTCCTCGTTGTAAACAAGAACGCCGCCTTTTTTCTTTGCCATATCGATAACACGTTCGATGATACTTAAAAGGACGCTGTAATCTTTAAAATCTTTGGTGCAGGGAATAATCCCTATAGAAACTCCGACAAAAACGGATATAACCATCGATCCTATTTTCATCTCCCAGGGATAGGAAAACCGGTCCCATATTCTTTCCGCCAATTTGATGGCCGCTTCTTCTGAATAATCTTGAACAAAAATGGCAAATCCGTCTCCGTCTACCCTGTACAAATTTAATCCGTAATAGGGCAGCCGGTTTATCCAGTCCTTTATTTCCTCGAGCAGTACATCCCCAGCTTCCCTGCTGTAGGCTTCGTTGATCTTCCGCAATTCCTGAAGATCAAAACATATAAGGAATGAATCTTTTGAAACAGATGATTCTATCTCTTTGGCGAGAAGAATACCGTTAGGCACTTTCAGGCGCTGGTCATAGAACGCAATGTAGGCCAACGTGTTTTCTAGTTCTTTTTTCTCGGTAATATCATAATAATTGGACATAATAGACAATCGGCCGTCTATCCAGCGGAGAATCCGGCTGTTTAAGTGAAACCATTTATTCTGCGCTTCAACCTTTACATCCCAATCAAAATATTTTGTATCTTCAATGATGTTGTCTATCAGCTTGGTTTTTGGACAAAACGGACAAGGTTCATTGTACCCGAAATAACGATAACATTTTGTCCCAATGACGTTTTCCCTTATGGTGGAATGCTGTTCCGCAAAGTGTTTGTTGCAAAAGAGAACATCAAAGGTTTCAAAATCGATGACAAAAACACTTACTCCGGATATGTCCGTATAACTGTAAACCGTAGACAATGTTGTATTAAGCTGATCGGAAACCATCTGTAAATTTTTATTCTGATATTCCAAATATTTTGTTCTGCGGCCAGCCTGGATAAGTTCTTTTGTAATAGTATCGATGGATTTTACCGTTGCGGAGAGCAGCTTTTCTTTGGATTGTTCAAAACCGCCGAATCGTTTTTCATTAATGACATTTAATTGAGAAACAATCCATACCCCTATCATTCTGTTCCGCCAGAAAATCGGGACACCGACAACCGTAAAATGAATCAAGGGACAGGAGATGATAAAAGGTTTTGCTGTTTTCTGAATAATTTCCCAAAAAATCGTTTTAAGGCAGTCAAACTCCTCCCTAAAAACGTGGTCTTTATCGATTAAGTCAGAAATATCATCGGAGAACAAAGGCGAAAGGACATCCATTCCATCCGTGTCAAGAATCATTACGGCGGCGTTTGCATAGGCAGAAAAAGCATTCGTAACACTTCGGAAAGAAGTCTCATCAATTAAATCGAAAAATTTCTGTTTTACCCCACCCATCTTTCACCCCCCAACCACTTTATGATAAGGTTCTTTCAACATTATTATCGACTCTTTTTCTAAGGTATTTTTTTCCTAATATTGCTTTAAATCTTTATATGCGTTATTCTGTATGCGTTATATAGTTATTGTGAATAATTCATAAAATTGCAAACGTTTTTGTGAAAATAACATAATCGTCATAATAAACTATTAAGACCGTTAATGCAAGGAAAAAAACGATGAATACCAATTTTCTTAATTCAGCCCTTGTTCTTGTTGATGTTCAGAACGATTTCTGTCCTTCATATAAAAACCGGGAAGGAAAAAAGACCCCTTCCGGGGCTATGATGGTAAAAGACGGGGATAAAGTGATAGAACCTCTCAATGCCGTTTCGCACATATTTGATTGGCACGGAGCGCTGGTTGTCGCTACTCAAGATTGGCATCCGTCAGGACATATTTCATTTGCGTCCACTCATCCTGGTCTAAGAGAAAATGATATTATCGATCTTGTGCTGGAAAAAAGAGACGCGGACGGAATCGGCGTTATTGAGCAGGTTTTATGGCCGGATCATTGCGTTCAGGGAACCTGGGGCGCGGAATTTCATGAATCTTTGGATTTGAACCCTGTTTCATACATTGTAAGAAAAGGCCGAAACGAGCTTATCGATTCGTATTCCGCTTTTTTTGAAAATGACAGAACTACCGCCACGGGGCTTGGGGGCCTCTTGAAAGGTCTTTCCGTGGAAAGCGTATTTATCGGCGGACTTGCTACGGACTACTGCGTTTTTTACAGTGCTATGGATGCGGTCAGATTAGGCTTTAAAACCTTTGTTCTTGCCGACGCGGTTCAGGGAATTGATTCTCCCAAAGATTCCATAAAAAACGCGATGGAAGAAATGGAAAAGATAGGGATTGTATTTATACAAACCGGGGACATTAAGTGACGGAATCCGCGCTGTTTACCGATTTCTATTCGCTGACCATGGCCCAAGGGTATTGGAAATGCGGCATGGATGACCGTGCTGTTTTCGAGATGTTTTACCGGAAACAGCCTTTTGAGGGCGGATATTCCATATTTGCCGGACTCGGGACTTTGCTGGAAAAATTAAAAAACCTTTCTTTTTCCCCGGATGATATCGCGTATTTGGAAAGTATCGGAATCTTTGATAAAGATTTTCTCGGATATCTTAAAGATTTTCAATTCCAGGGAAGCCTTTGGGCGATGGACGAAGGAACCGTTATTTTTCCGCATGAACCTTTGATCCGGGTAGACGGCGGACTCATCGAATGCCAAATTATCGAAGGTTTGTTGCTGAATACCATCAATTTTCAAAGCCTTATCGCTACAAAAGCGTCCAGAGTTTGGCTCGCGTCGGGGAAAGGCGCCGTAATGGAGTTCGGGCTGCGCCGCGCCCAAGGGCCGGACGGCGCTGCCGCGGCTTCCCGCGCGGCTTTTATCGGCGGCGCTTTTGGAACCTCAAATGTGCTTGCGGCGAAAGAATACCATATTCCGGCTCTTGGCACGATGGCCCACTCGTGGATTATGTCCTTTCCTTCCGAAGAAGAGGCTTTTCAAACCTACGCGGACCTGTATCCCGAACATCCTGTCTTCCTTATCGATACCTATGATACCTTAAAAAGCGGGATAAAAAACGCCGTTACCGTGGGAAAACGGCTTGCGGAAAAAGGCGTTAATTTCGGCGTCCGGCTTGATTCCGGTGATATTCATTATCTGTCGGTAAAAGTCAGGAAGGCTTTGGATGACGCGGGTCTCGATAAAGCAACCATTGCCGTATCAAACGATCTTGACGAGTCGATTATTGAAACACTGTACGGTGCCGGGGCTCCCGTTAACAGCTGGGGGGTGGGCACGCAGCTTGTTACAGGCGGAAAAGATTCATCTTTTCCCGGAGTCTATAAACTTGCCGCGAGAATCGATGCGTCGGGCAGTATTAAGCCCTCCATGAAATTTTCGGACAACCCTGAAAAAACCACGAATCCCGGAATAAAGCAGGTTTGGCGGATTCATGATTCCCAGTCCATGGCGCTTGTTGATGTATTGACATTGGACGATCCCGCGGAAATATCCGAAGCGGAGCATCCCGAAAATCCTTATAAGCTGGGCGAGTCCCATCTTTTTTGGCATCCTTCGGGAGATTATCGCCATTTCCGTTTAACGATAGACGGAAACGCGGAAGCCCTTCTAAAGCCCCGAATGAAAAACGGCGTTTTTTTGGGAGTCTGTCCTTCATTGCAGGACATTCAGATGAAAGTCCGCACCGGTTTGGAAGAATTTGACCGCAGTTATAAACGCTTGCTCAATCCTCATGTTTACAAGGTTTCCATAACCAGTTCCCTGCGCGACTTAAAGCTGAATCTTATTCAAAGTTACCTTGGAGATTTGTAGAACAAAGATCTAAGGTAACACTGATTAAATCGAGAT
>DBDH01000019.1:0-39805 GCA_002293455.1 Treponema sp. UBA937
AAAAAAAGCTATCAAATGAGGCTGTTGCAAAACTCCAGATTTTGCAACAGCAACCTTTAAAAAATGCATGTTTCGCAGCCTTTAGGCGAGAAAATGCAGGAGCTTGGGCAAAACTAACCGAGTTTTGCAACAAGCTCTATGTACTACATTTTATATGGCGGATAGAATAAAGACAATAGTTAAAACAATAAAAAACTGGCTTTTAAAGTATAGTTTCCATAGCATAAAAAAATGCTCACTTTTAGAACAGAAGCATGAAGTATCCGTATATAATTAATGTAGAATATTTATGTATAGTAGTATATAAAGTATTGGGGCTTGTTTCAAGATTGAAGTTTTGCAGGAAGCTCCTTTATGTAAAATTATTTTTTCTTTTTCGGGGAGATAAAAAGTATGATTAATATAATTTTTACCTTGAATTATCAGCAGCAAATCCAGCAGACCCGGCCCGGGTTATTCTCATCGCTTGAAAAATCAATCCTCGAACTTGTTGAGTCATGCGGCGGAAATGTCCGGGGGGAACATAAATATCTTTGTGCTTCTTTTGACGAACAAAACATTGCTTCATGGCTGGATGTGGTTATCATCATCGAAACACTTGACCAAATACTCAAAGATGCTTCGGATGAATTGTACGGACACATTTGTTTTATAAGCAATGACGAAATTGATCCTACGGTATACGGAGGGATGCTTCGCGAATTGGCGGCCAATGGACACCATACAGGCATCTGGCTTGCGAAAGATATTTCCGCGCATCTTTTGCCCTATTTTACATTAGACGATGCTCCGGCTTTTTCCTTTATTACCAAAATCTATGTTGATGTGATGGAAATAAAGCAGGCAAAAAACATAAACGGCAGCAGCGAAGACGTGAACAGCGGGTATCCCCTCAGGAAGACCATTATTGATGTGCTGGAAGCACAGAAAAAAAATCCGTATATTGTGTTGTCCGGCCCAGACTTTATCGGCTTAAAAGACGGGCTGTATCATTTCAGTAAAAAACAATTGGGTGATGTTCCGCCGCTTGTGTTTCGTTTTGGATCGGGGGGCAGAGGATTAAGCTGCTTTGTTGATGCCCTGGGACCGGAAATAAAACAATTGATTGAAAACGGTTTTTCTTCCGTCGAGACCATTCATCAGCTTGAAGACCTGAAAGAGCGTATCGCCCTGGAACGGCTTCGGGATGAATATCCTCCCATTATTCAAGAAAAAGGCCGGCAGTTTTTATCGCTGCTTGTAGATGCTTACATCGGGACAATGAAAGGACGGAATATCAATCCCTTGATTATCATCGAAAATATTGAAGAGATGAATGAAACGGCGCTTGCACTTATGATCCAAAAAGTGAAGGATTTGCAGAGCCAAAACGGAATCTCTGTTTGCTGCACCGCAAATACCGAAAGGAATCTTGATACATGGAGAAATCTTAATTTTAAAGTTTTGTACTTTTCTTTGCCCGGAGGAAAAGCCGCGGAGACGAGTACGGGAAAAAATCTTTCCAGGGATATGAAGGAACTTTGGGAAATTGCCTACATGTGTTATTTGATGCGCCCCTATTTTCCGGGGTATGCGTTCCTGTCTCTTTTTAATGAAGAAGGAAAAAATCCCGCGGTAACGGAGCGGGCTTTTGAAATTTTAAACGCTCTGGGAGTCATTACTTCCCCGCAGGATCCGGAACCTGTTATGGTAGATTTTGCCGAAAAGGCGGAGCTTGTGCTGGGGGCAGAAAGAATCGCCATTATCAAAGGAATGGTAAGAAACCGTTTGTTGGCCTGGGTCAGCGGGGAAAAATTGATTCCTTGCTTTAATCTTTTAACTGCCCTTGTAAATCTTAACGGAGACGGCAGTGATGATCTTATTCTGGATGCTGTCTGCCGGGATGTTATTGACGGTGTGTACAGCGGTTTTAAAAACACCATTGATTCCGGAAAATTTCATGTTATAGCAGGCAACAGAAGAACTCCTTCGCTTGTGTATATTTTCAATACGCTTGCCGCATTGATTCATGGGAATGAAGAAGATATACACAAAACATTTTTATGCCCTCCGCCGAACGCGATTCCCTGTCCGCGCTACGAATCGTATATAGAATCGAATATGGCTTCTTATCAGCTTTCAATCCGCAGTGTGGAAGAAGCCGCGGCATCAGTTAAAAAGTCGATGCTTGTTATTCAAAACATAACGCATATCCGCGGCGGAGCCAGGGCCTTTCGACTGTACGCCCTGGTGAATCTTATCCAGGGAAATATGATGGACGCGATTGAGTATCTGCAATTTGCCGCCGATCATGCCGAACGGAGCAAAGACTGGGAAGAATCGGCAATCATCAATTATTACGCGTCGGTTGTTCACTTTTTATTCGGAAATATTTCCAAGGCCGAACGATTGACGGATCACGCGGAATCTGAGGCTTTAAAATGCGGCATGACTTCATGGGAAATCAAATCCCGTTTTTTAAAAGGACGAATCCTTTTTGAACAAGGGCGGTACCGCGATGCATACGACATATTTAATTCAATCACTCCAAGGGAAGAAAGCGAGAATACCTTGAATGCTTGGAAGTACCGCGCAAGAATTTATTCGGGCGGACTGCCGCAAGACAATATAAAAAACGAAGGGGACGGCGCGGTTTTCATGATAGAAGCCGCGTATATAAACGGGGAATATGAAAAAGCCGTCGAATTAGCGGATCAATTATTGATGAATTTACTGGATCGGACATTCATTTTTATTGAACAGGCTGATTGGCAAAGCGGATTTTCGCAGACGGAATTGTTTATGTTCCCCATAACAGATTTTTTGCACCGCTTTGTGTCAACGTATCGGGCTTTGGCTTTAAGCCATCAGGATTCAACCGCCGCTTCCAGCGCCGCGTCAATTATGCAGCAAATTACAAGAGATGAAAAATTTCCCGACACGGACACTAACGACGCGTTTTATTATTTTGCGCAGTACAAAATTCTTCAAAACGCGGAAGCATCTGAAATCGATCTCAACACCGCTGTCAGCATGGCCTTTAAACGGCTTCAACGCAGAGCCAGCAGAATTGACGACATTGAGGCAAAACGGGCTTTTCTCACGCTCAACCGCTGGAATGAAGCTCTTGGCAAAGCGGCAAAGCATCACAGATTGATTTAGGCGCAAAGTGTGTTTCACGAAACACACTTTGCGTTCTTACACGGCGCTACATTTTCTTGCCGATGTAAAACACATAACCATAAAACTGTTTGTACTTTGCGTACAATGCAGCTTCATATTCATCGCCTTTTATGTATTCTGCTACAATTTCATTTCCGGCATATTTTTCCAAAAGCGCTTTTTCAGCCGCTTTCCGCGGAATAAAATAATTATCCGTCCAGTCCGTTTCAGGCAGCACAAATACAGCGATAGGACTATATCCCGTTTTTTGCATAATCGAAATATAGTTTTGTATGGTATCCAATCTGCTGCCGGCATCGATCCAAAATTGTTCAACTTCACGGGGATGTTCATCGGCAATCCATGAAGGACACGTTACGGCAAGGTGTCCATTCTTTTTAAGGAAACCATGCCAATGACTTATGCCTTTTTCAAAGCCGATGCTGTCTACAGCGCCTTCTGACCAAATAAGATCAAATGCTTCTTTTTCAAAAGGCAATTCTTCCATGGAACCAATAACACCTGCTACTCTGTTTTGAAGTCCGAGTTTTTCAGCGTTTAGATTCAGCGTATCAATAAATTCCGGGAACATATCGAGCCCTGTGATGCTTCCTTTGGTATGCTGCGCTAAAAATAGCATCGGACCTCCTGTACCGCAGCCGAGATCTGCAATGTTCAGCCCGCCTGAAATATTGTCAATAAAACTTAAGGCCTTCAAAATTGTCTCAGCGCTGCCCGGTCCCTGACGTTCCAAACCGATATGGGTCTCACAAATGATATCGCGCATTGATAGTTCTTTATTACTCATTTTTCCTTCCTTTGCTTTACAAGCATCATACTCTTACATCTTTTCTATTATGTTTTTTGCTAAAGCGCGTTCGATTGATATGTTCTTTTATGAATTTCTCAACATGAGATTCAAACAGTTCAACGATTTCTTTGTTATTAGATGATACATCAAATAAACTGAGCAGCAAATAAAACGGCGCGTAAAACTCTATCGCAAGCTGCTTTGGATTATCGTTTTCCAAAACACTCTGTTTCATCATTTCACGGAACACATCTTCCATATAACTTACAGGACCGCCCGCGAAAACTTTCTGATACAATTCGGCCATGAGAGGATTTCTATACCGCTCCAAAGACAGCATCTTACGGACATTCACGGAAAATTCATCTTCCATCCAGAAACGGAATTGAGCGTTGATAAAAGCCCTGATATTTTCTATAGCGACATCACGATAGAACAAAGGCTCATCATCAAATATTTTCTCCGGTACTTTATACTCTTTTGAACGTTCGGCATCCGCTTCATACAATCGTTGTATAATACTGTCAAATATATCCTGCTTATTCTTATAATGCTTGTACAAAGCACCTTTTGTTATTCCAAGTTCCCCGGCTATTTTGCTGACCGATACAGCTGCATACCCATTGCGTGCAAAGAGACGAAGCGCTGTCCATAAAATATTTTCTTTGGTATCAGCCATCGATACGCCTCCGTTTGATGTAAACTGCCGTCCGTAAGAAAAACACATACAGGTGAACAATCGTTTACTTACAATAATAATAGTAAACTATCGTTCACCTGTCAAGTCTTTTTTTGGAAAAGCCGCATAATTTTGGATTTTCCCGGTACATATCTGGACTTCTCTTTTATTATTCCGTATAGTATAGTCAACTCATTTGAATTATTTGACTATTTCCGATTATAAGTGCTTCTGGTAAAAAAATTAGTTAATTCATTTTACCAGAAACGTAAATCTATGGAGTATATTACTATGATTGGGTTCCTGATAAAGAAGACATTTTTTGATCTTTGGGATAATATGTTCCGGGCTGTTCTTGTCAATCTGGGCTTTATTATTTCTCTTGCCGCATGTGTGTTTATTCTTAGCTTGACGGCGAACGCGCAGTTTTTATTTTATCCAGCGATGCTGATAGGTATTCTTTGGTTGTGCGTATATCTTTCTGCCGCCGCGCTCAGCCTTTCATCCATTTCCGATTATAAAACTTTCGGATTCTCTGATTTCTTCAAGAATATGAAAGCTGTCTGGCCGATAGGTCTCCTCTTTGGTTTTATTGTTTTCGTCATATTTCTTGTTACAACGACGGTGATACCTTTTTATCTCAACATAGAATCCATGATAGGGGTTCTTTTTGCATCAGTGATTTTCTGGACTTTTGCGGTGGCGCTTCTTTCATTTCAATTCTTTCTTGCTATCCGCTCAAGGCTCGATGCCAAACCGATGAAAATCATCAAGAAATGTTTCATCATCTTTTTTGATAATCCCGGTTTTTCTATTTTTTCTTTCTTTCATAATATCATCATTTTGATCATCTCAGTGTTCCTGGCTCTGCTCTTTCCGGGGCCTGCCGGGATTCTGCTTTATCTTGATGAAGCTTTAAGGCTTCGTCTTTTGAAATACGATTATCTTGAAGCAAACCCCGATGCTAACCGCAAAAAAATTCCCTGGGACGCGCTTCTTATTGATGAACGGGAAAAAACAGGCACGAGATCATTTAAAAGTTTTATCTTTCCCTGGAAGGATTGAGTATAGATAAAAGGATCAAGAATCTTGTTACATTTATACAGTTTGATATTCTCAATATGAATACGATTGAGAGGAAACTATGGATTTCAAAACAGGAAAATGGGCAAAACAAATAATTGATTTACAGTTCGATGACGGCTCATGGGGATATTTCCATTCGTTGTCAACTTTAGTGCCAGGACACTATTCGTCAATGACCACGGAACAAGCATTGCGAAGACTAGAAATCTTGGGCTTCTCAATAGAAGATAAACCGATTCAAAAAGCGCTAAACTATTTGAATGACTGCTTAACCGGCAAAAAGAACATACCTGACTGCGAAGAAAAAACGCATAATTGGAAAGTGTTTCTTAATTTGATGCTGTCAACATGGATAAGAAGATTTACAAACGAAAATAAAACTGCGAACAGCACCGCTGAGCAATGGAGCGAGATAATCAACAACTCGTTTGCAAAAGGGTATTATGATCATGATGCGTACATAAAAAATTTTGAAAAAACATTCAACAGCAAAGTGCATCCAAAAGCCGTAAGGCATATAGACTTTGTTCATTTCTATACAGTTTCTATTGTAACAAATACATTGAATAAAAACATCGAGCCGTTCTATTTTGATTATATTCTGAATCATGAAAACGGAATATATTACATCTACGATAAAAAGCTGTCGGATATTCCAAAATTATTTCAGTCAAAAGACGCGAGTAAATTTTTAAGGGCAATTGAATTGTTGTCAAAGTATGAAAACCCTGAATGTAAAAATCAATTGCGATTTGCGCTTGATTGGCTTGAAAAAAATAAAAGTGCAAAAAATACATGGGATATGGGTAAAGAATCAAAAGACGGAATAAGTTTTCCCTTATCGGATTCATGGAGAACAGAAGAAAACAGAATTAATGATTGTACATACAGCATAAAAAAATTACTGGGCGAAATTGAAATGTCATGACAAGCGAAAATAATTACTACATAGAAATCGCGGAAGCCGCAAAAAAATATATTGAACTCAACATTGAAAAAGACATAAGTCTCGATGACACCGCAAAAGCGGCCAATTATTCATTGAAACATTTTAACCGTATTTTTTATATGGCAACAGGTTTAACCGCAGGTGAATATATCCGTTGGTATAAACTTACGCAGGCTTTGTTTGAATTAAAATACAGCGCAATGCCGATTATCGATATTGCTTTAAAATACGGATATGAATCACAGGAAGCGTTTACCAGAGCATTTAAAGACGTTTTTTCCGTAAACCCCGGAAATTACCGAAAAGGAAAAAAAGAAGCTGTCGGGAAAAATGGATATATCAGTACATTCATTCGTGATAAAGAACATGAATACTATTACCGTAAAGGCATATACACGCGCGAGAAAGTGGAAAGCTGGATAATCACAAAACCGCGCCGTATCTGGGCAAGCGCAAAAAGAAACCTTGAGAATTTGCCGACAGGTACGTTTTATGAAACATGTGAACGTGAAGGCCTCATGCAAAAAGCGGCGGCAGTTTCCGGTGAACTTATGACAGGAGGAGCTTATCTTCCGACAGAATTTTACAACCGTGAAAAGTATCAATCGTACTTACAGGCAAAAGTTGACGGCGATAAATCCAACGGCTGGAAATGGTTTCGGAAATGGGAACTAAGTTTCGGCGTTGAAGTCGAAGAAGACTATCCTTTGGATTTGCTTCAAGGGTTTGAAGTTTTTCGTATTCCCGAATCTCAATATGTTGTGTTTCATTGTTCAAAATATTCTGTTGAAAAAAAAGACAGCATTATTGAAAGCGCGTGGAACGCGCAAAAAGATTACGATACCGCGGCAAACGGATTACAATGGGCCTTTGATACAATTCCCTATTTTGAAGCGGAAGACAAAGAAACAGGATACACATTATGGTTTCCTGTTTCCGAGAAAGACTAATGTCCAAAAAAATCAAAAACAAATTGGAGCTGCATTGTATACTCTTTGTTAATTCTAATACAATTACATGAGGAGAAATTGATATGAATGAATACGAAGAAGGCTTTAAATTACTTGAAGAAAAGTTCGGCAATGGAAAAGATAACGCTGTTGCGCTTGCGACTATTGCCCGAGAACCAAACGCCGACGGAAAGCCCCGCCCGGTTGTCCGTACCGTGGACGCCTACTATGAAGACGGCGTGTTTTATGTTACAACCTACGGGAATTCAAACAAGATGCGGCAAATCGCCGACAACGCGGAAGTATCAATAGCAGCATCTCCGGAGATGTTCACCGCAAGCGGAATCGGTGAAAATCTCGGCTGGATATTAGACCCGAAAAACGCTGAATTAAGAACTAAGCTCCGAAAAGCTTTTGCGGAATGGTACGACATGGCAAATAATGAACAAGATGAGAATTGCTGTATTTTAGCAATCCGTCTTACAAGAGGAACCTTGAATATAAATCACTGGGAAAAATTGTACCACATGGATTTTGTGAATAAGACAATGATGGAAAACGGAGGCGTTTTTTAACACCGGGAAATTGGTTAGAATGCAATTGTGATTCATACCCCGAGACTGGGCGTGTGCGCCATGCCTCGGGAAATTGCTTGCATTATATCAGATAATACAACTATTTTCTAAAGAACAAAGGCAAAAACCATATCCATGCCTTACATAAGGTATGGATATAATCGTTACATGTGTTCCATCTGCGTTCAAACATGGTATAAGCGAATCCAATATTAGACATGCGATACGCAACTGGCAGTATGATGATGCATTTGAAAATGATCCGGGAAAACATTTACTTTTAGGATTTGATAGTAATGCAAATCTCTTGGAAATACTCTATAATGTTATCGATGAATATAATATACGGGTATTTCACGCGATGAAATGCAGAAGTATATTTAAATCTCTGCTCGAAAGAGGAGGAGGAAACATTGCAAGATTTAACAGATGAAGAATATGATGCTTTGGATGAATATTGGACAGAGCATACGCCAAAATTGTCTGGCAATGGAAAGAGCGGATTCTTCGCACAACATTCCGGTCATACTGTTTTTATAGATGATCTTTCCGCAAACTGGCTGTGCATGAAAGCTGCTGCAAATAATACTACCCCCGAAGCAATCATTGGTGAATGGGTTCGGGAGCAGATAAAAAAAGCAGTATCCTGAGCAGCTCTATTATTTTTACACAGATTTTTTCACGACAGGAATGCAAACATCACAAACATTTCCTGTTTCGCTCATGCAGCGTTCATCGTAAAGTTCGTAATCAACTCCGTTAGGCGCAAATTCGTATCCCGAATGAGAAAACCATTCTGAATAAATATAGTCCCAAGTTCCCTGAATCGTAGATGAAAAATTTGCATTGCTAGAAGGGGGAGTAGTGAATACCGCGAATAAAGCCTCAGGAATAACACAAACATGATATTCTTTCGGAATATCAACGCCGTCTTTTACCTCAACGCCAATAACATATTCAAATTCCCCTGTTTCAGGATTTTGAAGAAAGCAAGCACCGTATTCCGCGTGATCTTTAACAAAAGATTCTTTGTGTAATTTTTTACATCTTCCGTCAGACATATAATTCTGCCAAAACTCAGGAATCACTTTTTTGTTTTCTCCTTTATTGTTTGTCTTAATTGCAAAGCCCGCAATTTTAACAGCCGCTTTTTTAACCATTTTCGGTTCCATAACAATTCCTCCATATACATATTGTCTCGTTTTTTTTAAGACAGGCAGTTTTGGAACATCTAACGATGCGTGGATACGGTACAGTTCCGGTGTGCTGCCGAAGTAACGCCGGAACGCTTTTGAAAACCCTGAATGCGTTTCAAATCCGTATTCAATGGCTATATCAACTATCCTGAGTCCTGAATTAAGTTCGGAAGCCGCAAGCTCAAGTTTTCTGTTTCGTACATATTCCATGATCGAAAAACCCACGTTCCATTGAAACACCCGGCAAAAATGAAATGGAGAAAAACCTGCCCGGGCTGCCAATTTTTCAACACTCATTTTTTCTTTGATGTGATCGTCAATGTACTGTAACATATCCTGCAAAATATCAATGTAATCCAATGTTCTGCCGTCCTTTATGAAAAAGATAACCAATAGTTCTGCGGCGTGATAGTCCGGTCTTGCTATTTTTATGTTTCAACATTGCTATTCAGAGAGCTGGCTGGAAAAGCCGCTTACCGCGATCACACGGATCGATGCATCGGCTCACGCAGGTTCATCGGTTTGATTGTATGCGAAAAATCTTTTTTCTGGAGCGGAACTAAATTCCATTAATCGTTTTGTTACGGGATGATAGAACTTCAATGTTTCCGCGTGAAGCGCCAAGCGGTTAAGGGGATTCTTCCTTGCTCCGTACTTTGTATCGCCTGTTACAGGAAAACCGAACCACGCAAAATGCGCGCGGATTTGATTCCGCCTTCCAGTTTCAAGTTCTATTTCTAAAAGAGAAAATCCTTTTCCTTTACCGACGCATTTCCAGTGTGTAACAGAAGGAGCGCCGTTTTCTTTTACAACCATTTTACCGCGCGCGTCTTCTCCCAAAGGCCGGTCAATTGTGCCCTCTGCTTCCGGGATTTCTCCTTCCACAAGTGTTATATATTTCCGTTCTGTTACAAGCTCATTCCAATTGTTCATCATTATCCGCTTGAGCTGTTCCGATTTTACAAAAAGCATCACTCCGGAAGTGTCACGGTCAAGCCGGTGAACCACGGCGGCCCTTCTCTTCTCACCTTTCTTGCGGAGATATTCTGATAAAACCCAATACGCTGTTTTTTGTTTTTCCGCCGCCGTCGCGATGGAAAGTAAACCCGCCGGTTTATCCACGACAATAATATCCCGGTCTTCATACAGAATCGTAAGACCAAAAGAAAGTTTCCTGTTTGATGTTTTTGGTGTACTATTTTGCTTCACGTCGTTTGTCCAAAATCACTTCAGCAATTTCCGCAAAACCTTCGCCGCATTCTTTTAACGCAATAAAAGCCGGAAGGTGATTCATCAATTCTTTGTACCATGATACATTCGCCACTCCCGATGCCAAGGGAAAATGCTTGAACATCGGTTCATCATTTGGAGAATCTCCGCAGAACATTACTTCGGACAATCCGCTTTCAGGATTCCAGCCGAAATGCTTTGCAAGAAAATGTTCCGCCATCGTTAGTTTATCGTAAGAGCCCATCCACACATTCACATGGATAGAAGAAACTTTTGCAATGGCTCCGTGTTTCTCCGCAATAGCTTTCACTTTTTCGGCATCACGCAAAGTCAAGACCGGTTCCTCTTCCGCAAAATCAAAAGCTATATCAAACATCCGCGCGAATTGATCTTTCGCTATCCGCAGACCGGGAATTGTTTTAAGCGCTTCCTCTTTTATCGTTACCAATACAGGATGATCATTCCTCACCGCACCCGGAAAAAATTCCTGCCTTAAAAAAGGCTTTTCATCTTTGCTTCTTTCTTCCCAAAAAGCAAGAGCCCCGTTTTCCCCAATCACGCCGTCAACCGGCCATTCACGCGCGATAAGATCACACCAGCCGGCAGGCCGGCCCGTAACGGGAATCACTTTTAAGCCCGCGTCTTTCAGTTCCCACAAAGCCGAATAAGATACCGCCGGAAGTTTTCCGTTATTGGTAAGCGTATCATCAATATCCATAAGCACAAAACGGATACCGCGCGCTTCGTCTGCTGTTATTTCTTGTATTGGTTTCATATAAGAAAGATTATACTCCATGAATGTTTTTTTGTTCAGCCCATCGGTTTGTTTAAATCCTCAAAATCATGTATACTATTTTTAACAAATGTTGAACAAGGGAATTTTTTATGGATGAAATAACAATACGGTTTAAAGACGATTCAAGTGTTTCTGTCCCCAGGGGAACGAAGATCAATACCTTGATTGACAGGCTGGGTATTGCGGAAGACAAGCTGGCCGCCGTCAAAGTAAATAACGAAATATTACCGCTTTCGGCTGCTTTGGAAATAAACGCGCTTGTTGAGCCGGTTTCGCTTGATGTTTCGGAAGGTACAATGGTTTACCGGCATTCTCTTGCTTTCCTTGCGGCCATGGCCGGATTGGAAGTGTGTCCCGGCAAGAGCCTCCAGATTGGGCATTCCCTGGGACGCAGCTACTATTATACCTTTGAAGAAGAAACGTATGTTACACCAAAAATAATACAAGCCCTTTCGGATAAAATGCGTGAGCTTGTAAAAAAAGACATACCGATTGATTTTCACTATGTTGCTTATAATGATGCTTTGGACTTGTTTGAAAAAAATCGTCAGACATATACAGCGCTGCTTCTGGATCATCGGAGTGAATCAAAAGTTCCGGTGAATAACTGCGGCGATTACATGGATTTGTACATCGGTCCGCTTGTTGCACGTACCGGATTGCTTCAAGCCTTTGAATTGATGGAATACAAAAACGGTTTCCTGCTCAAATTTCCGGGAACCGGTCAGGGAAACAAAATCGATCCTTTTGAAGATTATGATAAAATTTTTTCCGTATATTATGAATATAAAAAGTGGGGAAGAATTGTCGGGGTTCATTCCGTGGGACAGCTCAATCAATTGATAACCGACAGGACGATTCAGGAATACATCAGAATTGCCGAAGCGTTTCAGGCGAACAAACTGGCGGAAATCGCGGCGAAGATTTATGAACAGCGGGAAAAAATCCGGGTGGTGCTGATCGCCGGTCCTTCCAGTTCAGGAAAAACCACCACGGCAAAAAAACTTTCCATTCAATTAAAAGTGATGGGGATAGAACCTATTGCTATCAGCCTTGACGACTATTATGTCGGCACCGACAAAACGCCAAAAGACGAACACGGCAAGCCAGACTATGAATGTCTTGAAGCCCTGGATGTTCCCTACTTGAATGAGCAGCTGCTGGCCTTGTTCCGCGGGGAAGAAGTAGAAATCCCCAGTTTCGATTTTAAATCCGGCAAAAGGAGAGAAGGCGGCGGAAAGCCTTTAAGACTCGACAACCGGAGTATGCTCATTATCGAAGGGATTCATGGATTAAATGATAAATTAACATCGCAGGTTGACGCGGACATGAAATTCAAACTCTATGTTTCAGCGCTGACCCAGCTTAATCTCGATGATCATAACCGGATTCCCACAAGCGACAACCGTCTCTTACGGCGCATGGTCCGCGATTACCAATTCCGCGGAGCGGGAGCCGCAAGAACTATCAGCATGTGGCCAAGCGTTCAGCGCGGAGAACGGAAACATATTTTTCCCTTTCAGAACAGCGCCGATATAGCCTTTAATTCCGCGCTGGATTATGAACTCGCGGTGTTAAAGTTTTACGCCGAACCGCTTCTGCGTACCGTAAAACCCAACATGGTTGAATATTCCGAAGCGGTAAGACTGTTATCTTTCCTGGAAAACTTTGCTCCCATTCCTCCGCAGTATGTTCCCACTCAAAGCATCTTGCGGGAGTTTATCGGGGAAAGCGAGTTTAAATATTAATGAAAGATCAAAAAACAAAGGAATGGTTTCACGATACAGATTTTTGGAATGAATTTGCGCCTGTTATGTTTGATGAAACACGATGGGCGGAAGTTCCGATTGTCGCGGACGGAATCATCAATTTTTCAGGAATGGAACATACACTGAAAACAGGCGGAAAAATCGTTGACCTTTGCTGCGGCATGGGACGGATTTCCAATGAATTAGCCCGCCGCGGATTTTCAGTCACCGGAGTCGATATTACCAAGTCTTATCTTGACGCCGCTTCCGAAGACGCGGCCGCGGAACATCTTTCCGTTGCGTATATTCATCAGGATGTAAGAACATTCAAGAAGCCCGGATATTTCGATCTTGCCTTAAACCTCTATATTTCTTTTGGATATTTTGATGAGCCGGAAGATGATATTCTTTTTATGAAAAACATTTATGATTCATTAAAACCGGGCGGCGTCTTTATCATCGAACTTTTGGGAAAGGAAATTGCCGCCCGCGATTTTATCGAAGGCGAAGCCTTTGACAGGGCAGGTTTTGTGGTCGCGACGGAATACAAGATTCTTGGCAACTGGGAACAGCTTCAAAACACGTGGACAATTTCCAACGATACATTCCGCGCACAGAAAGTTTTCACGCAACGTTTGTATGCGGCTACAGAAATAAAAACAATGCTTTTGAAACCCGGCTTTTCGAGTGTAACAATATACGGCGGCTGGGACGGAATCCCTTATAACGAATATGCTCGAATCCTTATTGCCGTCGCGCGGAAATAATTTTTATGACTGAGGAAATTGCAAAACTAACCGAGTTTTGCAGCAAGCTCGGCTTAGATCAGCTTGTCAAAGTTAAAATCCGCTGTCTGCATTTCTTCGTAAAAGCCGTCCACTTTTTTACTGCCGTTCATCGCCGCGGTACACTGTTTTACGCCGTCAGTATTTCCCAGGAAAATAAACCCTTTTATGACGCCGTTTTCCAGAACGATTTTCCGGTAATTTCCGTTTTGCCGGCATATCGCGGACATAAGTTTATTTTCCACGTCAATATTTCCCGCCGATACAAGATTCACTCCGGCCACCTTCAATGCCGCGGACGGCGCTTTCGGCTGATAGATACAAGTTCCGCCGGACATATTAATCCCGGCGCATTTCCCCTGCTCCATCGCCGTAGGCCAGAGGCCGCCCGGAATTCCTTTGTATTCCGCGGCATCGCCCGCCGCCCAAATACCGGGTATATTGGTCCTCATGGATTCATCAACAACAATAGCTTTCTGTATTTCAAGACCAATGCTTTTCGCTAAATCCACATTCGGTTTAATCCCGGCGGAAAAAAGGACAATGCCGCTTGAAAGCCGCTCTCCGCTTTCAAGAACAATTCCTTCCGCGCTGCCGCCGCCGGTAATCTCTTTTACCTTCGCGCCAAGCCGGAATGAAAAGCCCTGCGCTTCAAGCTGCTGCCGCAGTATCGCGGCTCCCTGCACATCCATCTGCCTCGGCAACAGCCTGTCGAAAAATTCGACGACTTCCACTGTAAGCCCCAAGTCGATAAGGCCGCGGCCGGCTTCAAGCCCTAAAAGTCCTCCGCCGATAAGGATCGCGTTCTTTTCATTAACGGCCGCTTCTTTTAACCGGAGCGCGTCATCAACCGTCCTGAGCGTAAAAACATTTTTCTTATCCGTGCCCGGAAGCGGCGGAATATTCGATTTGGCTCCGGCGGCAATAAGGAGTTCATCGTAAGGGTAAGACTTCCCCGCGGAATCTGTAACCATTCTTTCCCGCGGGTTGATAGAAACGATCTTCGTGTTAAGATGCAGATTGATATTCCGGTTCCGGTAATCTTCTATCTTCTGCATCGTAAAACCATCCAGATCATTCTTCCCCGCCAAAAAATCCGGAAGTTTGGGACGATAATACAAACTATAGGCTTCTTCGGTAAACATATCGATGCCGCTTTCCGGATCGGTCCTGCGTATTTCATCAGCCGCGTTCGCTCCAGCAGCGCCGTTTCCAATAATCACATATTTTTTCATATTATGAAGTATAGGAGAGCGGAAACCTAATTGCAAATTTTGTCCCGCAGAGGAAGTGATTACAAGGTGTTTACAAAAGGCTCACAAAATTCAAAGTTCGTCAGTCTGATGTTTGCTCCTTTTTTCCAGTGCCGATTTGTTGAGGAAATGAATCGCGGTAAAAAAACCTAAACCGATAAGATAAGCGGATAATAACATAAAGAGGGATTTTTTCCCCGGAATTGTTACCGCGAAAAACACAAGAACTCCCAATACCATTTGCAGCGTATACAAAACCCCGATAATTCCGCGGGAACGTAATCCAAGGTTCATCAATTTATGATGAATATGCAGTCTGTCGGGGCTGTCGATTCTCCGGCCGTCCCTTACCCTGCGCCAAATGGCGGCTATCGTATCGAATACCGGGATAATCAGCAAAGCGATAACATAAGGGATGGGCAGTTCCAGTTTTACGTTACCCCGATGCATGATCGGAAGGATCGCGAGGACAAAGCCCAGAAACTGACTGCCTCCGTCGCCCATAAAAATTTTAGCCCTTGGGAAAGGAAGATTGAATATCAAAAAACCGCCGATGGACGCCGCAAGGCAGATACACAAAAGAACGGCAAACGCATCATGAAAATAAAACGAATAAATAATTCCATAGGTAACGGCTATCAGCGAACAGATTCCGCCCGCAAGACCGTCCACACCATCAACAAAATTGATGGCGTTCGTAATTCCCACGATAAAAATAAACGTAATCGGATACCTTAACCAGGAAAGACCCGTGATTCCGAAAAAATCCGCCAGAAAGAGCCGCTGGTAATAATACCCGGAAACCACGACGCTTAAAGCGGCGGCGCATTGTACGAAAAGTTTCACCTTGGGTTTCAGCGGTTTAAAATCATCGACAAGCCCAATCAGCAAAACAGCAAACATCGCGAAAAAAACAATTATATAATACCAATGCAGGGAAACCGGACCAAAAGAAACAAATAAAAAGATTGATACAGCTAAAAACGCAAAGGCAAACCCTATTCCGCCAAGCCGTGGAATATTTCCGGTATGTATTTTCCTTTCATCAATTTTATCATACCAATTCTTCCGCCGGGCAACATAGAGCGTAACAGCTACTGCACACGCTGAAAGAGCGATAGAAACAACAGCGATAATTATTTTCCAATTTATCAAACCAAAGCTCCAATTCCCTGACTATTGTTTTTGAAGATAACATCTACAGGGTACGGAAAAAACAAATAAACCGTCCAATCTTCCCTCTTAATTATATCGGAAAAAGAATATTTATTCTATAACGTGATGATGATTTCAGACACAATTAAACAACGCGCATCTTCATTGGAGCATGTGAAACCCAACAAGAATCCCGAAAAAGTGTGTTGGGGTTCTTGATAATTATACAAAAAAATGGAAATATGATGATGAAAAGCGCATCTTTATACAGATTATACAGATTTTTTTATGAAAGCTCCGAAATGCGGAGAGCTTATGTTATACGGAGTACTATATGTTGGTCCTTAAATTTGGCGGAACTTCAGTAGGTTCTATCGAAGCGATGCGGCAAATACTCAGCATCATCACCGATTCCGAACACAAAGGCAGGGTCCGGGCGGTGGTGGTTTCCGCTTTGTCTGGCATCACCGACTCTTTGATAAAAGCCGCGGAGTCCGCGTCGCGGGGAAACGGGAATCACCTCGCCGAACTTGAGGCGATGAAACAGCGGCATCTGGAAATGTCGGCGGCGCTGCTTAATGGTTCTCATAAAAAAGAGGCTGATGATTTTATCGAATCCTGTTTTAAGGAACTTGCCCGCGTTTTGGACGGCGTTTGTATTTTAAAGGAACTGTCTCCCCGAATTTTAGATTATATTATGAGCTTTGGCGAGTGCCTTTCCGCTTTTCTCCTTTCGAATATATGTAACTGTTCCGGTATTCCCTCCGATTTTTTTGATGCGCGGCAGGCGGTAAAAACCGATGACCGCTTTGGACAAGCCGGTTTTCTGCCGGAAGAAACATTCCGCAATATTCAATTGATGATGGAACAAAGGCCGGCTTTACAGATAGTTACCGGTTTCATCGCTTCCACGCTGTCAGGCGAAACCAGTACTTTGGGACGCGGCGGTTCCGACCTCTCCGCCGCGATTTTTGCCGCCGCACTGAATGCCGAGGAAGCGGAAATCTGGACCGACGTGGATGGAATCCTTACGGCCGATCCCAAACAAGTAAAAACGGCGTTTAGGATTGAGAGCATCTCCTATACCGAGGCCCTGGAACTTTCCCATTTCGGCGCAAAAATTCTTCATCCTCCCGCGGTACGGCCGGCTTTGGAAAAAGGCATCCCCATACGGATTCGGAATACCTTTAACCCTTCATGTCCCGGAACAATCATTACCCAAAAAGCCGAACCGAGCGCTTATCCAATTCGGGGAATCAGTTCCATGAACAATATCGCGCTCCTCCGCATTCAAGGCACCGGAATGGTCGGCGCGGTGGGATTTTCGTCGCGGCTTTTTGGATCGCTCGCAAGAAAAAAAATCAGCGTGATATTGATAACGCAAAGTTCCAGCGAATACTCCATTTGTTTTGCCGTTATGCCGAACGAAGCCGAAGCCGCGGCAAAACTGATTAAAGAAGAATTTCAATGGGAAATACAAAGCGGCGCTGTCGAAAAACCGGTCATCGAAAAAGATCTTTCTATCATCGCTGTGGTCGGCGAACGGATGAAGAGAAGTCCGGGTATCTCCGGAAAAGTGTTTTACGCCCTCGGACGGAACGGCGTGAACGTGGTTGCCATCGCCCAGGGATCATCGGAACTTAATATTTCGGCGGTCATCTCGAGCCAGGATGTGAAAAAAGCCCTCAACGCAATCCATGAAGCCTTTTTCCTTTCCGGGCTCCGTTCGGTAAACCTTTTCCTTATTGGAATTGGGCTAATCGGCGGAACGCTTCTGGAACAAATTGCCGCCCATAAAGAAATTCTTGCGGATGAACACAAGATACGGATAAATCTTGTTGGTGCCGCAAACTCCCGTAAAATGATATTCAACGCGAACGGCATCAATCCGCAAAAGGTAAAAACACTGCTCAATACCGCGGGAGTTCCGGGGGAAACACCGGCGGAAAAATCTGCCGAGGATTTTGATCTGGACAGCTTCATCAAAAAGATGGATAAGATGAATCTTCCCAACAGCGCGTTCTGCGATTGTACCGCCAGCGATAAGGTCCCGTCGAAGTATCTTGATATTTTGCGCCTTGCCATTCCTGTAGTAACACCGAACAAGCGCGCGAATTCCGGGCCTTTCGATTTTTATCATCAATTGATAAGCTATTCACGCGGCCGGGGAATTCCGTATTTGTATGAGACTACAGTCTGCGCGGGGCTTCCGGTTATCTCAACGCTGAGAGATTTTACGTTGTCCGGCGATAAAGTCCGGCGCATCGAAGCGGTGCTTTCGGGGACTTTAAGTTTTATTTTCAATAACTTTGACGGAAGCAAACCTTTTTCCGAACTCGTGATGGAAGCCAAGACAAAAGGCTACACCGAGCCCGATCCGCGTGATGACCTTAACGCGATGGACGCCGCCCGGAAAGCGCTTATTCTCGCGCGGGAATGCGGAATGCGGATTGAAGCCGGCGCGGTTACGATTGAACCGATTCTTCCCGCGTCCTGTTTTGAAGCGCCCAGCGTGGACGCCTTCTTTGAAGAACTCAAAAAGCACGACGCGGAATTTGAAGCGCGCCGGGCAAACGCGGCAAAAAACGGAAAACAGCTCCGCTACGCGGCGGTGATCGAAGAAGGGAAAGCGGTTCTTTCTCTTCGGGAAGAAGCGGCCGCAAGCCCCTTCCGCTCTCTTGTCGATTCGGATAATATTGTGGTTATTACCAGCGACAGATATTCGGTGCTTCCCCTGGTGGTTAAAGGCCCCGGAGCGGGGGCGCAGGTTACAGCCGGCGGCGTTTTTGCGGACATCGTAAGAATCGCGAGAACCTTGGTGTGAGAAGTGATACTAGCAAGGTTCTTCGTTGGAACCTTGCCGGAGAAGTTCCTCCGCAAGATAGACATCGCTCCTGCAGTGCATATCGGAAATGCCTAAACGAATTTCCTGATACAGGCGTGAACGGTAGAGTGTGTCGAATGCTTCTCTCAGCGAGGTACCTTTGAGCTGTGCATATTCTGTTATGACACCGTCATAGATATAGTTTTTCATATCATCTTGTGCTGTCATGTAATTTCCTCTGCTTTAATGAAGTGCAGATATTGGTCAATAATGTTTTGATTCTTGAAACAATATTGATAATTCGGCTTATTGTAACGTAATCGTCCTATAGCGTCATCGGCTGTAATAATTTCACGAAAATATAACTGCAGCGTTTGTATCACTTTATCGTTTGCAACACCTCCGATGATTATATCATATTCATCATGAATATTTCTGCCCAAACGGCAGTCTGAAATGAAGGAAAGCCATTCCAATGAATGTGTTTCAAATTCAAGTACACGAATAGTATCAGGAAGTTTTTCACTAATTTTTTCCAGAAAACCATAAGCATTAATGACTCCCTTGCCGCCTTCAAATTTAAAACGTTCTGCCCAGCGTAAGGCTTGTTCTTCGAACGGTGTAAGATAAAAACCCTTTCCAAAATCGGTTCTTTCCCGTGAAAATGATAAATCCGGATTATTGATAAAGGCATTTCCGCCGTGATAGAGAATCATTTTATTATACCTTTCTTTTTCATAATTGTGGTGATCTCTTCCATCAGCCAAGGCAGTCCCTGTGTGTGCAGTATATCATAATTTGGAATGATATAGTTGTCCAGAATATCACTTTTATCTGTCAGCAGCTTATATATTTCATCACCGGAAGTATGAAGCTTATCCGCCAATGCCTCTATGCAACATACTGCAAAAAAAGATTGTTCTGGCGTCATAGATATTTGTTTATTCATATATAAAATTGTAACTTATTTTTACAAAAAAGAATATATTGATAGACGCATCTAAAGATATTTTTGTATAATGAGGGACAGAAGGATAAATAGAAATAGTATGCCAATAGCTAAAGCAATAAAAGAAGCGCTCGGCGGCGGATCGATGATCCGGAAGATGTTTGAAGAAGGGGCGCGCTTAAAGAAACTTCACGGTGAAGATAAGGTCTTTGATTTTTCTATCGGGAATCCCGATCTGGAACCGCCCGCGGCTTTTCATGATGTTCTTGTAAAACTTGCGGCGGAAGACAAAAAGGGTTCTCACGGGTATATGCCGAACGCGGGCTACATGGATGTGCGGGAAACTCTCGCGAAAAAAGTTTCCTGCGAACACGGCGTGAATGCCGGCGGCAGTGATTTGATCATGTCCGTTGGAGCCGCCGGCGCTTTGAACGCGGTCTTTAAATCGATACTTAATCCCGGCGACGAAATCATTGTTTCCCGTCCCTACTTTATGGAATACCGTTCGTATGTATCAAACTTCAACGGCGTCCTTATTGAGGCAGATGCAGCGGAAGATTTCAACCTTAATCTTGCAGCCATAGAAAAAGCCCTGACCGAAAAAACCGCCGCCGTGCTCATCAATTCGCCTCATAACCCTACGGGGAAAATTTATCCCAAAGAAAGCATAGCGGCTTTGGCTGAACTGTTAACCGCTCACGGAAAAAAGACCGGACGGAAACCGTACTTAATCGCGGACGAACCGTATCGTGAAATCGTATACGAAGGCAGAGAAGTTCCCCCCATCCTTTCGGCTTATGATAATTCGCTTATCGTTACTTCCTACTCAAAAAGTCTTTCTCTGCCGGGGGAGCGCATCGGCTATATCGCGGTATCGCCCGCAATGGAAGATAAAGCCGATATGCTTGCCGCACTGGCATTCACTACACGTGTTCTTGGTTTCGTAAATGCTCCGGCGCTCATGCAGAGGATTGTCGCGGAACTTACGGAAGCGGCGGTTGATGTTGAAATATACGCCCGCCGGAGAGACGCCTTTAAGTCGGTGTTGGACGCGGCGGGAATCAAATATGCCGAACCGGAAGGCGCCTTCTATTTGTTCTGCCAGGTACCCGAACCAAAGCAAAAGCATTCCGGCAGCGGAGACGCGGAGTTTGTAAGCCATCTCAAAGATCATCTTATCCTGGGAGTTCCCGGCTCAAGTTTCGGCACCCCCGGCTGGCTCCGCTTTGCCTACTGCGTCGATGAATCGATCATCCGTAATTCCGGAACCGCTTTCAAGAAAGCCGTGGAAAGCTGGTAGGCGGATTCTTTTAAACTTACCATCGGTTTTTTGTCACTGTCCATTTGACAGGGACAAGTTCAGATGGGCAGTTTTGTTGTTTTATGACTTGCGGCGGCCTTGCTTTGTTTGTATGATTAACATATGTTACAGATTGAAGACTTGAGAGACCGCCTCAACGATGAGACAATCGTCCTCACCGAGCATCTGCTAACCAGAATGCGGCAGCGGGACATACGTTTTACCGAAATAAAGCGTGCAATAGAAATCGGTGAAATTATTGAACAATATCCCACGGATTATCCGTTTCCCAGTTGTTTAATACATGGGAAAAATATTCATGTTGTTTGCAGTATCGGTGAGGATCGTCTTTATATCATAACAGCATACCGTCCGTCTTGTATTCAATGGGAAGAAGACGGCAGGACGCGGAAGGAGAACAAATCATGAAATGCGGAATTTGTAAAGCGGAAATGGAAGAAAAAAACGTTACCTATACAGAAGATGTTGACCAGGCTGTTATCGTGATTCGTCATGTTCCTGCTCATGTCTGTACTGAATGCGGCAACATCTGGTATAGCGGTACTGTTGTTATTGAATTGGAAAAGCTTGTTGATATGTTTGTTTCCCAGACGGGACAGGAAGTTGCTATAATAAACTTTGCCCGCAAAACCGCTTAAAAATGCGCATTTCGCCGAACTTTAGTTCGCGCCTTCAGGCGAGAAATCGCAAGGCGTACACGCTAAGCCTCAGTAAAACTAACCCGAACCGTGGGTTCGCGGTTTTTGCAAGAGGCTCTATATTCATATTTTTACCATTAACAGGAGTATTTCATGGCAATAATTATTGATGGAAAAGCCATTGCGCAAGATATCCGAAAAGAAGCCGCGGAACGGGCGCGTATCCTTATTGATAAAGGGATTATCCCCTGCCTCGCGGTTATTTTAATTGGGGAAAATCCCGCAAGCATGTCTTATGTAACATCAAAAGAAAAAGATCTTGCGGAAGCGGGGATGGCAAGCCGGGATATTCGGCTTCCGTCATCAACAACAGAAGCGGAACTGTTAACGCTCATCAAAACCCTGAATGATGATCCACTCGTTCATGGCATCCTCGTGCAGCTTCCCTTGCCGAAGCACATCAACGAAGATACCATCATTATGGCTATTGATCCCAAAAAAGATGTTGATGGTTTTCATCCCTTGTCGGTCGGAAACATGGTGATAGGACGGAAGGGTTTTTTGCCTTGTACGCCTCACGGGGTTATCGTGATGCTCCAAAAGATGAACATTCCCACAAGCGGCGCCCATGCCGTAATTCTCGGCCGCTCAAACATTGTCGGGAAGCCCCTTGCGAATCTCCTTATCCGCCGGGATATTAATGCCACGGTTACTGTCTGTCATACCGGGACAAGGGATTTTGCGGCCCATACACGGGAAGCCGATATTCTCATCGCCGCCGCGGGGAGCCCCCGCCTCGTGACTGCCGATATGGTGAAAGAAGGTGCCGCCGTCATCGATGTCGGCGTAAACCGCGTGGAAGACGCGTCCGCAAAAAAAGGATACCGCCTGGTTGGTGATGTGGATTTTGCTCCGGCTGCGGAAAAAGCCTCATTCATAACGCCCGTTCCCGGAGGAGTCGGCCTTATGACCAGAGCTATGCTGATGCAGAACGTAGTGGAAGCGGCGGAAGAAAGTTACAGGTAATATTAAAGACACCTGCAACAGACTCCGCGAAAAATGACCGGTTATTCCTGAGGAGCTTCCTTGTTCCTTTCCGTCAGCGCCATCGCGAGTTCAACTTCCGCAACGGCGATCCCCAAATGATTGGCAATCAGTTCCTTGGAAAAACCGGCGTTGGCCAAGTGGAGCACTTGATCCCTGAAAGGGGGCTTGGGTTCCACCCTGATGCTGGAACGGATAAATCTGGGCCCTTCGTTTGAAAGACCGGGATTGCTTTCAGCGTTTTTCAATGATTGGGGATTATCAGATTCCGCAACAGACGCGTTTTGTTCTTTGGGAACAATTTCCGGTTGAGAGGAAATGACGGCATCAGTCTTTACAAGCGTTTTTCTTCCCAGTTCCGCATAGGCGTGATCATGCATTGTCCGTCTTTCGGTTTCCTTTTTGTAAACGGTGATGCGCCTGTCGGTCTCTTCAAGCAGCGTTTTCAGACTGCTGATACGGTCTTCCATCAATGTAAGCCCGCGATCTGTTGCGGAATTAATTTCAGCAATGAGCTTGTCTACTTCTTCCTGAAACTCTTCAAGGATTCTCCTTGAACCGGTCCGGCGGCGCAGATAATTTCTGAAATATAAAAAAGCAAGCGTCCAGCAAACAAGCGTAACGGCGATGATAACCAATGTTTCCCAAAACATACTTAACCGCTTACATCGACATTTTGTCCCAAAGCTGGATCTTTTACAAAGTTGATTTTTTCTTCTTCGTTTTCATCTTCAGGATTCTTTTTTTCTTTTTTGGAAGATTCTTCCTCCCCGGAATTGTTCTTCCGGTTCCGGTCTTTTATCCGCTCCGCACCCTGCCCCGTATCCTGGGCTTGATTAACCGAATGAATCCGCTGTTCCTGTTTTTCCTGTTGATGAATGGTATAAACGCCCTGCCGGATTTGCAGCCCTTCTTTTTGATTGGACTGATCTTTTCCAACTTTATCCATTTGAGTAAATAGTGTCTGGAGATCAATCGGTTGTATAGCCATCGGGTCCCTTTATTGACTCTGCATCAGGTTCTTCGTATTTTGTAACCCTAATGAGACCGTCCTCAAGAATAAACGTCGCAGCCTTGTATTCTGTCCTTACATCTTCCTTCATGTCCCGAATAATGATTTTAACGCCCGTATATACTTTGTGCGACACGGATACTCTTCCGCGGGTTTTAAGGCTGTCCAAATAATTCTGCGCCGATTCCAGTTCCGTACTGATCTTACGGACATCTTCAATCAACTGCTGCCTGTGGTCCATCAGCTCATGAAGATAGGCTTCTTTATCTTCCGGAAGCGATTTTCTTTGTTTCTTGATATTGATGAGTGTCAGTAAATTCAGCTGCACATCATCGAGATGTTTTTGGGCTGTTTCCTTGGAAATCCTGAGACTGTTTACTTTTTCTTTTCCTTTGGGATCGAACCCCACTTCGCAGATTGTTTCGGTTCCGCTTATGGGGCTGCCGATAGTTTTGGCATGTATTTCTTCCGCGGCCCTGAGCCGTCCGCCGACAATGGAAGCACGTTTCCCCTGGCAAATAATGCGCTTGTCCGCGTCAACCTGGGAATTGACAATGCCGTCGGAAACAACAACCATGTTGCCGGATTCCACTATCGCGTTTTCAATAAACCGTGCCCAGAGAGACCGCCCTGCCCGGATTAAACCGGAACTTTTTCCGGTAATTCCCTGATGAACAATAATGTCCCCTTCGGCATCCAGTTCGGCTTTTTCTACCGTTCCGTGAACTTCAATGTTGCCCGCGGCCTTAACGGAAAATCCCGCTTCGACGTTGCCTGAAACAATTACGGTCCCCAGGAAAATAATATTTCCGGTTTTAATATCCACGTTTCCCGCAACGGTGTATATCGGTTCCACATTGATTTTTCCGGACACAATCACAACCTGGCCGTTCATGTCGGCAATAATTGTACTGTCATCATCCGCTACATGGACATTTTTCCCCAACGGAAGCTGAATGTCTCGTCCGTTTTTTGCGGGAATTACTTTTCCGGTGACCGTCTTTCCGGAATTTCCTGTCGCGGGAGGAATTTTCCTTGCAAGCGGCTGACCCAGCACAACATTTTGAATAATATTCAGTTCTTTAAAATCAACTCTTCCGTTGGCGCCTTCTCTCAGCCGCACTTTCGATTGATCGGTTTCAAAATTGTATTGAATATACGCGTCACGGCCATTTACCGGTTTGTCACCCTCGGCAACCAAAAACGCCTCTTTATAAACAGGTTTATCACAGAAATCTTCCAAGATCCCTTTATTGACGCCATGAATGATGCGGTTATTGCGCAGAAAACTGAGAATCAAATCGGGGGATAAATCGCACCCGCCAGAGCCGGGAGGCGTAACGTAGATATAGGCCTTCATGTCCTGATCGGAAATATCCACGGTGAGGCTGGTATCGTTTACGGGGTTTGAATCAAAGGTTCCTACCTTGATATATTCACAGGAAGCATTTTTTACAACTTCGCTTACCGCTTTCGCATTAATATCCTTAACATTCCGTGCGGCAAGGGCATCCAATGCCTGTTTTTCTGTCGCCTTTTTGCCGTTCCCCTTGGGAGGAACAACCTTAAGGAACGCGCCTTCGGACCTCAAATTGACGAAAGCCTCACCATCTTTGTTTTCAATTGCGGGAACGGCAAATTCAATATCATCCGAATCCGCGGTTTCATCGGTTTGTATCTTCCGGGCTTTAATCTGCTCGTATGCGCGGATTTTCCAATCTTTTTTTCCCGTGCCGAAAAAGCCGTCCGAACCTTTTTCAAGGATTTCATACTCAATATATTTTACAGAAACACCAAGCATTGTCGCCGCTTCCGCCGCCGCGTCTTCCAGAGTCGGACCTTCGGCATCTACAATCCGGACAGTCCGGTCATGTTCCAACCATTCTTTCATTAAAACTTGCAGCTGGACAAAATCGACCATGGCGCCTTCCTATACAATACCTTTACGGATATTGGTTAACTTTGCCCTTAAACGGAGAATCGCCTTGGTATGAAGCTGAGAAACCCTCGACTCGGTAACCTGGAGGACCTGCCCAATTTCCTTTAACGTTAAATCCTCATAATAGTAAAGGACAAGAATCTTCTTTTCTTTATCGGGAAGTTCATTGATGGAATCAACAATTACCCGGCGGATTTCGTCTTTTTCGACGATAACATCGGGGTTCAAGCTCGACGGAGACTCAATACTGTCTCCGATAGATACTTTATCATTTTCATCGCTGGAAAACCAAACATCATTTAAAGATAAAATGGATGTTCCGGAAATCTTTATCATCGTTTTGAGAAACTCATCTTCGTTCATTCCCAACGATTTCGCGATTTCCTGATCCGTGGCGGTTCTGCCGAGCTGAGCTTCCAGGTTTCCGATAGCGTCTTCCACTTCCCTAGTTTTTTGCCGCACGGAACGCGGAACCCAATCGATAGAACGGAGCTCGTCAAAAATAGCCCCCCGAATCCTGGTTACCGCATAGGTCTTAAATTTTACATTTTTCCCCGGATCAAACTTATCGATAGCATCCAGAAGCCCGAAAACGCCGTAACCCACCAAATCATCAAACTCTACATTGTGGGGCATACCGACCGCTACTTTTCCGGCAACATATTTTACCAAGGGAGCGTACTGTTTTATAAATTCTTCCCGAATCCGCGGATCCCGGTTCTTTCGATATTCTACCCAAAGATCATCTTCTATATTTTGGTCCAGGAGGACATCCCTCATAATTTAACCCTTTTCATCCCGTCTTAATATAGTTTGTATCGCAGAAGCCATTTCCTGAACATTAAAATCTCCGGAATTACCGGTCTGCTTCGTCCGGGACGGCTCAGGCACGAAAGAAGGCGATGATGAAAGGTCTTCCTCCATTTCAATAACATCACTTTCATCATCCGATTCCTCAGATGGAGCAAAAGAACCGGACATTGAGTCTAAATCAGGCAAAACATCGATAGATTCAGACTCATCTTCTTCCGGAATTGCCGCCGGTAGTACCGCCGATTCGGCAGAAAGAGGAGAAATACCCCCCTCCCCTTTTCCATTATAATCATCTTGGCTATTCTGGTCCAGACCTTGAGTAAAAGAGGTTCGATTGGAAAAGATTTGCCCGGGAGCGGCCGCTTCCGCATAAGCGGAATTTTCCATATTTCCGGCAGGAACGGCACCCGCCGCCGATTTCGATCCTGTTTCATCATCTGGGGAATCCATTAATCCATCAATCGAAATATCCACTTTTGAACCGAGAATATCGTTCCCGTTCGATTCATCATGAGGAGACGTCAATAATTCAGGGAGAAACTGATTGATTAACCAGTACGAGAGAGAGACTAAAACAAAGAAAATAAGGCCCAGAACAAAAGCCCTAAGAAGCACCGGAAAAAACTGGGATCCGGTGAATAATCCTATCAAAAAGGAAAGAATAAAAGCAACACCGGCAATGATTCCGCTGATTTTTGGATTAAACACCCTGCAATTCCCCCTCTTGTGTAAAAGTATACTTCATTATTGTGAATTTGTCATTATTAACAAGTGCGAGTGCATATTTTTTATCACAGATATGTTAAAGTAATTGATAAAAGATCATGGAACTCAGCGAAAAATTGCAGCAGCTTAGAAAAGAAAAAGGACTTACTCAAGAACAGCTTGCGGAAAAAATTTTTGTTTCGCGTACGGCAATTTCAAAATGGGAATCCGGCCGCGGGTATCCCAGTTTGGATTATCTAAAATCGATTTCAAAGTTTTTTGAAATATCGATAGATGATTTGCTTTCAGGCGAAGAACTCATCAGGATTGCTGAAAATGACAGCCGCGAAAAAGCCGACCGTCTGCGTACCGTGTTTTTCGGCATCATTGACTGTATGGCATCGCTTCTCTTTTTTCTGCCTTTCTTCAGCAAAAAAGGACCGGATATTATCCGCGCCGTTTCCCTGCTTTCTCTTGAAGACGGCACTCCGTTATTGCATACTACTTTTATTGTATGGACAAGCATGATCATCCTGTTTGGCATTACGGAGCTTGCCCTGCAAAATGTTCGGCATCGCTTATGGCTGAAATACAAAACGGCCTTTTCTCTTTTTCTCGGCACAGGGGCCGTCCTTATGTTTATTTCCAGTCCATTGTCTTATGCCTACGCCGGCGCCTACATGTTTTTCCTGCTTGTCTTGAAAGGGTTTTTGTTGATAAAACGCCGATGACACGAAACGTAGCGCCCATGTGACAATACGTTTCTTGCGCCTCATTACTGTCCATGGTATGTTTTTATCAGATGAGGCAATTGCAAAACTCCAGTTTTTGCAATTGCAACCGCTTAAAAATGCGTATTTTGCAGCCTTTAGGCGAGAAATCGCATGAGCCTCAGCAAAACTAACCGAGTTTTACAAGAGGCTCAGATTTTACATCTGAATCTTCATTGGAGAAACGAAAAATGAAAATGGTTATGAAGCAAAAATTTGTTTCAAATATGAGTCCCGCTCTGTGCTGGGCGTTAATCGCGGGGATTGGCATTGCGTTTATTTTCGGCGTGATACAGTTCGTCTTGATCTTTGGTGTCTACGGTTTTTTCCCCGCATTGATCGCCGGACTCGTAATTCTTGCCGCCGCGGCCGCAGCGTCAATAGTGTTGACTCTGTTATTTTCCATGCTGAAAAATATTCGCCTACAGACATTGTTGGTGTTCTTTTTTTCTCTGTTTCTTTGTTTATTGACAATGGCGCTCGGAATATTTTTAGTGCCTCTGCTGGTGTCCGTAATGGCGTCAGTGTATTTGGCCGTCATGTTCACAAAAGGCCGGTACCGCGATATAAGCAAATGGAAGAAGATTTTGCGTTACGCTCTTTTGGGATTGTTCGGCATACTCTCTCTTTTCATTCTCGTTTTGATACTGATGCCGGGGCCCTCGCTGAATAACAGGCCGGAACAGGCTGCACTCGCTCTGCCATATACGGATAGAATACAAAACGCAAAAACTGATTTAGAAAATCCCGCAGAATCAGGAACGTATCGTCACACGATACTGTATTATGCGTCAGAAAAACAGAAGATAGAACCATATCCTGAACAAGAAATAATCTCCGCGCGTACCGTGGACGCTTCCGGGTTTTTGGACGGATGGAGCGGCATTCGTAAATCGCAGCTTGGCTTTGGACCGGAAACCTTGCCGCTCAATGGACAAGTTTGGATGCCGGAAGGCAGCGGTCCGTTTCCGCTTGTACTTATCGTGCATGGTAACCATGATTTAGGAGACCGTTCTGACGGCGGCTATGCCTATTTGGGTGAACTGCTTGCAAGCCGGGGAATCATCGCGGTATCTGCCGATGAAAACTTTCTGAACTCATCCAGTTTGTATGACGCGCTTTTCTTTGCCAGATTAAAAGAGGAAAATGACGCGCGTGCTTTTGTTCTGCTTGAACACCTGCGCCAATGGCACGACTGGAACGCCGATGCTTCAAGCCCATTTTTCAATAAAGTTGATTTTGAAAACATCGCGCTCATAGGGCATTCACGCGGCGGCGAAGCGGTTTCATTGGCCGCGTCTTTTGCCGAATTGAAAGTGTATCCCGATAACGGAAGCCTCACATTTGACTATCCGTTCCGAATAAAATCACTTGCCGCCATCGCTCCGGTTCATGGCCAGTATAATCCCGCGGGGCTTGAAGTGAATCTTGAAAACATCAACTATCTTGTTTTGCATGGCGCGCATGACATGGACGTAAGCAGTTTTCATGGGGCGAATATGTACCGAAGAACAGATGTGTCCGGCGGCGGAATTAAGGCACAGGTATGGATGCAATACGCCAATCACGGGCAGTTCAACAGTACATGGGGAACAAATGATTCGATAGGTTTGATGAATCTTACATACAACAGAAAACTGCTTATGCCGATGGAAGAACAGCAGCAGGCCGCTAAGGTTTTTATCAGTGCTTTTTTAGAATCTACGCTGCATGGAAAGGAAGAATATAACGCCTTATTCAAAAATTTTTCTCAAGGAAATGAATGGCTTCCGCCCGCGTTGTATATCACCGATTATGCTGATAGTCAAAGTATGTTACTGGACAGCTTTGACGGCGGTTATGATTTATGCGCGTCAAGTTCCTCAAAAGTGAGTTATATGGCACAAGGTTTTGATACATGGACGCAAAGCATCCTGCCGGGGAAAGGAGAAAACACAAACCGTGTGCTGACATTATCGTGGGGCAGTGAAGAATACGCTGAAAAATATGAGCATGAATTTCCTGTCTTCACATTTGTATTTGCGGATGGAACGCTTTCCGCGGGGGATAGATTGTACGTATCACTTTGTTCGGGTAAAGAAGACGCGGACACACCAGACGTATCGTTCAACATACGGTTGACTGACAGTGCCGGAAACACAGCCGAAATGAGCGTCAACGAATTCGGCGGAGTGGTGAATCCGCTTGACGCGCCAATCGGCAAACCCATTGCTTCATCCATCATCGGAGAGCGCGAACCTGTTTTGCAGATGGTCTCTATTCCGACAGAACGGTTTCAGGGCTTAACCGGTGACATTGTAAACATGGAATGGCTAATGGATAACGCGGAAATCAGCAAGGCCGGACAGATTTTATACGCGGACGATTTGCGCGTAGAAAAGAAAGAAAACAATTGAGCTTCTTGCAAAAACTGAAATTTTGCAATTGCCTCGAATAAATTGATTTGGAGATTAAGAAGAATGAAGAAACTGTTGATTGCCTTATATTCCTTTGTGATAAGCCTGAGTGTTTTTTCACAAAGTGTGTTTACCTATGATCTGCACAAAGACGCGCTTCTTGGTGTTAGCGCACTGGGTGTATTTGCAAGTCCTTTTCTTATAGAGAACGTACCGGAACATGTTCCGCAAAATCTCAATAAGGATGATATAAATCCGCTGGACCGGAGTTTAATGTTTTCATACAACAAGACGCTGGATATGATAAGCGATTACGGAGTTTACGCTTTTCTTGCATTGCCTATCATTTCTTTAGCGGGAAATATAAAAGACGGCAATGCATGGCTTACTTACGGCATCATGTACGGCGAAGCGTTTGCGCTTACCTTTGGAACAAAAGATCTGCTTAAAAATGCCGTTATCCGTTATAGACCTTACATGTACTCCGGAGGCGTTCCAGACGGATTAATGGACGATTACTACAACAGCTTTCCGTCCGGCTCGACCGCACTGGCTTTTTTGTCGGCGGGTTTTTTAAGCGCGACATTTTCAGCCGAGTACCCCGATTCAAAATGGAAGATTCCGGTCATAGCCGGAGCATACACACTGGCGGCGGGAATCGCTTCCGCACGAATTATTTCCGGCAGCCATTTTATTACCGATGTTCTTGCCGGCGCCGCAATCGGCAGTCTTTACGGCTGGGTTGTTCCGCTCTTGCATAAAAAGCAAAACAAAGACAACAACATCACGCTGAATCTTACCGGAAACGGTTTCGTTGTCGGGATGAAGTTCTAAGGCAGCGCTGATTAAGTCTCGATGACATTACTCATCGCTGCCCAAGTCATTTTTCGTAATTCTTATAATACAACGAATTACTGCAAAATGACAGTTTCATAAAGTAAACACTGATTTATGCTCGATGCATAAATCAGTGTTACCCTAAGTCAAAACGATTTTAACGTTGATCACTGCTCAACGTTAATTGCCGACTGTTTCCTGTCCGGCCTTTTCCATCATCTCGGCCCTTTCTTCATCGCTGTCGGCAATGATGCTGGCGGCCAGGAAACGGGCGGCGGCGGTTTCCGTAGTGTAAGAGCCAAGAGGAATGGCGCCTTCGCGGTACAATTCCCGGGAAGTGCTGTAGCCGGAGAAATCCACAATTCCTTCCTGCTGCGAAGTACAATAAAAATAGGTGTGCCGCCGCTTCCCGACGGTGAACGCTTTTTTGAGCGAATAAGGGCCTTCCCGGAAACCCGCCGTTCCCGTATCGTATAACTCCAGGAAGAAATGATTCACGCCTTTTTCCATCAGCGAAATCAAATAATCCGAACGGATGCCGGGATAAATTCTGAACACGCACATGGAATTGGCGGCATCTTCCAAAAGCTGTGAAAGAACATAAGTGTCCGCCTCAAGAGGACCGTTCAGAAGAGCGGTCCCGGTAAAAACAGGAGTTTTCATATTCCAGTTCCTGAAACCATCGCTGCCGATCTTTTCAAACTTAAGATTAAGCGGCGACAAAACCCGGCCTCCGTGCACCACGTACACGCCCTTTTGCATGGTAGTCGCAAGATCGATAGCCTGTTTCATCGTCTCCGCGGCCTCGTTTGAGGATTCACGCGTTGTAGAAGAAGCCGCAAGAACGATGGGCGCGTTGGCATCGGCAAAAAGCCAGTACAAAAGCGGCGCCGAATACGGAAGCGTATCGGTTCCATGCGCGACCACAATCCCGTTGGCGGTTCCCGAATTAAGCCGTTCCGCGATAGCCGCAATGAGCGCGGCCCAGTCGCCGGGAACAATTTCTTCCGACAAAAGCCTGCCAATTTCTATCGATTCAAAGCGGACTTTTGAAGCCCAGGCTTCTCCGTTTTCAGATAAAAGTTCCCGCAGAACTTTTTCATCGCCGCTCTCGATGGTACCTTCCTCTTTGTTATATTTTCCGGAAATAGCTCCGCCCATAGAAAGAACGTATACAAGGGATACCGAAAGCTGTTCTTTCAAAATATCCTTTACCAAGGACGGTTCGGCTAATCCTCCTGTTTCACGCATGACAATCCCCGTTAAAAAACGAATCGGACGGGCATCGCCTTCCCGAATCCGCTTCACTTCCTGGGGATTCTGTTCTATCGTATTCTTAACAATAGATTCAATCTTTTCCCGGTCGGTAAGGAGTTCCCAGTCCCGTTCTCTTACCAGCATTTCCGGATCGCGGTCAGCTTCCAGGACAGCCGTAATGGTCTGCTTCGCAATCCCCGCACTAACGCGCTTTTCATCCAGCATACGGAGGATTTTCGCAAACCTTTCCGGAGTCAGCGGAGCGTTCTGGGGACTCATATTGAGCCTTTTAAACTCTTTAATAACATACGCGAGCCATTGGGCACACTCCCTGGAAGCGGCTCCCAGAGCGGTAGTCTGCTCAAAATAATCGGCACGGCTTGTTTCGTCACAGATAAACTCAGCCTGATGAAGCGTGAGACCGTATTGGCTCATAAAACGATTGCGCCTCAGTTCCGGCAATTCAACCGTAAAATTATCGAGCGCCTCCAAAATATCGGAACCGGGTATAAAATGAGGAATCTCCGGCAGAGGCTCAAACCGGGGGCCCGATTCTCCTTTCCGCTTGTGAAAAGGTTCCGTAATCTGAAGCGTCTCGTTCCAAATACGGCTTTCGGGAAGAACGCTTCCGCCGTGCAGAAGTATCTCCTCCTGCCTTGAAAGTTCCGTGTTAATCGCCCGCCAAACAAAATTGAAAGAGTTCAGATTCCGGAGCTTCACATAATTTTGGGGCATATCGGGATAAGGAGCGATGCCGACATAGGCATTACAGCGCATCACGCTTTCAACAGGAACGCCGGGAATAATTTCGAGGTATTGAATTCGGCGGCGGAGATCGGTCAAAAAGACTTCGGCCTCTTCCCCTATTTCAAAATCCGGCGCGGTCCGAATCCGCACACTGGGCATTCCCGCCCTGGAATAATCCATCCGGGTTTCACGGCCCGAATGCGTCAAACGTCCGGCATCTTCTTCAATCCGGACTTCTTCAATCCTAATCCGTTTCTTGCGCCGGTGAAACAGTATGTCCATGTAACCATCGGTTCCTAGTTTCAGCGACAGCTTGGATAAAGCATGATCTTCGGGAATCTCCGGCGTGCTGATATTGCGTTCATACGGAGCGTCTTTGATGATGCCCCCTTCCAAGCCGCGGATGAGCATATAAGCCTTTCTCGCCGCCGCCGAATTGAGCACAGGAACGGCATCCGGCTTTTCTTTACAGACGGGACACGAAGAAAATTGTCCCTGGGCATTATAGCTGCACGAACAAAAAGTCTTTACTCCCGTAAGGAGCAGAATTCTAACTTCCAGGTAGATATGAGATTTATACACCACGGCATTCCCCTTACCGTACTATGGGTCCAGGATTTGATGATGTCAAGACCTCTTTTTTGACAGATGCATAAATCCCGTATATTCTATAAAGATAAGATTAATAGGGAATAGGGCATGAAAAAAACACATAAGTGCAAAATTACGGTTTTACGGCGGGAATATTTTCAGGATTTGGCGGACGAATACCTTACGGACCCGAGCGCGGGAAAATGCCAGCTCTTCGAGGACGGACAGGAAATCATTGTTGATGATCAAAGATCGATACCCATACTTCAAGGGCAATTTTGTTCTCATGCATGGGACAGCATCAGCCACTATGTCTACGCGGCCCTTCAGGGCGGAACGATTATGAAAGGCTGGACCTACGACGAAAAGGTGATGATAGCCTGCTGTAACGACGGCATCCGCCCGGTCATTTTCAAACTGGAAAGGATAGACGAATAGCGGACGCCTCCTCGTATAAAGCGCTGTCCAGAAAGGCAGACTTTTTTCTTACACCACCCCCGGAAGCGGCTTTATCATCTTAAACAAAAGATATTTAAAGGGATGAATATCCAGGGCATTGGGAAACCATCCGGCTATTTCACCAAAGTCTACGATGTTAATGGCGGGACTGTAGGAAATGGGAAGCACCGTTCCCCGGTCGATAAGCAGTTTTTCCGCTTCCGCAAGTGTTTCCCATCGTTCCGCGCCTTCCTGCAGCATGGATTCATCCATCAGCTTTTCATAGTCTTCATCGCGCATTTTCGCGTCGTTGAGGTTTGAACCGCTCGTCCATATTTGCAAAAAAGTGAGGGGATCGGCAAAGTCGCCGATCCAGGTAGAGGAACCAACATCGTAATCATCGTCCTTTAAAGAATAAAAATAACGATGAACCGAAATCATCTCAATTTTTACGGGAATGCCGAGGGATTCTTTCCAGGTATTTGCCATGATTCCGGCAATCCGCTCGGCATCTTCCGATTGAGCAATTCTGATAACGAGTTCGGGAAGACCCGCTCCCTGGGCATAGCCCGCGTCAACCAAAAGCTGCCTCGCTTCTTCCAGTGATTGTCCGCCGGTGCCTTGTATTTCAGGGTAGCCGGGAATAGGATAAATGAGGGTTTTGGCAGGCATAATGTGCCCTTCACGGATTTGTTCCCAAGGCAAGGAAATAGAAAGCGCGCGCCGGAGCCGCCAATCGTCCCAGGGTTCCCGCTCGGAGCGGATAAAATAATAATGCGTGGCAAACATAGGATTCACCACAAGTCCGCGGGTATCATCCAAGTCATTAATGCTTACCGCGCCGGAGATCCATCTTGCTTCACCTCTGTTCCATAAGTCCGCCGCTTCTTCGCCGTCTTCCGAAAACCGGAAGATCAATCTTTTTAAGGCAACGTTTGACGCGTCCCAATACAATTCATTCCGCGCGAGAATGATGGCATTATCGGTTTTTTCCACGATGTAGAACGGGCCGTTGGATAAAGGCGGCCGGGCGCTCCAATCTTCCTGTTCCAGCATGTCAGGATGAATCGGGCTGAACGAATGATGACAAAGCATATTGATGAAAAATGAAGCCGGCGCGTTCAGCTTTACGACGAGCGTCCGCGGATCGGGACACACAATGCCGACAGCGGATTCATCGGCGATGCCGTTCCGATAATCCCGCGCGCCTTCGATAACATCAAACAAAGACGCGTATGGGGAATCTTCATTTCCGATTAAAGAAAGCCATGACGTTCTAAAATGTGACGAACGCACGGGGTCGCCGTTCCAATAACGCGCCGATTCCCGAATCGTAAAAGTCCATTCTTTTTTATTTGAGGATACCGACCAGCGGCTGGCTGCCGCCGGAACCGGTTCCATCGTAAGAGGATGATAGGAAAAAAGCCCCTCATACAAGGCCGTGTACATTTGGGCTTCATTGGCAAGATAGGATTTTCGGAAATCGAGTTCCCATTCGCCCGCGGAAAAAGCCACGGTAAGTTCTTCACGGTCAAGCACATTCGGACGGGGGACGGCGTATTGACCGTCGTCGTCTTCCCAATTTTCCCTATCTTCTGTTTCAATTTCAGGCAGCATATCTTCAACAATTACGGAAGATCCTTCGCCGCCGGGACTGCTTGTACAGGAAAAGAGCGGCAGCATCAGAAGAAGCTGAAAGATCATCAAAATACTCAAAAAAACCCTTGTTCGCGCATTTCGTTTACTCATAATTAACTGATACCAATTTTTTTAAGCTGTTCTTCTTCTTCTTTCAAAGAACTGTATTCAAAACGTTTTTGGTTTGCGGAAATAATAACATTTTTTATCGCCGATAATTCGGGTTTTACGCCCTTAATTTTGTCTTTTATTTCCGGCGGGGCCGTAAGTTTAAAACAATCGTCCATAGCCGCGAGCGTTTTATGAATCGACTGTAAATCCTTTAAATTCTTACTCAGTAAAGAAAGCAATTGATCTTCTTCCATGGAGTCTAACCTGCTGCCCGTGGAGCTTCTCATAGAAAAAGAACCCAAAACCCGTATCCGCCGTTCCAGTTCCTGATGCAAGTGATTATAATCTATCTTATCTTTAACGGTGGTTCCCCTCACGGCATCAACATATTGAATATCGTACAAAACAGGTTCGGGATCCCTGTTGAGCATTTCCCGGATAATTTCCCGAATTCTTTGCCCCAGGGTTTTCTTTACATTGGAAAACATGTCGTTGTTCTCGTTAAACTTCTTTAAAACTTCCGCCAAAGACATCGATGATCCGCCTAAAGCCCTAAGCCCGTCAACGAGGAAAATTTTATATGAAACAGGTTCCTTTTTTTTGACGATTTTATCTTCGGGAACTTCCAGCGCCTTGAGCTTTGCGGCTCTTAAAGGCGTCCCGTCTTTCGTATCGAGTTCCTTGATAAGCTCTTCGGCCAAATCGGGATAAAAAGGGGTTCCCGGCATAGCACTGGAGAAATTCTTCTTTATTTGAGCCGTAATTTCCGCCCTGCGGCTATAGGCATTGTCAAAATCGATGGTAAGATTATTGACAATTTTAAGCAGAAGCTCTTTTTTATACAGTTCCTTTTGATAATCGCTTATGATTTTTAGAATCTGCATGATGTTATTTGCCGATTTAATCAAAGTCACCTGAGATTCATTTACCAGCGAACCAGACATTGGATCACTGTTGGCTTTTATCTCGTTTACAAGCCCTATCACAATACGCGTATTCGGATTCGCCGACGAATTATTTTGACCGGACCAATTAATATATTTTATAAGCCCGGAAATACGTTTTATCCGCTCCAAAGTCAAAAAATCGGTATTGAAAGAATAAAAATTGACAAGAAAATCCAACTGATTATCATAATTGGAAAGACGGATAGAAATTTCATTGATTCGGTCCGGTTCAGGAATATCATCCGCAGGAAGGATTTCAATTTCGCCCATTTTTGCTTCCTGCTTGTAAGGATCAGCCTGGATCATGCCTTTTTTCAAAAGAATATCATAAATTGTCGCAAACGCGGAATGATATGAGCGGAATTCTTCTTTTAGCTTGGTCAATTGCGTCTTTTCAAGCCAAAGGCTCCGGGTTTCAAGTCCTTTAACAAGCTGTTCCTGATATTGTTTTAAGTCTTCCATACTTTATTAGTATCTATTAATTCAAAGATTAATGCAATCTTCATATTAAATACATATATAAATGTATGGAGATACTAAGAGTAATGATGAAGAAAATGGTGTTTTTTTGGGTACCGGCCTGCATATTTTCCGTATCCGCGTGCAGGAATCCGGTAATGTATTCGCGGTATGAAGTGATTTTGCCGGAAATTCCTTCTGATTGGCAGACTGTTTTAGGAAAACCTGTTTGGCAAGTTGAATGGATCGATGCTAAGGGAAACTGGCAAAGAATTGACGCGGAGGAAAGCAGGATTTTTTCCCTTGAAATCTATAACACGGGAATAAATCCGGTGATTGCCTATCCTTATTGGCCGGGAAGAAATATCTATCCGGGATTTTTCTCTCCCGCGGGCGCGCTTTTTCCTTTGGATATCCGGAAAGATACTGTCAATCTTGATTGGCATGGAGGAGCGGACGCTCAGTTTTACCGATTCCTTTCATCGTTCAGTGGCGGAGGAAACCGGTCTCCCGAACAATTTGACTGGCAGAGATTCCGTTCGCTTTTACGGAAAAAAATTGATGATCCTGAAATAAACGCCAACCCCTGGAACATTGACTGGGAAAAGGCCGCCGAAAAGGTTATCAATTCGGGTTTCCGCGAAAGTTACATTGTTCCCCGAAAATATTCTGATATAAGCGTTACGATTCCGGAAGAAGGCCTTTGGATTTCTCCGTCTCCGTTTATTCAGGGACATTATTGGGAAACCGGAGCGAAGACCGTATTGAAAGCAACAGAATCGGTGTCGCGGTATGTTTCCGCAAAGGGGATGATTGTCTACACGGATAAAACATGGGCATATTTTCCGCGTGAATGAGGAGATGCTCGAGAGCGGACGGGATTTTTCCTTAAAAGCAATTGCAAAACTCCAGTTTTTGCAATTGCCGCTGCTTAAACACGCTTATTTCGCAAGCCGTATGCTGAAAAACTGCATAAAACTGACTAAGTTTTGCGAGAGGCTTATGAATTTACATTTTCTCGCGTTATATTGACTTTTGCTTACGTATCAAAGAAAATATATTTCAAGGGAAAAAAGTTGAACTATGTTTTATGCGCCTATCAGTTTAGTTAACCTTGATTCAAGAACACTTATGGGTGTCTTGATTTGGGGAAATCTTGCAACAGGTCTTATCGTATGCTTGTATAGGTCCACCAACAAATATGAATTCCGCCCTGTTATTCGAAACATGGCGCCGGTGCGTTTTTTGAGCGCCTTTGGTTTTCTGTGTCTGTTTCTGCGCGGAGCAATTCCGGATATTATATCGGCAAACATTGGAAACTCGCTGTTATTTTTGTGTTTTTATATTGAATCCAATATGCTGCTTAAAATCGCGAATCTCAACAACGAAAGGGTACTCCTTATTGAAAGGATAGCTTTGATCCTTAGCATTATTGTATTCAATATTGTGGAATATATATTCCACGATGGTTCATTGCGTATCGGTATTGCTTCCTGCAGTATCTTTCTGTTGAATCTGCCGTCAATCGTGCTGCTGCTCACGTCAAAACAGACAAATAAATTCAAACAAAGCGCCGGGATATTTTATATTCCCCTTTTGATCGCGACTATTCCCCGAACTTTTGAAGCGTTTATCGGAAGAATTATCAATATTGGAACCAACAATTATTATCAAACGTTGTTATTTGGTTCATTGGTGCTGATGATGATCTCGAATACTATCATCTATCTGTTATTCTTGAAGGAAAACATGGATAGTGTTATTGAAAAAATGGCAAATTATGATAATTTGACGGACACCATGAACCGCCATAATTTTTTTACTGTAGGGAAAATGCTGTTCGACCGGTACCGGGACCAGGGAAGCGGCCTGTCCGTGCTTTTTTTCGATATCGATTTTTTCAAAAAGATAAATGACCGCTACGGACATCAGTTCGGGGATGATGTGTTGATCCGCTTTGCGAATACTATTAAGAATGGTATCCGTCCCACGGATATTTGCTGCCGGTACGGCGG
>DBDH01000019.1:39820-53041 GCA_002293455.1 Treponema sp. UBA937
AACCGAATCCTCATCGAAACAGAAAAAATCGCCTTTGATGCTTTCGAGGATTTCCGCATGACTACCAGTATCGGCTGTACAACGGGAATTCCAAAACAGGATGAGACGCTGGAAATGTTTATCAAACGCGCGGACCAGGCCCTCTATCAGGCAAAAGCCGAAGGGCGCAACCGGGCGGTGTTTTATCGGAACGCAGAATACGTTTTGACGCATGAATTACTGCTTTCCTGATATGCTCATCATTGTTCTTTATTTTTCTCCCTTGCAGGACGGCATTCCTTCCAATAAACTATAGTTATGGAACGTCGGAATTTTTTCTTCGTATTTTTGGGGCTTGCCGCCGCTCTTGTAGTTATCGGGATTATCCTTGGATATCCAAAGGTCAGCGTCACTGAAACAGAAACCGACGCGGAAACATCCGCGACGCTTTGGATGCATCCCTCGGCGATAGTTGTTCCGGGAGACAATCCCTTATGGTTTGAATTTAGCGATGAGGAACCGCTTGTGATTTCTTCGCCGGAAGAAGCATCGCTCCGCTCATTTGTTCCCTGGCCCCATTCAATCCACATACAAAATATGTTAATAGATGAAAACCGCCTCGTTATGGCGGTGAACCGCCTCGGCTTCCTTGTCTTCATTCCCTGGGATAACAACCGTTTGGGCATGTATTCTGTTTCCGATAAAAATGATTGGTCACCACACAGCATCGCGTCATTTTTTTTATTTGATCAAAAACCGTCGGCGCTTTTATACCGCAATGACTTTTTCTCCAATAATGAAGATATCTCTCTGCCGGAAACACCGGTAAGAGCTTTGATAAAAGGAAATACTCAACCCATTACGGCGGAAATTCCCGCTTTCAAGGATTTTCCATCATTAAATGGATGGGACATCGAAGCCCTTGACCAAGGAAAAGATGGAGCGTGGTACTTCATCGTTGTGCAAAAATCTTCGGATATATATGGAAAGTTCTACTATAAGGCGGAGTCCCTGGATGAACAGCCGTCACCAATATCGATGGGAGATTATTGGCTTGCTTTGGAACCGGAATCTGTTAGAAATGCCCCCCTTCTCCTGCGGGAGACATCAGAAAAAGCCATCGGCAGCCGGTCAGAAAACCACTCATACTTGATTGAAAAACTTTCGCTAAACAGCGAATATGAAACGCATTATTCTTCTCATTCCGGCGAAGGAGATATCGTTTCCCTTTTTGTATTTTCTGATGATAATACAGCCCTTGCCGTATTTTCCGATGGCAGCGGCGCCGCAGGTAAAAAAAACGCGGACGATTCCATTGAAACATTTTTGTACGCCTTACCGGAACTCCCCGCTGATTTTTTTTACACCGGCATAGCTCTCGCGGATGATACAATCATGGCAAGCTGGGAGGAACAGCGGTCCTACGGAGTCGGCGCCGCGGGATTTGTACTCGTGAAATATCCGTTCTGATTGGGGAAAAGATAGGGCAGCGCTGATTAAGTCNNCCAAGTCATTTTTCGTAATTCTTATAATACAACAAATTACTGCAAAATGACAATTTCATAAAGTAAACACTGATTTATGCTCGATGCATAAATCAGTGTTACCATAGAGGATGATTTCAACACAGAATGTGCATTTTTCCCCATTCTGTGGTATAGTTAATCACATGAAAAGGTATATTCAAATTGCGGCCTGCATTTTGATGTTATTTGCAACAAATTTCCCGCTGAAAGCCTTGGAAGGCATTCAATGGCTTGCGCGGGGCGGAATGCTTGTTCTTCCCGAAGATAACGGCATGGAATCGGATCCTTCGCCGATTTTGTTTTCGCCCGGGGCCGCCGCGAGGTTATCTTTTTTCCATTATTTCGCTCTCGAAATTTCGCTTGATTTTTACATGACTCATTATCTTTATTCCGATACGCTTGACAGGGCAGTTCCCGCGGCGATAGAAAACCGCTCCGCCTTTGTGATTGGCTCGGTTCTGGGAATCCAGGCGGTATATCTGTTTAAGCCGCTCGATTCATGGACGATACGGGTATATGCGGGTCCCGCAATCGACATAAGAATCAGCCTGACTGCCGGAGGACTGGAAGGCGCCGATCAAAAGGATGCCGCCAGCCAAACCAAAAAAGTTTCCTCTTATTTTTGGGAGCAGGGAAGATGGCTCTATCCTGTTGCCGGAATCGGGATGGATTTTGCGGTAAACGACGACCTTTTGCTGGGCTTCGATTTACGGACCTGGTTTCCCATGTATAAACTCTGGACCAAAGAGGATTTACCCGATATTAACGGCTGGCGTTTCGGCGCGGGTTTCACGATAACATTCGGGTAATCGTAAAAACATACAATGAGGCTATTTATTGACAGGCGGTACGTTATAGATTACTCAATGCTGAATCTTTTCGTTGCGAAATTTTCCTCAATGCGGTATAATAATTAAGATGTTCACTGAGCCTCTTGCAAAACTCGGTTAGTTTTGCAAGAGGCTCATGCGATTTCTCGCCTAAAGGCTGCAAAATACGCATTTTTAAGCGGTTGCAATTGCAAAAACTGGAGTTTTGCAATTGCCTTCACTGTCTACAAATTTAATGATTCTGCATTCAAGCACGGTATCACAGAAGATGATATCCGCAGAGCTTTCGTGTACCCGCTTTTTGATGGTCTCATTGAAGGATATGACAATAAATTTTTGCTCACAGGATTTGACACCAGCGGCAATATGCTTGAGGTTATGTATAATCTTGTGGATGAACATACTGTGTATGTTTTTCATGCCATGCGGTGCCGTAAGGTTTTTCGTATGCTGCGAAATCAAGACTAGGAGAATATATGGCTATTATGTCCGAAGAAGAAGCTGACGCTCTGGACGATTTGCTGACCAAAACAACACCGAAAGTGAATCCCGCGGTTCGAGGTATCACAAGCCAAAAAGGGTTTAAAATGATAGCAGTGGATAATTTTTCTGCCGAATATATTACTTCTAAGGCTCTTGCTACCAGACAGACACCAGAAGAAATTATCCATGAACTCGTCAGCAAAGAGATTGCCGCCGATGTTCAACCGGTTCTATAATGTTTCTACCAGTGCGGGGTCCACGATAACATTCCGGTAAGCGTTTTCACCGCCCATGACGCCATGAGCAGCCCCGCCGCCGGTGGAACAAAAGCCGTACTTCCCGGGGATAAGCGTTTTCGTTTTGCGGCGTTTTCATCATCCGGTTCGGAAACAAAATTCTTCACCGGCGTTTCTTTTGAGTAAACGACAGGCAGCGATTTTACGCCTCTCTTTTTTAGTTCCTGCCGCATAATCCTTGCCAAAGGACACACCGATGTTGCGTATATATCGGCAATTTCCAGCCGGGAAGGATCGGTCTTGTTGCCGGTTCCCATCGAACTGATGATCGGGATGCCAAGTTTTTTCGATGCCATGATTAAATCGATTTTTGACGAAACAGAATCGATGGCATCAATCACCACGGAAATCGAATCATCCAAAAGATCGGGAAAATGTTCTTCGGTATAAAAAACCGGCATGACCTCAACGTGAGCCGCGGGATTAATATCGAGGATTCTGTTTTTCATTACATCAACTTTTTTCTGACCAATCGTTGAATGCAGCGCGATGATCTGGCGGTTAATGTTGGAATATGTTACAACATCGTTATCGATCAAAATAAAAGAAGCGGCACCAGATCGGGCGAGAGCTTCCGCCGCGTAAGAACCAACTCCGCCGATTCCGAAAATTGCCGCTTTTGCGTTCTTCAAACATTGCAATGCTTCCTTGCCTAAAACGGTTTCTGTCCGGATGAATTGATTGATCATATCATCATCGTAAGGAAAGAAAGAACAAAGATCAATCATCAAAGAAAAATTAGCAGATAACAAAGGAAACGATTCGCTCTTTGTGAATTGCTCGCGGTTTCCTGATCTTTGGTTTAAAGGCTAGCCGTAAGCGGTTTCGATTTATATACTATTTTTGTGAGGAGACAACGATGATAGATTTACGAAGCGATACGGTTACCCAGCCTACCGATGAAATGCGGAAAGCAATGGCGGAAGCGCTCGTGGGAGATGATGTCTACGGAGATGATCCAACCATGAATCGTCTGGAAGAACTTGCCGCAAAAAAAATGGGAAAAGAAGCGGCGGTGTTTGTTGTTTCAGGAACGATGGGAAACCAGCTTGCCGTCATGACTCATACTAAACGGGGTGATGAAATTATTCTGGGAAAGTACAGTCATGTTGTCCGCTACGAATGCGGCGCGGCGGCAGCATTGTCCCAGGTCAGTTTCTGCCAAGTTGATAATCCCAACGGATTTATATACCCGGAAGATGCTGCGAACGGATTCCGCGGTTCCGATATTCACTTCCCTAAAACCGCTTTGCTCTGTTTGGAAAATGCCTTAGCCGGCGGCCGCGTTGTTCCCCTGGAGATAATGAAGGCGGCGTCAAGCGCGGCACATGAAAGAGGCGTTCCGGTGCATTTAGATGGGGCAAGAATTTTTAACGCCGCCCTGAGCCTTGGAATCGATGTAAAAGAAATCGCGGCCTGCGCCGACAGCGTGATGTTCTGTTTATCGAAGGGGCTTTGTGCTCCCGTGGGTTCCATCCTGGCAGGAAGCAAAGCGTTTATCGATAAGGCAAGAAGAAACCGGAAGATGCTCGGCGGCGGGATGCGGCAGTCCGGAGTTTTGGCGGCGCCCGGAATCATCGCTCTTGAAAAAATGACGCTTCGTCTTGGGGAAGATCACGAAAACGCAAAATACCTTGCGCGGAAATTACAGACGCTTGAATATGTCGAATGCAGTCCTGAAGAAACTGAGATAAACATGGTTTTTTTCAATGTTACAAAACCCGGATTCGACCCGGCAGCTTACATGCATCACATGATGAAAAACAACATCAAAGTATCCGGGGAAATATCACCGGGGCGTTACCGATATGTAACTCATAATAATATAACAAAACAGGACATCGATCTTGTGATTGACTGTCTTAAAGAAATTGCATCATAAACAAGAAGCCTTGCCGTAATCGGCAGGGTGTCTTTATGGAAACTATCAGGACGGTCTGGAATGTTCTGACTTTTATTATTTCTCTTTTTATAGTATATTTTAACCGTAGAGGCAATTTTTTTGAAGTTTTTTCAAGGAGCTTTCCGGTGAAATTATATAGCAAAGGTCAATTGATATTTTTTTCTGTTTTGAGTGCTCTCATTGTAGTTATGTTTGCCGTCGGTATCGGCATTGTAAAATTTCCATTGAATAGTGAAAATCAGGTTGATGAAGAAGCCGGCAGGGGAAGCGCCGCCATCGGCGATCCTTTTGAAAAACTGGAGCTTCGGCAATCGGATTATATCGATCCCAGACTGCATCAAACAGGCGATTTAAGTTCCTTTACGGAAGATGAAAAGGAAAACATTTCAATCTACGAACAGCTCAACGAAGCGGTAGTCAACATCACAACCGAAACCGTAGCGATTAACTGGTTCCTTGAGCCGGTTCCCCAGGAAGGCGGTTCCGGGTCGGGATCGATTATCGATACGCGCGGCTATGTTCTTACGAACAATCATGTAATTGAGAACGCATATAAGGTGTTTATCAATCTTGCCGACGGCAGCCAGTTTGAAGGCGAAGTAATCGGCACCGATCCTGAGAACGATTTGGCGGTGCTTAAGTTTAATCCGCCGCGGGAAGTGCAGCTTAAAACCGTTCCCTTCGGCGATTCCGGCAATTTGCGTGTCGGACAAAAAGTCGCGGCTATTGGAAACCCGTTTGCGCTTGAAAGAACTTTGACTGTGGGAATTGTCTCCGGTCTCGGCCGCCCCATTCAAACATCAAGGCAAAATATCATACGTAACATGATTCAAACCGACGCGTCGATTAACCCGGGCAATTCCGGAGGACCGCTTCTGGATTCCCGCGGAAAGATGATCGGCATCAACACGATGATTTATTCGCCCACAGGCGGCAGTGTGGGGATCGGTTTTGCGGTTCCGGTAAATACCGCAAAACGCGTTGTTGCCGAGCTGATTGAATTCGGCAAAGTCCGCCGCGGCTGGATTGACGCGTCCGTAGTTCAACTTTTCCCCGCTCTTGTCCGTCATGCGGAGCTGTCGGTTTCGCAAGGTTTGCTGGTTTCCAGAACCAGACGCGGCGGCTTTGCCGAACGCGCCGGAATCCGCCAGGGAACCGAACCCATCCGCTACGGTGCCAGCGTTATCTACATCGGGGGAGACGTCATCACTATGGTTGACGGCATCAAGGTAAATACCCTCGCGGATTTGTACTCAGCTTTGGAAGACAACAAACCCGGCGAACAGATTAGCGTAGAAGTAAACCGGTCCGGAAGAACGGTTACCATGAACGTGGTTCTCGCCGACCGGGAAGAACTGCTGAGTCGGTAGGAAGTCTACTGAATAAATCCTATGCCGATTCCGCCGAAACCTCCCCAGGAATTCTTTTCGTAAGAAAAGCCCGCCATGACGCTTATCACAAAAACCGAAGGCCGGGGGAAAAATTTGATTTCTCCGCCGAAAGATACCGGTCCCAGATTCATGCCGTCTTCAAAAAAATATTCCGTTCTGACCGATAAGCCGGAATTGAAAATAGCATGACGGTAAGCAATTCCGGCGGACAAGACGCCGCTGGGAATGCCGCTGTCCGGATACCCTTTTTCTCCCGCCCAAAGAACTCCCGGCGTGATGAAAACCGCAAGCGAATTTCCAAAAGTCCAAGATACAGGCAGTGAAATATCAAGGCCGGTTTCCATGACGAAAGGAGTGATAGGACCTTCCTGCGCCCATCCGTAGGATAGAACAGCCGCAAGCCCCAAAGGAAGTCCGCCGTTTTGAGAAAGAATTTGCCACTTTACAGAACCTCCGATTCCGATAATCGTTTCGCTTCCGAATTCGGGCGTAACATTTAAAGACAGAGAGGCTTCCAAAAAATCGAGGGGAGAAAAACGCAGCGAGAACGCAAGAGGCAGATTGCTCCAGGCTTTTTTTGCGGTTAAAGGTTTGCCGAAAAGCATTAACGCGTCAAGCTGATACGAACCCTGCGGCAAAATATCCGTTCCGGCGGCAAACAACAAGCCCGATTTTGCGGAAGCCATAGTTTCGGGAAATATCTGAATCGATGAATCAACTTCCACAGGAAGGCTGACGCTTTGCGTAAGCGGCGGATCTTCATTCCAGGGAATCGATTCTGTATCAATATTGATGATATACGAACCGTCAGGAACAACCATACCGGCATTGTCTCTGCCGTCCCATCTTACCGTTTGGGACCAGCTTGTAAAAACTTCCAGGTTTTGCGAATACACTTCAGTGCCCTGACCGTTCATTATGCCGATTCTTCCCCGTCCCGGAGCGCTTACAGTAAATACGCATTCTACGGTTCCCAAAGAACCTGAATTCGCAGGATTAAAGCGGTTTCTCCTAAGACCCGCGTCACTCATGCTGTAGAGAGCACTTTTCATTTCCAGTTCAACAATTCTTGTTCTATCCTGCACAATCCTTACCGTCACAGCGGCGTCCTCAAAACCGAACGCCCTTACCCTGACATTTTGGAACCCGACAGGCAGTGAAAGCGTATGTTTAATTTGATACTCGCCATCCACATAAATATCAGGATCGAAAGGCACCCAGGAAGGAACATCAGGCGCCTTTTTAGGACGTACTATGAGCGTGCCTAAGGCTTTTTTCATATCAAGAGAAACGACAATCCGGCCTCGCCGGGGTACGGTTACCACAACATGGCGGGACTCATATGTTTCCCGTACAAGCCAAATCATATACGAACCCGGCATAAGATCCGGCAAAGACAAAGGGCTATGCCCCCGCTCAATTCCATTTATATACACCCTGGCATTTGAAGGATCGCTCATAACAACGAGTCCACTGCCCTCTTGTTCTTCATACCTATCGGCAAAGGCAGCCTGGGAAAAAACAGCACAGAGGAATACTGCTATAAAAAAGATTTTTCTATGGCGCATAACAGTAATATATCACATTTTTTGATAAATTGATATGAAAAGCCGCGATCCCGGAACCTAAACGTTAACGTTCCTCTTCCCATGTTTCCTGCATGGTTTCCGCGGCTGACTCCGGGGATACAGCCCCGGACATCATGTCTTGTAATCCATTCCGGATAACCTTTTCCGCGGTAAAAAGTCCCGGCTGGAGATCAAATTCGTTTACCGCTTTGCCTATATGAAAAAGTTCAAGCGCTTTTTCAAGCTGAGGCGATTCCTGGCCGAACAAGATTGAAGCATTCGGATTTTCCGGAAAGCAGTAGTAAGACGAAGCCAAGGCCGCGTTTTGCTCCGCGCCCGACAAAAAAGTGATAAATTTCCAGGCTTCGTCTTTGTGTCCGCTCCCCGCATAAATCCCTATTCCGGAAGTTTCCGTCACAAAAAGCGGATTTCCGATATACGAAGCCGCCGCGGGAACCGAACTGATTCCCCACGAAAAATGAGCCTTTTTTTCAATTTCGGAAACAGCCGATAAAGACGCTGTCATCATGGCGGTTTTGCCGCCGCAAAATTCATCAATTTTTTCCGATTCGGTTTTGGTGAAACTTTCCGGGGAAAGAAGATGCTCCTTGCTTAAAGCATCCAAAAATGATAAGGTTTCCCGTACCGGAAGAGTTGAGAATTGCGGCTCATCATCTTGCATGAAAAAAATGTTTGAATTCCAGAACCAGGAATAGATGTCGCTCTGCATTCCCAAATAATTGCCGGGAGAAAGCGCGAATCCGATTCCGGCAATCTGTTTTTCTTTTAAAACCCGGCAGTAACGAAGAAATTCGTCCCGATCTTTGGGAGGACGGTCAAATCCCGCGTCTTTCAAAATATCGATATTATAAAAAAAGGCATAAAAATGAGAAAAAAGCGGAATTGCGTAAGGATTTCCATCCTTTTTGCTGATTTCGTAGAGCATATTGATATCAGGATTGTCCTTGGGGAAAGCGGTGAGCGGTTCAAGAACCGTTTGCCGCGGAAAATTCGGCAGCCAGTCCATATCGAACAACACTAAATCGGCTTTTTTATCATTTAAGGCTTGTCCGTTGCCATTTGCTGGTTCTTCAAAAAGTTTTTTTGCCAAATTGTGATAAGAATGAACTACCGGAATGACAACAATATCAGGATTCTGTTCTTCAAACGCGGCTATTGCGGTCTCCAGCGCTGAATAATCATCATACCAAAGATCGAGATACAATGTCGTTTTTTGCGGAGAAATCCCGCGGGGAACGAGCCGGTATACAATACTAATCAGGCTGAGCCCGATAATCGAAAAGAGTACCGCTCTGTTTATATTTGATAATTTCATCGGTTTCAGCATAACAAATTATGGGAATAAATACCATTATTCCGGTGTAAAAAACCGGCGGCATGGTGTTTTATATACAGGTACCAAAGAGGCACAAGCCTTCTTTCGAAAGAGGAAAAGCGTGGAAATAGATATACAAGCTTATTATGAAAAATACAGCCCAATGGTGTACAGACGCTGCAAACAATTGCTGAAACATGAAGATGACGCGCTTGACGCTTTGCAGGATGTATTCATTAAGCTCTTAAACAACAAACATAAACTCAAGGGAACTTTTCCATCGAGTTTGCTGTATGTAATTGCTACAAACACTTGTTTGAACAAAATCCGCTGGCAAAAACGTCAGGCGGAACACAGCGAAGGTGAGTTCATCGAAAATATGCATCTTAGTTACGATTCGGGATTCGATAAAGTTGAAGCAAAAATGATGATCACAGCGATTTTGGAAACCGAATCGGAAAGCACACGGAGCATTTGCTTTATGTATTATGCCGATGACATGACCCTTGAAGAAATTGGGCAGGCTGTAGGGATGTCGATTTCCGGAGTAAGGAAGCGCCTGGTTGCGTTCCAAAAAAGAGCTAAAGCAAAGTTATAAAAAAACTTTTTTTAACTTTGCTAGATAACGTTAGAAGGGGAAAATAATGGATAATGCCGGTATTTCAAATTTAATGCTTGAACGCTACAAACTGGGTGAATTGAACCTGGAGGAAAAAGCATTTGTCGATAAAAGAATTGAGTCCGATCCGGAACTGCGAAACCGTCTTTCGGACCTGAAAAGATCGGACTTTGAATTTCTCAATCAGTATCCGGCCGATGTTATTCTTAATCGAAGTCATGGGAAAGCTAAAAAGCGGAACACTTTTGCGATAATTTCGGGGATTTGTGCCGCGGCGCTTTTTGTGGGAATTTCTTTTCCGATATTTTGGAATCAAGTGAATTCTGTGAATGTTAACGGAGACAGAGCAAAAGGAGCAGCGCCCCTGGTTCAGCCAGACGAAACCAAATTAAGCGTTTACCTGAAAAACGGACCGGAATCCGCGGCATACGAAGGGCTTCCTCTGCACCAGGGAAGTACTATTCAATTGGCGTATACGGTTCCCGGGGTCAGATACGGGGTGATTTTTTCCGTAGACGGACGTTCCGCGGTGACGCTGCACTATCCTTATTCGCTCAACGGAAACACGCAGCTTGTCGCGGACAAACAAACCGCCCTGGAAGAAGCCTACATGCTGGACGACGCGCCCAATTATGAAGTGTTCTTCTTTGTGGTAAGCAAAACGCCGCTTAATACGCAATCCATTATCGATAACGCCGAATCTATCGCGAATCAAGTCCGGCAGGAACCCCAAAAAATAATCGATGAAAGTAGAAGAATTTTTAGAAATTACGAAGTTAAATCTGTATATTTGAGGAAGGAATAAACTATGAAACGGACAGGTCTTTTATTAATAATCATGTTGGCGGTTTCTATTCAGGGACTTTTTGCGGATCTTGACGGAACCAAACGATACGGGCTCTTTATCGGCGCGAATAACGGCGGACAGGGCCGCGAAACGCTGCGCTATGCCGTAAGCGACGCGAGAGCGGTCTCAAAAGTATTTCTTGAAATGGGCGGCATTGAACCCCAGGACGCGGTTCTTCTTGTGGAACCTTCAGTCAGGGAAATTGACCAGCAAATTGATTCTATCAACCGGCAGATTGTCGAAGCGAAAAAAACATACAGAAGAACCGAACTGGTTTTCTACTATTCTGGTCACTCCAACGAAGACGGATTGCTGTTAAACCGGGAACAGTACAATTATCGGGAACTTCGGGAAAAAATCAACACACTGCCTTCCGACATGCGGATTATCATTCTGGATTCCTGTTCTTCGGGCGCGATCACGAGGGCAAAAGGCGGCGTGAAAACGAAACCGTTCATGATTGACAGTTCCAACTCTACGGAAGGCTATGCTTTTCTTACATCGAGTTCCGCAAATGAAGTTTCCCAAGAATCGGACCTTATCGAAAGTTCTTATTTTACCCACAGTCTGTTGGCCGGCCTTCGCGGAGCTGCCGAAACCGTCGGAGACGGCAGGATAACGCTGAACGAATTGTACGGTTTCGCGTACACGGAAACGTTGGCAAAGACAGAAACTTCCATGTACGGAGCCCAGCATCCCAATTATGATATGCAGATCAGCGGAACCGGGGACGTTATTCTCACAGACCTAAGCGAAACTTCCGCAAGTCTTGTTTTGGAAGAAAATATAACCGGACGGATCAGTATTCGCGACAGCTCCGATTATTTGATCGCGGAAGTTACCAAAGCGAGTCAGAAAGTCATGGAACTGGGACTTGAACCGGGCGTATATCAGTTAACGCTTCAACAGGGAGACCGTTTTTTCCGGACAAATGTCACCTTAACCGAAAACACACAAACTCCCATCGCCATGGGGAATTTCACTCAAATTAATCCAAGTCCGTCCGTTGCCCGCGGCGGAGAACGTTTTGCCGACGAATATTTCCTCTTTATGGAAGAATCAAGAAGGCAGAGGGAAGCAACTGCCGATGAAGATGAAGATGAAGAAAAAGACATCGCATCCCCTGTGGAGCCTTTCAAATTTGAAATTATCCAGGATGATTGGTTTACAAGAACGCCGGATAATACCACCAATAATTTCTTGCTTGGTCTTATCAGTGCCGACGGACATAATTTGAAAGGCATCGGCGCGGCCGCTATTCTCGGAATTGTCAACAGCGGATACGTTCAGGGTATGCAGATCAGTCCTTTTTACAACATCGCTAATTCCGTACAAGGCGCTCAGATTTCATCCGGTCTCAACTGGTCCGCAAAATCTTTTAGCGGGCTCCAGGCAGGTTTGATAAACGTAAACGGCGGAGACGGTAAAGGCCTCCAGGCAGGACTCGGCAATTGGATAAGCGGCTCTTTTGATGGACTCCAGGCCGGACTGATAAATATTTCCGGCGGAGACACAAAAGCTACCCAGGCGGGTTTGGTCAATTGGACAAGCGGTTCTCATAACGGGACCCAGGCCGGACTGGTAAACATAGCGGGAAAAGGCGGTTCGGGCCTTCAAGCGGGCCTCGTCAATTGGGGCGGCGGCTCGTTCAGCGGATTCCAGGCGGGCTTGGTCAATATAAGCGGCGCGGGCGGAAAGGGCGGCTTACGGGTAGGTTTGGTCAATATCTCACAAAATCCAAAAGTATTCCCCATCGGGCTGCTCAACTTCGTGAAAGACGGTATCTTCCATCCAGCTGTTTATATGGATGATATGCAGTTTGCGAATGTCAGCCTTAGAACCGGGTCAAAACATTTCTATACGGTATGGATTATGGGATTCAAACATTTTGATGCAAGCAAGCAAGATGAACCATGGACGAATTTCAATGATGAAAATGGAAGAATATACTATACCGCCCGATTGGGTATTGGCGGCGAACTCGCAGTAGGCCCTATTTTCATGAATCTGGATATAACAGCCGGAAGCATGACAATGTTCGGTTCGCGTGACAAATTTGTTAACTGGGGTGACGGTATAGATTTTAACGATTTGAATACCCTCGTTATGGCCCAGGCCCGCTTGTCTTTAGGATTTGAACTCTTTAAACATATAGGGGTTTTTGCGGGCGTTTCATACGATTATTTCTATCGATGGAACGAAATGTCATCTTCCGTACCGGAAAATATGATGTCCAGCAAATTGACCTGGATCGATGGTCCGCATACCCACAGAATAGGGTTCTTTGCGGGTATTCAGTTCTAATTTTTCATCCAGGAAAAATTGATGGGGCTGTCCGAGAATTACTTCTCGGACAGCCCCATGTTTTGAGATAACTTCTCTGACTGTCAAGTAATCGAAAAAAAATTGAAATGATTCAGGTGAGGAAATTGCAAAACTTCAG
>DBDH01000019.1:53058-99665 GCA_002293455.1 Treponema sp. UBA937
GCCTTTAGGCGCGAAATCGCATGAGCTTGTGCAAAACTAACCGAGTTTTGCAACAAGCTCAGGTTATTCCCACATTACGCTGTTTCACATTATACCCCCAAGCGAGTAATTCCCACTCTTTATGAGCTTAGGGGTTTTCCACGAAAAATTACCGCACGCCTAAAAAGCATTATTGCTTTCATAATCGATAAGGTGTATGATAAGAAGAAGAGATTCATAAACAGCCCAAGAATAAGAGGGAAAATCGTGACTAAAATGATTTTTGTAGTGGATGACAGCGATACGAATCTCATAACGGCGGATAAATCGTTGGAAAAACGGTATCGGGTGATGACAATGTCCTCCGCGGCCAAAATGTTCAAGCTTTTGAACAAAATTACGCCTGATTTAATTCTATTGGATATTGAAATGCCTGAAATGAACGGTTTTGAAACATTAGCACGTCTCAAAGCCCACCATACATACGCATCGATCCCCGTTATATTTTTAACAAGTCAGGTAAATGCCGAAATTGAAGCCAATGGCTTTGATTTGGGCGTAGTGGATTTTATTACAAAACCGTTTTCCGAACTTGTGCTGCTCAACCGCATCCGAACCCATTTGGAGATAGACGCGGTCATCAGAGAGCGGACGTCCCAGCTGGAGAGGCTCCAAAACGGCATCTTATTTGTATTAGCGGATCTGATCGAAAACCGCGACCATACTACAGGCGGGCATAACGAACGCACGACGATCTATATCAAAATACTGCTGGACGCGATGATGGAACGGAAGATTTACGCCAATGAAATGAGCGAATGGAATATAGAGATGGTTGCGTTGTCCGCCAGGCTGCATGATGTAGGCAAAATCACGATACCGGATTATATTTTAAACAAACCGGGACCATTGAGTGCGGAAGAATGTGAAACCATGAAGACCCATGTGACGGAAGGCGAACGCATTATTGATCAAATTATCAGCCGCACGGGCGATGTTACGTTTTTGCAGAACGCCAAGCTGTTCGCGGGCTATCACCACGAACACTGGGCCGGCCCAGGGGGCTATCCCTACGGCAAGAAAGGGACTGAGATCCCGCTGCAAGGGCGTATTATGGCCATTGTAGACGTGTATGACGCGCTTGTTTCCGAGCGTCCGTATAAAAAGCCTTTTTCGGACAGCGAAGCGGTTGATATTATCATGAAACAGGCAGGTTTGCAATTTGACCCCGTCATCACGGAAGTGTTTTTTACGATTAAGGATCAGTTTAAAGCGATAAGAATGGAAGTATAAGGCTTAATTTTACAATTCCGGATAAGAGGGTGCTGATATGAACACAGAAGATAAGCTGAAAACCGACACCAATGAATTGTCGATCCTGATAATGGACACGATGCCCATCGTTTGTTTTTGCTGGGACGAAGAACATACACTTGCGGGATGCAACGCGGAAGCGCAGCGCCTGTTCGAGCTGTCAAGCAAACAAGAGGTAGTCGAGCGTTTTGCCGAGCTTTTACCCGTTTATCAGCCGGACAGGGAAGCATCGGCTGAAAAAATGGAACAGGTACTGCGGGACGCTGCGAACGGCACATCCAACCACTACGAGTTTTTGTTCCAAAAACCTAACGGCGATCCAATCCTCTGTGACTTTTTCGTCATTCGTATCGACCATCAGGGCAGCTTTTTTCTTGCAGGCTATGCCAGAGATCTACGCGCGGAAAAAGCGACTTTGGAAGAGCTCCGCGGAGCGGACGAATTTGCGCAAATCATGCTGGACGCGGCACCGCTGCCTTGCTGTTTGTTCAACAATCGGCACGAACCCATTTTCTGTAACCAGGAGATGGTTAAGCATTTTGTCGTGGCGGATAAGCGGGAAGCGATGGAACGGGTGTATTCATTCGGCCCTAAATACCAGCCGGACGGCCGGGGAAGTTTTGATACGTTCCACAAGCTGATCCAAAAGGGCTTTGACGAAGGGTACTGCCGCTTGGAATGGATGCAGTGCGACAGTCAAAAAAGACCGATCCCGACCGAAATGACCATCGTGCGCGACCGCTATCGGGGTGAGTACGTCGTTGCGGTCTATACCAGGGATTTACGGGACCATGAGGAAATGCTGCAGGAAATGCAGTCCCGCAAAATTGCCGAGGAAAGCAACAAGCAAAAAAGCAAGTTTTTAGCGTCGGTAAGCCACGAAATACGAACACCCATGAACGCTATCTTGGGCATTACCGAAATTATGATGCAGGATGAAACGCTTTCGCCCAATTTACAAGAAGCCGTTGATATGATCTATAATTCAGGCGATTTGCTGATGGGCATTATCAATGACTTATTGGACCTTTCCAAAATCGAAGCGGGTAAGTTGGAGCTGATGCTGGACAAATATGAGCTAGCCAGTCTTGTGAATGATACCGTTCATTTAAACGTCATGCGCATCAACAGCAGGCCCATTGAGTTTGAGTTGAAGGTAGATGAAAATATACCGGCGGTGCTGCTGGGCGATGAGCTTCGCATCAAGCAAATATTGAATAATCTGCTGAACAACGCGTTCAAATATACGGACAGAGGCACGGTCAAACTTGTGGTACATGCGGAGGAAGTTAAAACCACTGACAGCCATTCCGGCGTGGTTCTAGTTTTTCATGTGACCGACTCAGGCTGCGGCATGACACAAAGCCAGCTTGACAAGCTGTTTGACGAGTATACACGCTTCCCTTCTGAATTCCATCGTTTGGAGGGTACGGGGCTTGGCATGAGTATCACCAAAAATTTGATTACGCTCATGAACGGTGAAATCACCGTTGAAAGTGAACTGGGCAAGGGAACGTCCGTTACCGTTCGCTTACCGCAAGGAAGGATCGGTTCGGACGTATTAGGCCGGGAATTAGCCGAGGGTTTGCGTCAATTCCGCATAAATAGTCAGTCCCAAATGAGAAGAGCGCACATCGTCCGCGAACCGATGCCTTACGGCAGCGTATTGATCGTGGATGATGTGGAAACGAATTTATTTGTGGCCAAGGGGTTAATGTCACCCTATGGGCTGTCTATCGAGACGGTTTTAAGCGGGTATGAGGCCATTGAAAAAGTGAAAGCGGGCCATACCTATGATGTGATATTCATGGACCATATGATGCCGCAGATGGACGGCATTGAGGCGGTCAAAGCCATCCGCGAGCTTGGTTATACGCGTCCCGTTGTTGTGCTGACCGCAAACGCCGTGGTGGGTAAGTCAGAGATGTTCTTAGCGAACGGCTTTGACGGCTTTGTTTCCAAACCCATCGATATGCGTCAGCTTAACGCGCTCCTCAATAAAATGGTGCGTGACAAGCATTCGCCGGAAGTCGTGGAGGCGGCACGCCGGAAAATGAGGGAGGCAAACGCGCAGGCAAACGAAAGGCTGCCGGATGTGCAATTGTTGGCATCCTTTCAGCGGGATGCGCACAAAGCGCTTGCGGTACTTAAAACACTGGAAAATAACGGAGGGCTTACCGAACAGGATGATATGCAAGCCTATATCATTCACATCCACGGCATGAAAAGCGCCCTTTTAAACATTGGCGAACCGGAGCTTTCCGCCGCCGCTAAAAGGCTGGAGCAGGCGTTTAGGCAGAAGGACATGAACGTTATATCGGCCGAAGCGCCGGCGTTTATACGCGCGCTGCGGGCGGCGAAGGAAAGGATACGGCTTGAGGAGGAGGACATCCTTCACAATCAGGAAGCCGCGCAAGAGGATACCGCGTTTCTGCGTGAAAAGCTTTGCGTTCTGCAAGAAGCCTGTGAAGCATATAACAACGAACAAGCCAAAGCCGCGCTTACGCAAATACAACAAAAACCATGTTCCCGCTCAACATTAGACGCATTAAATGACATAGCCGAATATTTATTGCACAGTGACTTTGAAGAAGCTGCGAACGTTGCGGCGAAAATGATTCGTATGCTGAATACCGCCTAGATCATTTTCATGGCAGTTCACTTGGTTCTCTGAATCGCCGGGTCTCTCTCTTCGCATCCGGCGGCGTCAGAGCGCTGTCGGGATTCATCAAATATTAATCGATATATTTCAGCGCGTCATCCAAATCTTTGATCAAATCCTCTGGATCTTCAAGCCCGATATGCAGACGGACAAGCCCGATTCTGTCCGCGGGACAATCCGCGGGATTCGGATATTTTACCGCGTTGGGGAAAATAAGGCTTTCATAGCCGCCCCAGCTTACCGAGCGTTTAAAAAGCATTAACGAATTGACAAACTTTTCAATCTGATCAATTTTTTTGCATTTTAGCTGAAAACTGAAAAGCCCCGAACCGCCGGTAAATAACATACGGGACAACGCAATCTGTTTGAATGAATCCAGCATCGGGTATAATACCGATTCCACTTTGGAATGCGTTTCCAGGTATGCGGCCGTTTTCATTGCTCCTTCAAAATGAGCTTTCATTCTGATAGGAAGCGTTCTCATCCCCCGAATCAAAAGCCAGGCCATAAAAGGATCGGGGACGGTTCCCATCTGCATGAATTCCTGCTTCTGAATCAAATCGATGTCGGCTTTTGAACCGGTAATGACTCCGGCAAGAATATCGCTGTTGCCGCCCAAATATTTTGTCGCCGAATGAAGCGAAATATCGATGCCCATCGAAAGAGGATTACAGAAAATCGGCGTTGCCCATGTATTATCGATAATGGTTTTAATGTTTCTTTTCTTGGCTTCCTTTGCGATAGCCGGCAAATCCTGCAGTTTGAAAGTGAAGCTCGTAGGACTTTCCAGGTAAATGATCTTTGTTTTATCGGTAACAGCCGCGAAAATCGCATCGGTGTCGGTTCCATCCACAAAGGTCGTGGTAACTCCAAAGCGCGGGAGATATTTTGTCAGCAAAATTTCCGCCCAGCTGTAACAGTTTTCCACACAGACTATGTGATCGCCGGATTTTACAAAGGCCATAATCGCGTTTGAAATAGCCGCCGAACCGGAAGACACAAGTTTTGCGCGCCCGGCTCCTTCCAATGCCGCGATTTTTTGCTCCGCCAGCATTACCGTCGGATTATTTCCGCGGGTATACAAACAATGGTTCACTTCATCGTTCAAAGCGTCCCGAAATTCCGCGAAGCTCGGGAAACAAAAAATTGATGTCTGAAAAATCGGCGGACTCACCGCGTTACCAGGCAGGTCCTCCTCATGCATGTGATGTAAAATATAACTAATATCTTTCCGATCCATTTTTTTCCCCCTTCAATTAGTCTTGGTGCTTTTTTCGGAATAAGTCAAGAAAAAAAATCGCATACTTGAAAAATCATCCTGTAAAAGATACGCTGTACACATGAGTTTTGTTTACACAGAGGAGTATATAGATGAATAAGAATCCAGTAACGGAATATCTTTCCAAGACCAGTCCAGATAAGATTAATACGGCGATGTTGGCATACCTTTGTAACTTGCAGGAAACCGCGGCGGCGGCGCCGGAAATCGCGGCTTCTATCGTAAAGGAGCTGGAAAATCAGCGGAAGAAGGTAAAGCTCATTGCGAGTGAAAATTATTGTTCCATGGCGGTTCAGCTTGCGATGGGAAATCTTCTTACCGATAAATATGCCGAAGGGATGCCGAATCATCGTTTCTATGCGGGAAACGAAAATGTAGATAATATCGAAGCCCTTGCCGCAAGCGAGGCCTGTAAAATTTTCGGCGCAGAATATGCCAATGTTCAGCCTCACTGCGGCGCGGACGCAAACATGCTTGCCTACTGGGCAATTCTGACTACCAGGATAGAAAATCCGGCTTTGGAAAAATACGGCCAGACCAATCTGTATAAATTAAGCGATGATCAATGGAAGGAGCTTAAAGCGGAACTCGGAAATCAGAAACTGCTGGGGCTCGATTATTATTCCGGCGGTCATTTAACCCACGGATACCGCTACAATGTTTCGGCGCGGATGTTTGATGTATACGGTTACACGGTAGACAAAGAAAGCGGCGTTCTCGATTACGATCAAATTGAAAAACAGGCGCTCGAAATAAAGCCGCTTATTCTTCTTGCGGGATACTCGGCTTATCCCCGGAAAATCAACTTTAAACGGATGCGCGAAATTGCCGACAAAGTTGGGGCGGTATTTATGGTCGATATGGCCCATTTTGCCGGGCTTGTCGCGGGGAAAGTTTTTACCGGCGAATACGACCCTATTCCCTACGCTCATGTAGTAACTACGACGACGCATAAAACCCTTCGAGGGCCGAGGGCCGGAATGGTTTTATCCGTCAAAGAATTTGCCGAATCGCTTGATAAAGGCTGTCCCCTCGTGATGGGCGGTCCGCTTCCCCACGTTATTGCCGCAAAAGCCGCCGCCTTCCGGGAAGCGGGCAGACCGGAATTTCAGCAATACGCGGCAAAGATTGTAGAAAACTGCCGGGCCTTGGCGGCAAGCTGCGTGAAAAACGGCCTTGAAGTGCTGACCGGCGGAACAGATAATCATTTGCTCCTGGTAAATGTCCGGAATCTTGGCATAACGGGACGTCAGGCGGAAAGCGCGCTTCATGAATGCAATATCACCCTGAACAGAAACAGCCTTCCCTTTGATCCTAACGGTCCTTGGTATACGTCGGGGCTGAGAATCGGGACTGCCGCGACAACGTCTTTGGGCATGAATACAGATGATATGGAAGAACTCGGAGGCATTATCGCCCTGGTTCTGAAAGGCTGCAAACCCGCCCCCGACGCGAAAGATCCTTCCAAAACCAGCAAAGCAAAATATGTGATTGATGCGGACGCAAAGCAGGAAGCGATGAATCGGGTGGAAAAATTATTGTCCCGATACCCTGTTTACCCTGAATTGGATTTGGACTTTTTAAAGGCATCCTTTGTTAATGCCGACTAAATTGATTGTATGCGAAGGGTACATACCTTCTGCACACCCTCGCGTGCGAGCCTTGGGGCGTTGAAAAAAGGTATGTACCCTGAGTCAAATACCTTACCAAAAACAACATACCCAGCTACTTGCGGCGGGGATGTTGATTTTTTTCAGCATTAACATCAACTAAAGAAGGGCGTTTTTCGGAAGATTCTTCATCGCTATCAGGTGAAGAATCTTCGGTGTTATCGGAATCCTCCGGCGATGATTTTTTTTCGTTTTCAGCCCTTTTTACAAGAACCGATTTACGGGAACCAAGCAGAATAGAAACAGGTTCCAGTATGGGGACATTTTCACAAATAATTTTGATAATTACCGTCATGGGAACCGCCAGAATCATTCCCGCAAAACCCCAAATATAGCCCCAAAGAAGCAGCGAAGCCAACACCGCCACAGGAGACAGGCCCAAATTATCACCCATGACCTTAGGCTCAATAATGTTCCCGATGATTATATTTGTACCAAGCATAATAACCGCGACCGCGATAATCGGCCCCGGTTCCGGCCAGAATTGAATTAAGGCAAAGAGGGACGCCCCGAGTCCGGCCGCAATGCTGCCGACATTGGGAATAAAATTAAGGATGAACTGAATAATCCCCCAAACTACAGCGAATTCCAAACCGACAAAACCGAGAGCCAAAGCAACGATGAGCCCGGTTGCAAAAGAAATAAAGAATTTTGTTGAAAGATAGCGGGTAACCTGCATTACTACATCGGCACTGATTTTCTTTATCTGTCCTGAATGCCGGTTCTCAAAAGCAAGATCGATCTTTTCTCTAAACTGGGAAGTTTCCAAAAGAATGAAAACCATAAATAATACGACCATGAAAGCGTCTTTCAGGAAAAACACAAAAGAATTGGAAAAAGACAGGGTAAAATCGCGGACTCTGTTTCTTACGCCCAATTGTCCCCAAAGATTTTGCATAAAGGAAAGCTGTTCATCGTAGGGCAGCTCAAAAAGGTCGGCAAGCCACGCATATATTTCCATAAACCTGTTTTCATATCGTGGATACAGGGTCAGAATCGCTTTACCGGAAGAAAACAAAACTATTCCCATAAGATACAACCCCGCAACAATGATCAGGATTGCAAATATAATTGCCGCTATCCGGGGAATATGATGCCGCCCCATAAAGGCAACCATCGGTTCCATAACAAAAGCCAAAAGCATTGAAATCGTAAAGGGAAGAATAACAGAGGAACAAATTTTTAAAACAGCACCCGCAAAAACGAAAGCAATAAAAATCAACAAGAAAAACGCGGCCTTACCTGAATTAAAACTTTTAAACCGATCTTTCATATTTTCATTGTATCTTAAAAATACAAGTTTGTCAGGGAAAAAAGCAAAGATTAATGAAAATGAGGCTTCCTCGAAAACAAACGTTTCCGAGGAGCTTCACTATAGAACAAATTCACATGGAAACAAGATCTATCGCATCATCTTATGTGCTGCAAAGCTTCGGTGATGTTGTAACAGTAATCGCCGACTTTTTCTATGCGGCGGACCAAGTCGATAAAGAGCAGTTCCATCTTTACATCTTCGCCGGCTTCAATCTGCTTGCGCCCCATTTTGCGGAGTTTGTTGCGGGATTTATCGATCTTGTTTTCCAGATTTTCGGCATACTGCACTTGTTCGGCGCTAAGACGCTGCCCCAGCTGTCCCTGGACAAAGGTAAGAAATTCCTTTACAAGCTGGATGTAGGGAGCAAGCGCCTTCAATTCCTGCGGTTTAAAATACAGTTCTTTTTTCACACTCCGTTCAAGAAGAAGACACATGCTATAGCAATCATCCGTCATATCTTCAAGATCGGAAATAATCCGCAGAAGCTGCGGAATATTGTGTTCCGACTTGGAGCTTAATTGCTGGCTGCTGCATTCAATAAGGAACATGGTAAGCTGTTCCCTCATTTGATCGGCATAGTCTTCTTTGTATTGCATCTCGCTGATGAGGCCGGCGACGGTATCCTTTTTACAGTCCTCAACAGTTTCACTAAAGCGCGTATACATATAATTGGCGATTCCCGCCATTTCCCGGATTTCTTTCTCCGCGCGGACAATGTTGAACTCAGGCGTACCCTGAATGGCTCCCTGTTTGTAATCCAGTTTGTAAGCGTGAAAAGCGGTATCCGAATCATCATCTTTAATGAGGAAACTTACCAGCTTTGCGAAATATTTCACGAAGGGAAAGAATACCAGCGTGTTTGCTATGTTGAATACGGTATGCAGCATTGCAAGATGCGTGGTAATGCCGGCGCCTTCAAGAGTTCCGGGAGTTACGGCATTCACGAGCCAAAGCAGAGGATTAAAGAAGATGAGCGCGAGAATCGTACCGATAACGTTAAAGAGAATGTGCACAAGGGCTGCCCGCTTTGCGGCGGTTCTCGTCCCGATAGAAGCCAATGCCGCGTCAACCGTGGTTCCGATGTTGGCGCCAAGAATCATCGCGGCGGCCATGTTGTACGGAAGAAGCCCGTTGAAAGCCATCGTAAGAACGATGGCCGTCGATGCCGACGATGAATGGATGATCAGCGTGATAACAACACCCACAACGGTCCCTATCAGCACCGATCCAACCCCATAATTAGAAAATGATGTAACAAACGATAGCATTTCCGGGGTAAGGGCGGGCATCGATTTTGTAAGGAAATCCAGCCCCAGAAAAAGGAGCCCAAACCCGAAGAGTATGTCGCCAAAGTCCTTGTACTTCCACCGGACTGTCTTTATGATAAAACCGAAACCAACGGCGGGAATAGCGAGGGCCGAAATCTTCAGGTTGAATCCGATGAGCGAAACAACCCAGGCGGTAATGGTGGTTCCGATATTCGCCCCCATAATTACCCCGATAGACTGGGTAAGCGTGAGGAGCCCCGCGTTTACAAAAGACACCACCATTACAGTCGTAGCCGATGAAGACTGAATGATCGCCGTTACCACGAGTCCGGTAAGCACAGCCGTAAAACGGTTGCCGGTCATCAAATTCAGAAATTTTTGAAGGCGGTTTCCGGCGTTTTGCTGGATACCATCGCTCATGACCTTCATCCCATAAAGGAAAAGGCCCAAACTTCCAACGATATTACATACGATTCCTATGTATTTCATACAGCCAAACTGTACAGGAAAACGAAGGTTTTGAAAACAGCAGTGTAACACATTTTTAACAAAAGATGGATGTAAGAAAGACTCTTTATTCAGACGGCCATTGCGGAACAAACGTTTATGTCATAAACTATACGAACATCTGCTTTCCGGTGATGCATGAGATTGTTTCAAAAAACATTTCAGAGACTCCCTCGCGTAAGCGGGTTCCTGGGTAATTAAACCCAACGGACGGAAAAATATCTCACAAAGGAAACATCTGTGAAAAACCCTGCGCTTCTGATTATGTCCGATACCCACAGAAATAGATCAGCCCTGAGAGCGGTCCTTAAATGGGCAAAAAAGCATAATACCGATACTGTTTTCCTGGGAGACGGCATCGATGATGTGTCTCAAGTTACGCGTGAAATCGGCTTCTCATTGCCTATTACATTTGTAAGCGGCAATGGTGATGCGGTTGATCATGTACCCTATGTAAAGACGCTGGAATTCGCCGGACACACGTTCTTTATTACTCACGGACATCAATTCAGAGTTTCCGAAGGTTTAGACGTTTTAGTCACAGCGGCAAAATCCGCCGGAGCTGATGCCGCCCTGTACGGACACACCCACATTCCCTTTTGGGAAGAAATCGAGGGAATGTTAATCCTAAACCCCGGCAGCGTCGGAGCTCCCAGGAGCAGCGCGGGCGCCTGTTTTGCCCTTATCGAATGTCCCCCCAACGAATGGTTCAAAATCAGTTATTGGAGCATTAGAGACGGGATAATGGGAAAAGTGATCAGGGAACTTTCTTGATAGATAAATTCCCCGGATGAATTAACCCTAAAAATATACTATACTCAAAGTATTCAAATATCTTAAGATGAATATTCACCGAGGATAATTTATGAAACGTTATCTGGTTTGTATTACCGGCGCGAGCGGGGCAATGTACGGTCTCAGAACGATGCGCGTTCTGCGTGAAAATAACTGCGAAATTCACGCGATTGTCTCACGCTGGGGGATGACGGTAATTGAAGAAGAAACGGGAAAATCATTTCCGGAATGGGTTGTTTCTTTGGGACTGAATCCCCATCATGTTTATGATTCGGAAGATTTGGCGGCAGCTCCCTCCAGCGGATCGTTTCCGTTCGATGGAACAATAATTGTTCCATGCTCAATGAACAGCGCGGGCTGCATCGCTTCGGGAATTTCCGGAAACCTGATTCACCGTGCCGCGTTAGTCGCTTTAAAAGAATCCCGCCCTTTGCTGTTGGTCCCAAGGGAAACTCCCCTTTCATTAATTGACTTAAAAAACTTAAGCGTGTTAGCGGAAGCGGGAGCGGCCATAATACCCGCGTCACCGGCTTTTTATCATAAACCAACATCAGTTGATGAGCTGATCGATTTCATCGCCGGAAAAATTCTTGACCGGCTGGGAATTAATCACACACTCTTTAAGAGATGGATGGAGCCATGAAAATACTCAAACAATTTTTGATTCTTGGAATAATGATAATCGGCCTGAAAGGAACAATTTCCGCGGAACCTCTGCGCTTGGCGATTCTTCCAGACGCTGATTCGCTTCCCTTTATGGCTGCCCGCGACGAAGGATTTTTCCAAGCGGAAAACATCGAGGTAGAACTGGTAACATTTTACAGCCCGCAGGAGCGTGACGCGGCAATACAGGCAGGCAGAGTCGATGGAGCGGTTTCAGATTTACTCGCCGCCGCGTTTTTCAGTGCCGCCGGTTTCGATATGAAAGTAACAAGTTTAACCGACGGCCGTTATGGAATTGCTGCCGCTCCTTCGTTTAAAGGGAAACCGCTGGAAGCGCTGCGGGGCAAAAAAATCGGATTGTCGTTACATACAATCATTCAATACGCGGTTGATACTCTGCTGGAAAAATCCGGTGTTTCTTCCAACGAATACGAATCCGTATCCATTCCCCGTATGCCGATACGAATGGAAATGGTCCTGAACGGACAGATTGACGCGGCCGCTCTTCCTGAACCGCTTCTCACCGCGGCAGTTCAGCGGGGAGCCGTTCTCCTTGCCTCCACCGACAGCACCGGAATCGACGCGGGAGTGTTACTTTTCTCAAAAAGGATTTTAGATACCCGGTTGGAAGATATCAAAAAGTTTTACCGCGCTTATGAGAAGGCAGCGGAAAAAATAAATGCCGATCCTGACGCATACAGGCAGTATCTTGTAGAACAGGCGTCTTTTCCGGCAGAAATCAAGGACGCCTATTCGTTTATCAGATATAGAAAACCTATGCTGCCCGCGGCAGATCAAATTGAACAAGTCCTTTCATGGCTTTACGCGAAGAAGCTGCTCTCCCAGCAGATTACAGTTGAAGATATTATTGATAACAGGGCTTTATCACAATGATAACGCTCCGGAATCTTTCCATTGACTATACCGTTTCATCTCATGAAAAAATTTCCGCCGTTGAAAAGGTCAACGCGGAATTCCCTACGGGGAAAATTTCCGCTTTGCTGGGGCCATCGGGCTGCGGCAAAACAAGCCTTATGCATGTCATGGCAGGCTTGCAAAAAGTTTCCGGCGGAGAGATTGTAATAAACAACGAACAGCTAAACGGAATCAGAAAATCTACGGCGATTATTTTTCAGGATTTCGGGCTTCTTCCCTGGAAAACGGTATATGCCAACGCCGAACTGCCTTTAAAGATTAATGGTACGAAAAAGAAAGAGCGGAAAGAAACGGTGCTTCGCCTGCTTGAAGAATTCGGCCTGCGGGAAAGCATCAATCTGTATCCCAAGCAATTGTCGGGAGGGATGAAGCAGCGTCTCGCTGTTGCGCGCTCTCTCGCGGCTGTTCCGGATTTGCTTTTAATGGACGAACCTTTTTCGAGTCTTGACGCTCTTACAAGAGAAGACGCGCAGGATTTTTTGCTGCACATTGCCGCAAAACGAAAAATCAGCATCATTATTGTAACACATTCCATTGATGAAGCCGTGTACCTTGCGGACAGGGTGTATCTTATGACAGGAAAAAATCCCGGGACGATAAAACAATACATTGATATTCCCGACCGCGGCAAAACTGATTTTAGAACCGATGCCCGGTTTCAGCAATATTGTACCCTTATCAGAGACGCTTTAAAAAGCACAGATATTCCGGAAGGGTATCAACATGATTAAGCATCAATTAAAATACATTACATCATTCTTGAGAATTTTGCTTGTTCTGATTTTTATTCTCGCTGCATGGAGCTGTTCTTCGCGGCTCATAAGCAAATCGTTTCTGCCAAGTCCGTCAGTCAGTTTTAAAGCATTGCTTTCTCTTGCTCAATCCGGGATGTTATTTTTTCATCTTGGAGCAAGCCTTTCCCGAATTTTTTGGGCTTTTCTATGGAGCTTTATTCCCGCGGCAGCTTTGGGACTTACGGCAGGACGATCAGCAAAGCTCAACGCGCTTATCTCGCCAATATTGTATATTACATACCCTTTGCCAAAAGCGGCGTTTCTTCCGGTTATCATGTTGTTCTTTGGACTGGGAGAAATCTCAAAAATAGTTCTTATCTCCCTTATCATATTCAGCCAGATTCTTATAGCCGCGAGAGATTCTTCAAGCCGGATTCCTCAAAGCCTTATTCATTCCGTCCGTTCACTTGGAGCAGGCAGCATACAGGTTATTCAGCACGTAATTATTCCGGCGGCACTGCCTGATTTGTTTACATCGCTTCGGGTAAGTTTGGGAACCGCCCTGGCCGTACTTTTCCTGGCGGAAACCTTCGCGGCGTCCAGCGGTTTGGGCTTTCTTATTATTGACGCATGGACGAGAATCGCTTATGCGGAAATGTACGCGTCGATTCTTGCGTTAAGCATTTTAGGCCTCGCGCTCTTTATGCTTACGGATATTGCCGAACGGCTGTTCTGTCCGTGGAAATGAAAGAGTTTTAAGCGTCAGGATTTAATTTTAAACGGTAAATTGCCAGCTTTACATCTTCCTTTATTTCCTTCACTGACTCCCTGTGAAGAACTACCAGCCTGAAAATCGCGGATTCAATCAACCCGTACAACAAATCATCCGCGGTCCGAATATTGACGGCGGTAATTTCCCCTGCCCTAACCCCTTCAATCACCATTGCCGCCAAAATGTGGCGTAACCGTACCGTTCTGCGGCGGACCCGCTCATCAGGGTTGCTTTCACTTTTTGAAAGATACAACAAGTAATTTAGTACAACCGAAAGCAGCCGGCGGTTTTCTTCCAAAATATCAATAATTGTGCAGACAACAGTTGTAATACGATCAACAACGCTTACATTTTTATCCTTACGAATTTGCAATAAATCTTTTTCTACTTTAGAGAGAAGCTGCTTGATACTGTAATTAAAAATCTCTTTCTTATTTTTAAAATAGATATAAAGCGTTGTCCGGGTAATCCCGGAACGGTCGGCGATTTTTTGGAACGTAGCGTCCTCAAATCCTTCGTCCATAAAAACATCCAACGCTTTTTCCAAAATTTCTTTTCGGCGCTTTTCATGTTCGACAATGATTGACACGTAAACACTCCTTAAAGTTTTTCATATTCGTAAAGAAACGAACGGACAGATCCGTTAGTAATATTTTTCACCGACGATGATGGTTTCCCAAAATGCGATTCAAAGCCGGGATGATCGGTAATGACAGCCATCTTCCATCCGGAGAAATGAGAACGGAGTATCCCCATGTCCTGATAATTTTTTTCCGCGTCCGCGGCGTCACCAATTCTTATGCCGTAAGGCGGATTTGTAATGATGAACCCTTCTTTCTCCGGCGCCTTTATGTCCTTTACCAATCCAACTTTAAATTGAGGCATACATGCCGCCGGTTCATCGGTTCTGATTCCTCGTTCGGGAGTTTTTCCTACGGCAATATCATAAGCACGGAGAACATTTGACCTCGCGATAGAAACAGCCCTGGAATCTTCATCGCTTCCGTAAATTCTGATGATCCGGTCAAAGTTGATTTTCGCGAAAAGTTCATCTCTTACTTTTTGTTCGGTTTCTTTGCTGTGAATGTTCAGCTGCGATAAGGCGAATTTTCTGCCGATTCCCGGCGCCATGTCCCAGGCGTACAGAGCGGCTTCTATCGCGATTGTTCCCGATCCGCAGAATGGATCGTAAAGCGGAAATTTCCTTTTCCAGTTTGAAAGCAGGATAATCGCGGCGGCAGTACTTTCCCGCAAAGGAGCCGCTCCGCCTTCCGTACGGTATCCCCGCTTAAAAAGAGGATCGCCCGAAAGATCGAGCAATACCGAGGCTTCATCTTTTTCCAGATATACCCGTATTTCCGCGGAATTGCCTTGATCGGGCAGCGAACGCGTCTTGTATTTTTCACAGAGCCGTTCCGCGGCAGCCTTATGAGCTACAGCCTGAATACTGGTAAAAGCCGTTAATTTTGACCGGTTTGTTCTGACTTTGGCAACCCGCAGTCCTATGCCTTTGGGAATAAAATCTTCCCATTCAACGGAATTGATTCCATCAAAAAGCTGATCAAAATCTTCAGCCGGAAAACGGGCCGCTTCTACAAGCACCCGGTCGGCTGCCCGCAAAGACATGAGGCTGACATATATATCTTTCAGTTCGGCGAGGAATCGGACTTTTCCAAACGATGAATCTAAAACCTTTAAACCGAGCTTCCGCAATTCATTGGAAACAACCCGTTCCGCCCCAACCGCGCAGAGAGCCGCTATTATAAACTTCATTCTGCTTACAGTATATCATATTCCGTGAAATTGTCGAGGGATAAAAAATAAAACTTATAGATTCAAACCTAATCCGATATTAAAATAAAAATCATTTGTTTTCCCGTCATTCATGTTAGATATTTTCCAAGCGCCCCATATATTGGGACTCAGTGCTAATGACGAAACAGCTCCTATCGGAATGGTGCTGTCCAAACCCAAGCGCAGGATAAGTGATTGAGCCAAAAGTATATCCTGAGACAGGAGATTGCCTTCGGCAGCCGGCAGCCCTTTTCCGTCGTACACAACTCCTCTGTATGATAGAACGCCATACCATCGATTAAAATAAATATGGGAAAGGTTTTTTTGTATTTCAAACTTGAATAATGTAAATTCAACCTGCGCGCCGCCAAGCCACTGTACATTCAGTCCGTTCGGCGAAGGATATTCGATAGACGCCATGTTGGAAAAATAAGAAGCGTAATTCCGGCTGCTTCCATGAATATTCATACCCATTGTGTCCCAGGCGCCGTAGAACTGAAAATAAAGGGGAAAAACTTTTTCCAACGCGATGCTGATAGTCCCATCAAGCCTTGTCTGCGAAAAATCAAAAGGCGTTCTATAATACAGAGTGATATTCGCTCCGGTCCCAAAAAGCTGCCAGACATAACGGTACAAGTTAGACCAGGAAACACCCAGAGTTCCGGAAAATTCCGGTTCCCCGTAAGTCCAGGTGTATGCGCTGGAATTATTAAAAGGATTATTTGCATGAATCGAAAAATTGATGCCTGCCATAGCACTGATATAATTCCGCTCACTTCCGACACTTCTCGCAAAAGAACCTGAAAGTGAAGCCTGGGTTCTGCGGTAAGAATTACTGCCATACATAACATCAACCCCGTCCGCAAAGGAAAGCGCAAGGGGAAATCCAAAATAATTATTATTCCAATCGATAACGACATTCGCCATCTTGGCTTTCCAATCGCCGATTGCGGATAAAATGATGGTGTTGGTTTCCGTGGGATCCATCATCACAGACATGATTCCCAAGCCGTCAAAGCTGATAAAGGACTCCGTTGTCCTGATAAGCGGCTGCATAGGAAGCCATAACTTTAGAGGATTCATGTAACCCAGACCGAAGTAGGGTTTATCGATAATTTCAGCGGTTATGTTATGTGCATCTTCCGCTGGGGAAATTATGGGAATATTTTCATCATTCGGTATAAGTCTTATTTCGGTTTTTGTGCCGGAGAGCGTATTCATCGTTTCCGGAAAGCGCATGAGTTTATCCTCGGCAAAAAAAGCTCCCCGGTAATAAATATCACCATCAATATGAACAGGAAGAAACACCCCGCCGGAAAAATCAGCCGAATGAAACACCGCATCCATCACCGAATCTTCGCCATTGAAACGGGAAATATCGATGACGCCTAGTTTGTACATCCTGTCATCATGGTTATACACAAACATTATGTGTCCGTTGGAAACCCTCAGGTTACGGATATATTTCCAGCGCAGAGCGTCATCTTCCAGACCGCTTTCAAGGACATATTCTTTTTTTGTTTCATAATTGAACATGCACAATTCGCGGACGCCTTTTACCGCGCGGGCATACAACACCCACGACTCATTAATCGCATAAGGTGCCGCATATATAACGTTTTCATTACCGCGCAGAAGAATTTCCTCGCTTCCTGAAAAAGGCCTGTAGACAATCGTATTGTTGTGCAGATCAGAACCGATGCCAATTACTCCTTCACGAAAATATTGTCCGCGGTAAAGACTTTCCCACTCTCTGCCGGTTTTCCGTCCGTTTGAAGCATTGTATTCAGTTACTACCGCGGAAGCCAATTGTCCTTTGTAACGGTAACTTGAAAGAAGCAGCGTTTCACCGCTGAGAGAGACGGCCATATCGTACACCTGAAAATCCATGGACATAACTTTTTCAATTATTTCGGTTTCAGGATGGTAACGCAATAATTCAAGGTTAAGCTGGTCTTCGAAATATATTTCATTTTCAGAAGCCGCAAGAACATTAATAAAAGAGCGTTTGGATGTAAACGGAATACTTTGAGGATTTTCCCTTATATTTTCCAGAGTGAGCGTATTAAGAAAATCTTCCCAGGCGCGCATAAATTGAATGCCGTATGTTTTTTCAAACAAGCGGTATAATCCAGAGTTGTATACGATAAAGGAAAAAGGGAATTCCTGTCCCATCAACTGCCAGAGTTCCGCGTATTTTTCCATGCCGTATTTTTCCTGCAAATAGGCCGAAAAAAGTCCGCCGTATTCGTAATATGCGCCTTGATCCGGGGGCAGATCATAAGCCCCGGAAAGCTGAAACGGAGTTAAGGTTTTTTCTTCATGCAAAGCCTGGCGGATTTTCTGTTTGATAAGCGGATCATTCACCCGGCCGAAACCGCCCAAACTTTCAAAACTGACGGTAACACCTTCCACCATAAACATAGATGCGTTCAGCGCCGCGGGGATCACCCATCCTCCAAAAATACGGTTCATTATTTCAAAACCGGGGCTCATGGAATTAAAAGAAAAGACATGCGCAAGTTCATGTAAAAAAAGGCCGCGCAGCGCGTTTTCAAAAGTCGTCCATTCCAGGTCAGGAGGAGTATCAAACAGAACGATGTGGGGATAGGGCAGCGAATACATATAACCGTTGAATTGATCCGTATCGGGAGTAATGACGACAGGTATTCTTTTATAGAGATTGATTCCCAAAAGCGTATTAAGCTCCTGGTACACTTCATCGGCAAAGCCCGCCAAAGTATGGGCCGTTAGTTCCGATTCCCTCGGAAAGATGATATCAAAATGTTCGGTTTTAATCGTACGCAGCGAACGAAAAGGCCTGAAATTTTGAGCGGGAAGCGTTAACGTTCCGAGAAACATCAACATGCAAATTTGCAATAACACCGTTTTCTTTCGAAGCATCATCAGCTCCTTTGAAAAGAATCTTCATCTTTGTTGTATAATACTAATGACACCGCAAAAGTAAAAAAATGATACAAGATTTGTTTATATCATTCAATATGGGCTGTTGACCGCCGCCGACAGGTGAGATAAAATTACCGCTATGAATGAATACCTTATTGAAGGCGGATGTTCCGTTTCCGGAACAATCAAAGCCAGCGGTAATAAAAACGCGGCATTGCCCTGTCTCGCGGCGGCTTTGCTGACTGATGAACCTTTAATCCTAAGAAATATCCCCGACATAGAAGATGTTCAGGTTATGCTGGACATTTACCGGTCTTTGGGCGGCGAAGTTGAACGCGTAGAGCCCAACGCTTATAAAATGACGCTTCAAAACATCAAAAGTTCCGAAGTTCCCCTGGAGCATTCCAGGAAAATCAGGGCTTCCATTTTGTTTGCCGGCCCGCTTCTTGCGCGCACCGGAACCGTTATTCTTCCGCCTCCCGGCGGGGATGTTATCGGGCGGCGGCGTCTCGATACGCATTTTCTTGCCCTCACCGAACTGGGCGCCGAAGTCGATATGAACGGAACGATTATCTTTAAGGCCCTGCGCCTCAAAGGCAATGATATTTTTCTGGATGAAGCCTCGGTAACCGCCACCGAAAACGCGGTTATGGCGGCAGTGCTGGCGGAAGGTGAAACCGTTTTAACCAACGCCGCCAGTGAGCCCCACGTGCAGGATCTTTGCCGGATGCTCGTTTGCATGGGAGCGGATATCGAAGGAATCGGGTCGAATATTTTACGGATTAACGGTGTTGAAAAACTCCGCGGCTGCGATTTTGCCATCGGCGCCGATTTCATGGAAGTAGGTTCGTTTATCGGACTTGCGGCGGCAGCAAGAAGCGAACTTTGTATTGAAGGCCCGCGGCTTTCCGACCTGCGCCCCGCGAAAATAGCCTTCAGCAAACTAGGCATTTCCTGGGAGCATGAAGGCACAACGCTTAGGGTTCCCAAAAAGCAGGAAATGAAAGTGAACTGTGACCTCGGCGGTATGATCCCCAAAATTGATGACGCTCCCTGGCCGGGATTCCCGCCGGATTTGATGAGCATCATTGTGGTTGTGGCGACTCAAGTAGAAGGGACTATTTTGGTCCATGAAAAAATGTTCGAGTCCCGCATGTTTTTTGTGGACAAGCTCATCGGGATGGGAGCAAGGATTGTTCTTTGCGACCCGCACCGGGCCGTTGTTTCCGGTCCGACTAAATTAAGCGCGTCGGAACTCACGAGTCCCGATGTCCGCGCCGGTATGGCAATGGTTATTGCCGCCATGTGCGCCGAAGGCAGAAGCGTCATCAAGAACGTGTATCAGATTGAACGGGGATATGAAAACCTGGTGGGCCGTCTTTCCGCCCTCGGTGCTAAAATCACCCGCGGACATGACTGTTAAGGCCATTCATGCTTTCAACAATAATTCTTTCTCGGCGGAGTTTAAGGTAGAAATCCGTATATCTTTACGGTTTTCAAGTTTTGAGACAGCGGTTTGAGTAAAATGTGATATTTCACTTTGTCTTACTCCGTATTTTTCCCGAAGCATTGCAAGCCGAATATTAAGACTTTCTTCCTGAGCCATCTTTTTGGGCCCGCGCAAGGACTTCCGGTTTCATATTGTCTAACCTTGCCCGCTGCCCCGTTCCCGCAAGGCTTCCCGGTAGGCTTCCTTTATTTTCATAAAGGCTTTTTCGGCGTCAAGCTGGCGCTGTTTGTCTAAAAATTGAAGCTGGTCCGGGTGAAACTGTGTGGCGAGTTTTCTGTAGGTTGATTTGATTTCATGAATTGTCGCATTCGGTTCCAGGCCCAAGATCAGCCAGGGATGTATGTCCTCGGATACAGAAGCGGCCCGCGGAATCTCATAAGACGGATCGAGCCTCGAACGGATATAGCGGGCTTCCGCAAGACCATCTCCAAAAGCCATGTGTTCCAGGGCTTCGCCGATCTTTTCGAGGTTTCCCTTTTTCTTTCGCCGGGCAACAAGGCTTTCCGAGAGCAAATCTGAATTCAGCAGTACAACACGGGAAGACGCAAGCCGGCAGTAAGATTCCACGGAGGAAATATCATCAGAATCGATCTGAAAATTGATAACGGCGCTTCGGACAACGGCTTCCCGAAAAGGAAGCGCGTCAAAATCGTGTATATGATACTCTTTTGCCGTCTGGGATGATTCAAACAGAATGATCATTCCTAAAGCGCAGAATGCCGCAAGACCGGGTTCGCTTTCGTTGAAACGCACGGGACCGGGATTTTCAAAATAGGACAGAAGGGCTTTATCATCATTGATTTGATCCGTTAATCCTTGCAGCAATAACCCGATCAAAATGCCGATAAAAATCCCCGCAATCCCGCCCAATATCCCGATAAGTCCTCCCAAAAGCGGCCCGAGCCAGAAAGGTTTCTTTTTTCCGAAGATTTTTTTTATCCGGCGGATCGATGTTTTGAGGAAAACTTTTATGCCGGAAAAAAACTTAACCATGCTGACCCGCGAGCATGATCAAGGCAAAGATGAAACACACAAAATTGACGGCAAAGAAAACAAGAAAGGCCCCGGTAAAACTCATGCTTAAAATCAAGCTTGTCCCTATCGTATGCACTATATTCCGGGAAAAAGCAGTCAGGCCGCTAAAAACGACCGGAAGCATTCCGATCATGGGGAAGATGATATAGCGCGGCCGTTTTATCGCACGAAAACGCCAGCCTATGATGATGATCAGAACCGCCAAAGGCAGATAGGACATGGGTTCCATGAACCGGTTCAGGATTTCCGCTTCAAATACTTCAGGAATGTATCCGTAGGAGCTTAATTGGTCTATTCCCTGAAATAAGTTCCGCAGAGACAAGCTGTTGATACCCCTTTCGGCATTTGACAGAAGCAGAAAATCTTCGTAAGAAACATTCAACATCACCTGCGTACCGGCAGCATTGCCGTTTGCGCTTTCAGGCCTCGACCAGCGCGGCAGCCATCGAATGGTTTCATCGTTTCGATCCAGAACATGCATTAAAAGCACCGATTCACGGATTCCGTTTCCGCTGCCGGAATTGCCTCCATCGGTATGTATATCAAGCGGAATGACTTTTCCGTAGGGAGCTTCCAGACGGTAGGCAAGAGCGCCGCCGCCGTCAAAAGCGATAATTTCAATTCCCATAGCGTAAGAAAAATCCGGAAGAGCGGACAAAGCGTCCATACGGATGATCATTCTTCCGGCGGCGGACGAATCTCTTTCGGGAATAGGGAGCGAGAAAACGGCTCCGCTTTGCAATTCGCCGGAATCCATGTGCATTTCATCCTGGAAAAAGGCGGTTTTTTCCATCCCGGCTTTCGTCATCTCAAAAAAGTCTTGCAATTCCAAATCATCCGGCGTTTCCGCGATTAGATCCTGAAAAATATAGTAAGCGCGGATCCAATCGCCGGAACCCATGGCATTGTAGCCGTCCAGTTTTCTATGAAAGAGCGAATAGGTATGAAGCTCCGCGGAACTCGGTTCCAGCGATGCTATTTTATTCCATGCTTCGGCCGCGAATCTTTCGATAGATACTTTTTCCGCGCTGCCGTCCCGGGTAAAACGGGACGCAAGCGCCGCCAGCCAGTGGGCATTGTAATACCGTTCTTCGCCGAAGGCTTTTTCCGCTAAGGACAAAGCCTCTTTTGCGTCCAAAGGAGCCCAATCGGAAGGAATGCCCAAGGTAAGCCAGGGATCATTCTCCGATTCTTCCCGGATTTCAGCCGCCGCAGCCATTTCCTGATCGTTTAATCCTAAAACGACCCGTTCCCGTAAACCGCCGCTTTCAAGTTCGGGACTGCCGGACCAGATACTCTCGCAAACCGCTATATAACGGGCGGCGTTGTTCCAATCTGCTTCATCAGCCGCTTTCCTCGCGTCATTGAGGGAATCCCGGTACAATTTGCCTTCATATCTCATGCTTTCCCGTGAATTCGTCAACAAAGGAAGCGCCAGCAAAGATAAAAGCCCGTATAGCACACAAAGGATAATCGCCAGCAGAATATGTCCGCGGATTATTTCCAAAAATCTTGATGAAAAACCGGAAAACTGATCCCCCGGAGATTCCTGAAGCCCAAAAGGAATAACCAAAGCAGAAAGAGAAAGAGCCGGAAAAAGCAGAATAAAATCGATGAATCCTCTCGTAAGCCGCCACGAAAAGGAAAAAAGCGCCAAGGGAGCGGGAGTATCCGGAAAAATAATCCTAAAACATAACACCAAGACCAGGGAAACGGCTAAAAAAATCGATGAAATGATAAATACCGAGTATGAACCTTTTTTATTCATCTTTTTTAAGCCTCCCTCGGGCAAAATAAACCAACAAAGAATAAAGAACTACGAGCGCGGCAATGCCTGTCAGAATAAATGGTTCCGCATATTGATCCGGCAGCCGATTTCCCAAGAAATTCCGGATAAGCTCCAGAATTTCACCGGTATTCAGAAAAATTTCCAAAGTCAGAATCCCCCGGAAAACCAAAGCGCCAAGAAAAAGGTTTGCTAAATGCCAGCGGCTTACGGTAAAAAGAAACCTGAGAGAACACAGTAAAAGGCAGATTGCCGCGGTGTATATGATAAAAAGAATAGGCCCTTCGTCCAGTAAACTTTGATGATGTCTCGCAGCTAAGGAAAAATCCAGCATGATGCTTTCAAGGAAATACGGCATATCCGGCTGAAAAGGAGCGGACGGCAGCGGCAATATGCTGTTTCCCGGTCCGGCAGGTTTTTCCTGATAAATCAGCGGCTGCCCCGGAATAGAAACAACGCGGCTGCCGTCCGGCTTTGCCGGATCTTCAAGCAAAATTATCGTAATATCATGCTGATTCAGCATAAGTCCAGATTTTCCCAGCGTTGAAACCCGCCCCGAAACTTCCGGAGGATACCGTTCAATCAATCTACATTGGCTTCTCAGGCCGATACTAACGGCAACATTCAATCCTATCGAAATAAGCAAAACAACCAATATTGTTACAGGGGCTTTAATCTTTCTTCGGACAGAATAACTCAATGTCAGCAAAATCGACAGATACAGGCTGAATGGAACCGACTCCGCCGACACCCGCAGAATTTCCCGCAGAATCGATACATCAAAAGCGGGGATATGCCGGGCCGCGTCAATCCATACCGCAGCGAATTTGAGCAGAGACAAAGAAAGCAGAGCGATTACGAATGTAATCGTATAGAAAAGTATTAACTTGGCTATTCCTTTCACAAATTAAGCGTAACACGCCGGAGCCTCGTTTGCAAGCATTCTTTTTATTAACAAGTTATCCACAAACAGAAAAAACCGGCGAGAAAATCGATGAGGCATTCAATATAGATATTTCACTAACGAGAAATTTCAATATTTGATAATTCATTATAATATAACAAAATAGTTATTTTAGAAATACGATTTAAATCATGATTAAAAAATGTGTATACAAACAGATACAGTTTGATTTTTTATACATGATAATCAACAAGTTATCCACAACTTGTCAAGAAGCTGACATACCGATAGTTAAATGCCCGTTATATAAGGAATTAAAGGATATATACTCCTTTAATGTTAGTTTCTGAAATAATGAATTAGTTAATTCCTTATTTCAGAAACACTTAGATCGGAAATAGTCAAATAGTTTTGGTTTGTTTGACTATAGCTTACTTTTTTACCAGCTTGAGGATAGGTTTAATTGTTTTCAAGCCCCAATCGTAATGGCTGGATGTCGCGGAAACGAAATACGATCCCAACGATGTCGTTCCCGTCCAGGGATAGTGTTTGGGAGTAAAAAGTTCTTCATCGCTGTGTTTTTCGATCAAGGACATAATTTTTTTATGGCTCTTTTTGATAAGCTGTACCGCGTCTTTTAAACTCGTTCCCTGATACTGTTTCCAAATTTCCCGGTTCATTTCGGGGACTGTCTTCCAGGTATACCCTTCCTTGGGCATAGCAGGTTTCTTTCCGGCCATACCGTCCAGATACCATCGTTCCATCATAAGATGCCATTCATGCAGATGGCAAAGCACATCCGCAATGGTTTCATCGCGGCCGTTAAGATCGTACTGTCTTTCTTTGTATTCTTCCGGCAGTTTTTCAATAAAAGCGAAGAGGCTTTCAAAGTTTTTTGCGCTTGCGTCGAGAAGTTCGGTTTTGGTTTTTGGTCTTGGCATAATTTCCTCCATTTGTTCATCATACTGTGTTTAAAATAATACTACACAAAACATGACAACGGAATGTCATGTTTTATACAAATCTTGAATCTTTTCCATTTCCTTTAACAAAGTATTTTTCACATGAAGCGGCTTGATTACCCGAACCGAAGACCCAAAGGAGAGCAGCAGCCGGTACAGCCAAATATCTTCCGGCATATCGGCTTCGACAAAAAAAGTTCCGTCCTTTTTTGCTTGTATCGATTCAGAATCGAATTCATCGTAGACTCGGAAAAGCATGTCGGAAGAAAAGGAAAGATGAAGATGAACCAATGAATATGACGGCGGTCCCGTTTCATAAGGAGGCGGCAATTGAAATGATTCCCCGGAAAAATATTCACCGGCCGATTTCAGTTCTATGATACGGTTTATTTTAAATGTTCTGTAGTTTTTTCTGTACAGACAAAAGGCTGCAAGATACCAATCCTTCGATTTAAAAATAAGTTTCAAAGGATAGACTTTTCTTTTCAATGTCTCTCCATATGTCGATGCATAATTAATTTCGAGAGCTTCTTTTTTAAGAATCGCATTTTTCAATAATTCAAATTTTTCTTTATCGTTTTTTACATTCCCCCAGCGGGAAAAATCCACCTCTATCCAGTTCACCGGCGGCATATTAAAAAATGATGTCAGCCTGGAAAGCGTTGTATCGATGTCAGGATATTCAGCGGCACGAAGCGCCTGGAGCGCAAAAAGGATTTCTTCTTTTTCTTTATGAGATACAGCGGTTTTATTCAGCATAAAAGTATCCGGAATATAAATTCCGCCGCCTTTTCCCTGGATGGTGTAAACAGGAATTCCCGCAAGGGCCAGCGTATCTATATCCCGAAGAATTGTCCGTACCGATACTTCAAAATGTTTTGCCAGCTCTTTGGATGTGATTCCGTTCTTATCCAAAAGGATATATACGATTTCAAACAATCGATGTATTTGCATACTTCTTACTATAGCACATTAATATGACACGTCAATGTCATGTTTAGAACACATCAACTCTTTTCTATTTGTTCGATTTTTCTGTCGAGCATTTTATTCTCTAAACTCATGCGCTCAAGAACAAGCTGTTCCTTTTCAATTTCCATTGCAAGAATATCTTTTTGATGTTCCAGCTTTTGCAGATCAACTTTTATTTTTTTGTTCATGTGAAGAAAAGAAAAAAGAATCGTAGGCGCCGCAACAAAAACTCCAAAGATGCCAAAAATAGGAATTAATATTTCCTCCATAACAGTACTCCTTGAAAAACGGAAACAGTAACTTTCTGTTCCTGTACTATAGTCTTACATTACGTTTTTTATTTCAAGAGCCTCGCCCTATATTGTTGAGGATCTTGCAGCATAGAAAATATTATGCAGACATGATAGTATCCTGCCTTCCCATTAAAACCCTGCTGGCATTTAGAACGGCAATAAGAGCCACGCCCACATCAGCGATGAGAGCCATCCACATGTTAGCCATTCCGAGTGTTGCAAGTATAATAAATGCTGCTTTAAAAATTAAAGCAAATATCACATTCTGCATGATGATGCGGAATGTTTTCCGTGACCGTTCAATCGCTTCGGGAACACGCCGCGGGTCATCGGTCATGATGATAATATTTGCCGTTTCTACCGCGGCGTCGGCGCCGCTTCCCATAGCGATTCCCACATCAGCTCTCGCAAGTACCGGAGCATCGTTGATACCGTCGCCGACAAAAATAGTTGTTCCTTGCTTGCAAAGTTCATCGATATTGGACAGTTTATCTTCCGGCAGCAATTCGGCTTTTACGGTATCTATGTTTAAAATAGAGGCCGTTTCTTTCGCTATCTCAGCTCTATCGCCTGTAAGCATAACTATCTTTTTAATGCCGAGATTTTTCAATGTATCAATTGCCTCTACCGCCCCTTCTTTTATGGCGTCGCCAATAAGGATTCTTCCCAGGTAACAATTGTTCCTTGCAATATATACTATACTTGCGGCAGTACTTGGTTCTAATAAAGGCATAACAACATTCTGTTCCAGGAGCAGCTTATCATTTCCGGCAAGGATAGATGCCCCATCGTTTAAATCGGCTTTTATTCCCCTGCCCGCATATTCTTTATATGTAACATAACTGTCCCTTGCGGGATACGCGTTTTGATTTTCCGCGTAATCCCGAATGGCTCTTGCTATGGGATGATTCGATTCCCGTTCCGCGTGAACGGCTGTTTCAAGGAGGAACTTTTCGGCAATACCGGAAGCGGTTTCAATGGTATGGACAGAAAATTTTCCTGTTGTTAATGTGCCTGTTTTATCAAACACGACATTAACGGTTTTTTTAAGGCTGTCCAGATGAACCGCGCCTTTGACCATAATGCCCCGGCGGCTCATTCCGCCGATTCCCGCAAAGTATCCTAAAGGAACACTTACGACCAAAGCACAGGGACAGGAAATAACAAGCAAAATTAATGCGCGGTATATCCAATCGGAAAACGCTGCTCCCGGAATAATCAAGGGAGGAACAATTGCTAAAAGAACTGTCGCCGCGACAACAATGGGCGTATACCATTTCGCGAAAGCGGTAATAAAGCGTTCAGGCTTTGCTTTTGATTGAGCGGCCTTTTCCACAAGTGCAATGATTTTTGCCGCAGAAGAATTTTCCGCGGTCCGCAGCGTTTTAACGGTAATCACACCGTCAAGGGAAATTGTTCCGGAACGGACTTCATCTCCCGTGTTACATTGTACCGGTTTTGATTCTCCTGTAAGCATGGACGCATCGATAGTCCCTTGTCCGTCAACAATTATGCCGTCAAGCGGAATCCGTTCACCGGGACGAACGAGCACAAGATCGTTTATAGTTACATCGTCAGCCTTAACTTCTATCCATCCGCCGTCTCTTTGAATCCGCGCGGTATCAGGCTTTAAAGCTAAGAGCGCGTTGATGGATTTTCTTGACCGCTGAACAGCCGAGTCCTGAATCATTTCTCCGATCATGTAAAACATCATCACGCCGACTGCTTCCGGCCATTCGCCGACCGCAAAGGCGCCGATTGTTGCAATGCTCATGAGAAAATTTTCATCCAGGGCATTTCCTCTGCGCAGATTTAAAAAGGCATTTTTTAGAACTGAAATGCCTGAAAGGAAATAAGCGGGGATAAAAAACGCCAAGGATATAAACCGCGGCATTCCTGTTAGATGCATCTGATGTATTATCATTCCAATAATCCATAATACAAGAGCGCTCCCGAATACCATTATTTTTTTCACGGGGAAAAGATACAATCCGGAATCTTTATTTTTTTCCGGCGTTTCAAGATGTTTTATAGCATCAGCCTTACAAGCAGCACACAAATTATTCCTCCAAATGTTCCCATGCAAACTGAATAATCGAATTGATGTGATCATCATCCAGGGAATAATAGATGATCCGTCCGTCTCTTCTGGCCTTCACCAAGCGGACATGTTTCAATGCGGCAAGATGATGACTCGCCGAAGAGACGCTTGCCTCTATAGAAACCGACAAATCGAAAACACAGAGTTCCCCGGCACGCAGGGCATAAAGTATTTTGAGCCGGGTTGGATCGGTCAATGCTTTAAAAAACTCTCCGAGATGTTCCAGTTTATCCTGAGCCGGAACTTGTTCTCTTGCATATTTGACCATGGCTTTATTAAATACGACAACTTTATTTTCGCTTTTCATATTACCATTCCTTATATTTGAATATTTGATCATTCATTCAAATATAGAATATCAATTAAAAGATTTTCTGTCAATAGTTGAATACTTGTTCAAATAATAAAATGTAGGATGAGTTCTAGTCCTTGACAAGAATCAGTCCCTCCCGTACCATCACAAAATGGCAGCTGGTGTTTTTTCTGTTCTTCCCGCAAACTTCTTCTCGCCCTTATCGACGATTAATCGGGAACATTACGCCGCTCTCCTTGTGCTTTATTACCGGCTTTTTCAGGAAAACACGCGCGGCCTTGAGCGCGAGGTTGTAATCCGTGAGTTTATGAATTATCTTTCCCTTCATCGCGACACCCTTGCGGAAGAAACCGATGACGAGACGGAGTCTCAGTCTGTGACCGCTGTTGACGAACGGACTATCGCAAACCGTTGTCTGCGCCGGCTCATCAATGCCGGCTGGCTTGGGGAAGAAACGCTTGCGGATTTTTCGCGGGTTATCAATATCACAGCATGGGGCAAACCTTTTATGAAAGCTCTTGCTGATGTTGACGGCGGACTCAAGACCGAATATGAGAGCCATGTTGTTACGGTGTATTCCATGCTCTGCGGCGAGTCGATTAAAAACGATGGGCATCACGCGGTACTTAAAGCTCACGAAGAAGCACGTTCTCTCATCGACTCTCTTAAAGTTCTGTCCCAGAGCATCAAGGGTTATTACGATGACCTTAATGCCGAAGCGATTCGTTCAAAGGCCGCTTCCGCTCTCCACGAACATTACGATCTTTATATGGGCGAAGTTCTCGACAAGGCGTACAAGCGGCTTAAAACTTCAGATAACGTTTCCCGCTACAGACAAGGTATTTTCAAACAGGTGTCGGAGCTGCTTCGGGATGATGAATGGCTCGACGCGAGCGCGGCAAAATATACGCGGATACTCCAGACGACCCGTGAAGAATGCCGTGAAAAATTAAAGTTCATGCTGGAAGAAATTCGCGATGATTTAAAATCCGTCGATCCCCTGGAAGATGAAATTGACCGGCGGAACGCGGCTTATTCCCGTTCGAGTACGGAAATCATCAAAGCATACATTGAGCCCGACAGTACCGTCGCGGGAAAACTGGGTCTTCTCATAAAAGCCCTTTACGCTGGAGACGATGAAATCCGTTCCAGACTTGCCCACAGTATTTACCGGCTCAGCTTTTTTTCGCCCAACACCGCGTCTCTCCGCCGTCCGCGTGATGAAGGAGACTTCAAGGCGGCTGTATCGAAAATCGATCTTGAAGCGTTGGAACAAAATGAAAGAGAATTTTTTGAACGCATGAGGAAGCGGCTTTCCATTAAAAAAATCGGATCGTGGCTTGACGAACAAGGCGGGAAAGACCGCCCGCTTTTTCCAGCGGAGCTTATCGGCAGCGAAGAAACATATATACGTTTTATTTACGCACTGCTCTACGGAGATTCCCGGAATGATTTCGATTATGTTATAGAAGAAAATGATAATGCCGCACCCGGAGAACATTCGGTACAAACCGCGGGCTATGCGGTTCCTGATGTACGATTCCGCCATAATAAAAATGCCGTTACCAAGGATAAAACATGAACCAGGATATTGAAGCTCTTAATAAAATACCGGATCTTTCCAGCGATGAATTTGAACGTTTCAAAACCGCGCTGCGCATTCTTACTTCAAAAACATTTATCATCCGCGGTATAGACAAGGAGCGCGAACTTTACGATTTTGCGGTAAGGAATATTGATCTTTTTGAAGCCTGGTTTTCCTGCATGGATGCCGCGTTGGCGCGCGACGAAAGTCTTGGTGTCATCGCATTCCGGGGACAGGGAAATACGCGTTTGTTTTTTTCCCGCGACGAAATCTGTGCGGTGCTTGTCCTGCGCCTTCTTTACGAAGACAAGAAACTGGAAGTGTCTCTTTCCAAATTTCCGATTGTGAGCGTCAGAGAATTTCAGGATAAGTACAATGCCATGACCGGCGAGGACATCAAAAAAACGGCGCTTATCAAAGTACTCACCCGGCTTTCTTCCTGCAAACTCATCTCGGTAGAATCCGCGGATTACGCCGACCCCGAAGGAATCATCCAGCTGTATCCGAGCATTCCGCTCAGCATAGACAGGAACGCCCTTGATGAAGCCATAATGTTTCTCAACAAAAACGGCGGCGGTGCTGACAATGATACAGACAACAAGATTGAAAATCAAATTGAACATGAAACGGAACTTTCGGAGATTGCAGAATGATTACCCTTGAACGCGTGAGACTTGTCAATTGGCATAATTTTAATGACACCGTTATTGAGATTGGAAACCGCTGTCTTTTAGCCGGAGATAACGGTTCGGGAAAATCAACTGTCATCGACGCGATTCAGTACGCGATGGCGGCGAATCTTAGAATGGCGCGCTTCAATTCCGCGGCGGAAGAACGCAGGGGCAGCGGACGCGATCTTATGGGATATGTGCGCTGCAAAATCGGCAGCGATACTGCCGAATACCGGCGCGGCGATACGGTAGCTCATGTGATGCTGGAATGGCAGACCGCACATAACAAATATTTTTCCTGCGGTGTGTGTATCGAAGCCTACAGAGATAATCGTTATATTGAACATTTTTGGATAGGAGACTCAGGCGGCGCGGATTCTTCGCTGTTGATTGGGAAGATAAGCGTCCGCAATGAAAAGAACGAACCCTTTGTCTTCCGTCAATTCAAAAGCATTCTTGCCGAAAATAACATCAGTGATTGTCCCACAAAACAGCAGTATGTAAAAGAATTAACCAACCGGCTCGGCGTTTGGAAACGGCAGCCGGAAGTAAACCCCTACCTTGATTCACTTACCCGTTCCATCGGATTTAAGCCGCTTGATTCCATCGACAAATTTGTCTGCGATTATATCCTTGAAGAAAATCCCGTGTCCATTCAGGACATGAAGCAGAACCTTGAAAATTACAAAGAAGCCGACCGCCAGGCAAAAGGGGCCATCACCAAAATCAGCGCGTTGAAAAAAATCTGTGATAAAGCCGCCGAGTGGCAGAACTATAACGGTCTCATTCTTAAGCAGGAATATTTAAAACTCAAAATAGAACTGGAAAACGAAACGCAAAAAAAGGACAATGCTTCACACCGGCTCGCGGAAACGCAAAATAATATTGATTTTACAAATCGGGAAATAGCGTCCCTCACTCAAAAGCGTTATGACACAGAACAAGAGCTGCAGGCATTGAATGTAAGCCTTGCTTCCAATGACGCTCACCGGCTTTACGAAGAAATCAGCGCGCGCATTAAGCGGATAGAACACAATCTTGATGACGAAGAAGAGAAGGCTGAAAACTATCGGAATATTAAAAATCAGTGCGAGCAGCTTATCAACCGTACTCTGAAAGAAAACTTTGACGATGAAAGCACGGCTCTTATTGAAGAAGCGGATACATACCGTGAAGAAAAACTCAACGCCAAAGAAAGAAAAGAAACGTCCGCCGGACAGCTCAAAGATGTACGTTCGGAACTTGCGGAACTGGAACGCGGCACACAACGCTTTCCCGATGCCCCAAGGGAACTCAAAGCAGCTCTTGAAAAAGCCGGCATAGAAGCTCACTTTCTTGCCGAGGCCGCGGAAATTATTGAGATGGATTGGGCGGACGCGGTTGAAGGCTGGCTCAACACTCAGCGTTTTTCCATTCTTGTTGCCCCTGCTGATTTTCAAAAAGCGCTGGAAGTGTATGACCGCTTACCTCGTTCCATCGCGGGAGCGTTTATTCCCAACATCGAAAAAATGCGGAACGCCGAAATTAAAAAAGGTTCGCTTGCGGAAACGGTAAAGGCCGAAGGATATGCCCGCATTTATATTGATTTCATTTTAGGCAGAGTGATGCGTTCCGATCTCGCGAATCTCAAGATCTATAATCAGGCGGTTACTAAAGAGTGCATGACTTATGCAAACCATACCGCCTCGCGGATTAAAGAAGAAGTTTACCGCCGCCGTTATTTGGGAAGAGCCGCGCTGGAAGAACGAAAAAGATTTCTTGGTGCCGAGCTTTTGCGGATTGAAACAGAATTTGCCGCCGCTGAAAAAGAAGAGAAGGAAGCTTCTGAATACGAAGACTATTGCAACCGGGTAATCCGTTTTCTGCCGAAACTGGAAAATCTTTTTCCGTCAGCTGCCGCCGCGTCTCAATTAAAAACCGAACTCGAAAAAGCGCGGCATGAACTTGCCGCTATTGACACTCAATCTTTCCACGAACTGGAAAACAAACGCAGGGAACTCGGCGGATTGCTCGGCTTGCTAAGAGAAGACAACGACCGCCTGCAGAAAAAACTTGGCGGGCTTAATACAAATTGTTCCAATTACCAAGAAGACTTTGAAGTCTTTACCCAATCGATGGAGCAAAAAGAAGAAGCCGTCAAAAATTTCGGAAACGATTATCCTTTGATGATTGATGAATGTGAAATCTATGCAAAAGAAAAACTTTCAAAGACAAGTATTCATGATCTTACAAGATCGTATGAATCGACATTGAAAGGATTTAAAACGCACGCTGAAACAAATAAAAAAGATTATGTCAAACTGGTAATCGATTATAATGACGCGTTTCATCATCTTATGAACACGGATCCTTCCGAAAATGATGAAGCGGAAAATATGCTCAAACGGCTTGAAACTTCTGAACTGCCCGCATACCGGGAAAAAATCGCAAAAGCCTATCAGGACGCGGAGAAAGAATTCAAAGATCATTTTATTTCACGTCTTAATGAACATATCGAAGAAGCGCGGGAAAGCTTTAAAGAGATCAACGAGATACTTCGCACGCTCCTTTTCGGACGGGATCAATATTGGTTCCATCTTGAAGAGTTAAGCGAACGCAAGGGACAGATTGAAGTGATAAGGCAGGCCGCGAAAATTCCCAGCGCCGAGGAAAGTTTATTTTCTCAGCTTGTTGATCCCGCGGAAAAGAAAGCGGCGGAAGAACTCTTTAACCGTATTCTCAATTCGCCGCTCGACTCGAAAGAACTGCGCGACATTTGCGACTACCGTACATACTTTCACTACGATATCAGAATCAAGGAAACCGATACTCTTGACGCGGAAGGGAATCCTGTTGTGCTTTCTCTTTCAAAGGTGCTCAAAGAAAAATCAGGCGGCGAATCTCAGACGCCTTATTATGTAGCCATAGCCGCAAGTTTCTATCGTTTTTACAAAACCCGCCCGGAAACAACCGTGCGCCTTGTGATCTTTGACGAAGCCTTTAACCGTATGGACGATGAACGCATAGGCAAGATTCTTTCGTTCTACAATAATCTTAATCTGCAAATTATTACTTCCGTTCCGCCCGAAAAAATCGAAGCCATTGCTCCCTATATGGACAGGATCAATGTGATAAGCAGATTCGGCAGCGCGGTCAAAGTGCGGGATTGTCATCTCGACTATACCGACATGAGTGATATTGAAATCGCGGATGAAACGGAAGCCGTCAGCGGAGCGGATGAAACAACATGACAGCGTTTGAAAAAAAAATATGCGAAGCCTTTCTGAACCGCTTCACCGGGGAACAAAAAACCATGCGGCTGCGTTCGGCTTCGGTCTTTCCGGAATTCGATGCCGCCGCTCCGGATGAAAAAGCGTCTTTCCTTGAAGCCGCCGAAACCTTGGAACGGCAAGGGCTCATCAGTCTTAACTGGGAAAAACATAACGAAGGCGAGCGGCTAAAAACCCTAACCTGTTTGAGTATGGGAAAACTTTTCGCGGCGGCAGAAATAAAAGATCCAAAAACCGAAGCGGAAGATGTGCGCTCCATGATCAAAAATAAACTCCCGGCTTTTGAAAAATTCATTTCGGAACAAAGCAGAACTATTTTTTCGTTTCTCAATTTTCTTGCGGATCATTTCAATACACTCGATGTGGGGCGCGGAATGCATTTGAAGGAAGCGGAAGATTTTATTTCTTTACTGGATTTTTTATTGAAGGAAAAGTTTCAGGGGGATATTCAACAGACCATTGCTTTAAGCACCCGCGCCCTGTCGGTAAAACTTTACAACGATTCAAAACGGCTTGAAAAAATTCTCGATCTTGCCGCCCCGCTTTTTACCCAAGCAAAAAAACAAAACCAAATCGTTCCCGATCTTTCGTTTTTGGAACGTTCTTTTCCGGAAACCCTTATTGCGGGAAAACTTATTTTTAAATACAGAACCAGCGTCGCGAAACAAACAGATCAGCCTCTTCCCCTTGTTAATACCGGCGGACATATTTTAGGCTTCCCTTTATTGAGCGCCGAAAGCATTGAAACAATCAAGACGCTTAAACCAAAAGAACGCATGACGGTTCTAACAATAGAAAACAAAGAAACATTTTACGCTCTGGCCGCTTCACTGTCCGGTTATGATTGTTTCCTTTACACAGGCGGTTATCCCAATAGAGCGGCCGCCGCGTTCATCAAAATTTTGTCCGCGTCGGGTTTTTCATTTTATCATTCAGGCGATCTTGACCCGGACGGAATTCTCATTTTGCAAAACGTATATGATCTTGCCGGAAAAAACATTATCCCTGTTGGTATGGATGTTGAAACTTTTAACCGCTGTCTTCCCTGGGCCCGGCCTTTACATAAAACGATGCTGCAACAGACTGGAAAAATCCGTGATGATATAAAAACGCTTCCGGGCATCGCCAAACTTCTTGAAAGAATTCTGGAAACGGAAAGAGGTGTGGAACAGGAAGTGATAGACTATGGACGCACAAAAGAATAAAAAACACGTATTGTCTTCAAGCCGTTAACAAGATACAATGAACAAAAGGATTGAGGAATATTTTTTATGGATACATCGATGTTTCATTTTGAGCATGAAGGAAAAAACGTTCTTGGTTTTGATACAGGATTGAGCGAACGGACTTTTGCCCAGGCAAAGGCGGGTTTTCTTATAACAGATTCAGGGTATCTCATATCACAGCAAGGCTCAATCAATATATGGAGACCTGAAGGCGTGATTGAAATCAACAAGAGCATGATTATCTGGGGACCTGACTTTGAGGGAACACCTCTTGATATATTGATTCAACACAATACCGATAAAGACACGATCCTCAACGCGATTCGTCATTGGCTGCGGGCAGTTTTGATTCTCGCTGAAAAAAATATATTTCCGGATCCTTCGCCAGGAGGAGCGATAATCGGAAATGACGGAGCGGTGCTCTTTCCTTCGCCGGCATTGGTAAAAAGAACCTTGGATGCAGCGGGAGAAAAAAAAGTTTTATCCGCATCCGTCCGTTATCTGCATCCTGATCTTCAAGGAAGAGACGCGCTCACGTTCTGCGCCGGAACTATGTTGTATCATCTTTTTTCCGGTGAAGCCCCCTGTCAATATTCCGATCATGACGCGGTAAGAAGCAGCATTCGGGCAGGCAATTTTATTCCTTTGGATATTGCGGCTCCCGGTCTTGATGAACATACAACCCGTTTAATCAACACTATTTTAAAGCACGCAAATGACATTACCGGTTTGACTGATATTGACGAAACGCTTGGGCAGGAAGATTCAAAACAGTACTGTGATTTTTTCCGGCAGATAAGCGATGATGAAAAAAATTCTTTTATATCCAAGCGGGAGCAATACAGGAAACGCAATCAAACAAAAACAAAGACAAAAAGTTTTTTTCGCAAAAACAGAACGGTGTTTATGGCGGCAGGAATCGGCATTGCGGCTGCCATCCTCATCGTATGGAATTTTGCCGCGGGACAAAACAGCAGGCCAAGCACAAAGGGAATGAGTCCCATCGAAATAGCGGAACAATATTACGAATCCTTTGGAACATTGAATCATGAGTTTATGGACGCGGCGGCAATAAATGACACGGGAGAAGATGACAGAGAGATGGTACAAAACCTTTTCCTCCTTTCAAAAATCCGGCAGGCTTACGAAATGATTGATCCCGTCGTTCCCGCCCAGCGATGGATTGACGCGGGATCGCCTGATATTGATTCTATGATTTTTGGAGTTGCCAATCTTACTCTTACAGAAATAGATCAAACTGATGACGAAGCATTGTTTGAAGCGAAGTACGCCTTGTGGATTCCTTCCAATTTTACTGACGGCGGCGAACCATCAACTGTTCCCGAATCAGCAGAGACTCAAACAAACCCAATGCCTGTATCTTTTTCTTATAGCAGCGTTTTAAAGTTGATAAAACAAAACGAAGTTTGGCGCATTGCGGAAATAATCAAACATCAAGAGTAAGATTAAATCCCAACATGCTGAGGACAGCGTCCTTTAACAAAGCGGTTTTTTTCATAACCGCCGCGCTTAATTACATCCGGAGGAACTATCCAGGAACCGCTCTTTCTCCCAGCCAAGGAAACACTGATTTATTCTCAATCGAATAAGTCAGTGCTTCCCAAAAATCTTACTGCTTAACAATCTGAATCAACTCTCCGTTTGATCTGCCGAAGATTTCTTCTTCGTACATACATTCCGCGTTCGCGGCGGGAACCGGATAAATCCCCGGCATTACGGCTCTGAAACGGAATTCCACTTCCCGAAGCCCCTGCTTAAAATAGCCCCAGTGAAATTGAACTTCATCATTCATCACAAATTGAACAGGTGCGCTGTACCGATTGTACCAATCGTACACATCTTCTTCATCGTTTTCTTCCGGCGGCTGAGTCGATGATGTTACAAATACCGCGTCAATAATCTCCGCGCCCGACGGAATAGGAACACGCAGCGCTAAATTGGTCCGCGCCCGTGAGGTTGAGATAATCGCTTTTCGCGTATAGGTTTTTCCGGCAATCAAAACGCCGTCGCTTACTTCGTTGCCGTCTTCATCGTAGGTTTCGACAAAAACGCTGATGCCTTCGTCTCTCGCTTTGGCAAGCTCCGACGCTAATCCGTATTTGAGGCTGGCCGTATAATAGAGCGTTCCGGAACCTGATTTTTCAATCCGCAGGGGCAGCAATGTATCCCGTGAAATATTCCTGAGAAGATCATCATCAAAATTAAAAACATTTGAAACAGGAGAGCCGCCGTAAGAATTGAACAACGCGCTTTGAAGCAGAGTTCCCGCGAGGCTTGTGTTGGATGTAAAGTTTGTTTCCTGTTTCGATTCGGCATCGCTGATCCAACTGTAAGCAAGGAGCGCCCAATAATTTGTGCCGGTATTTCCCCAAGTCCCCGCGCGCTGACGCTCAAGAAGTGAATTGGCAAGCCGTGTCGTCATATCGCTTTCCGGTTCCAGGGAATAATGCAGCATCAACGCGAGGGCATAGCGGTTTGTATCATATCCCCAATACTGTTCAACCGATTCATAGGTGTCGGTAATATCGAGCGACCTGGCTCCGGGACGGATGAATCTTTTTATTTCGTTCTTTGCCTCATTGGCGATATTTCTCCGGCCGATTTCCATCGCCGCCATTCCGGCAAATCCGTAACCTGAAATGCCTATCGTATCTCCTCGTTTTAGGTAATCATTAATTTCGCTTCCGATGTTTTCTCCATACATCGCGCGGACCCAAAGTGTGTAACCGTAAAGATAAGGAATATATCTTGCGATACGCCATTCTGAAGAACTGAGATAATTCAACATCATTCTTGTGTTGATGCTGTCCGGTAAAGCGTATCCTTTTTCTTCGGCCAAATGAAGAATATGCGCGACGCGGAGCGTTACATAGTAATCACCGCGGCGGCCGCCGGGCCAATAGGGATAGGAACCGTCGGCAAGCTGATTGTTCCCGATAAGGCTTAGTTCGTCTTCAATAACTTGTTTTATATCGGAAACTTTTGTTTCCAGCCCAAAGGCGTCAATGTGCTCCCCAAAAGCGATTAAAGGCAGAAGCCGCGCGCTTCGCTGTTCCAGGCATCCGTAAGGATAATCCAAAAGATAGCTCACCGATTCTTTTAAAAGCGCAAGCCGCGACGCGGAAACAGAAACCGACAAAGATCCGGTTCCTTCAGGAATATTGGAAGGCAGAACGATTCCTTCTTCCATAAAAGTTTTGTCATTTCCCAGGCTTCCGATAGTTGTTACCGTCTCGTACAACACTGGACGGGTAACATTGAGCGCGTGAACAATCCGCTCATTCACCTTTGGAGAATTGAGGATGAAGGTAAGTTTCGCGTCTCCCGGCGCGACCGCCGCGATATCAAACATTACTTCACGGGTTGTTCCAGCGGGGATTTCAATTTTCTTCTCTGTCTCGCCGTCCACAACCAAGCCGGATGGAGAAGTTCCATCAACATTTTCTATTATCAGTGACACTTCCGCCTCGACAGAATCTTTTTCAAGATTAGTCAGCACAAGCGACGCGCTTCCTGTATCACGCCAGCGCAATTGTCTCGGCAAAGCCGCGACAGCGGTCAAGGGCGCGCTCACCTTGATTTCATCTTCTTTAATTCCAAAACGGTCAACACCGACGGCAACCGCGGTACAGCGGTAGGTTGTAAGGGTATCGGGAAGTTTGAATGTAACGGATACCTTTCCTCTGCTGTCAGTAACAAGATACGGCTCAAAGACCGCCGTCGGCCTCCAATCCGAACGTTCGTTCTCTCCGAGTTTATCATCGCCCTCCGCGTCCCCTCCCTGAAGGTCCGCCAAAGAATAAGTTACAGGATCAATCAAAAGAGAGCGGCTGTCGGCGCCCGCAACGGCCAAGGGAAAATTAGAACGGCTGTAAAAGAAGGCGAGCGGATCGGGAACATGGTAATTAATAAGATCAACTACGCCGCGGTCAACCGCCAGGAAACTCAGCTCCACGCCTTCAACCGGTTTCCCGTTTTGCGTAACAGTAAGCTCCACCCCAGCTTCTTCCGCCGGACCGTATACGCCTTTGTTAGACTCAATCTCAATCGTGTATTGTCTTGAAAGCGTATCCACAAAAATCGATGTAAGACCGAACAGTCCTTTCGGCTTATCCAGGTCGGGTTCGTTGTAAGTGTTGTCCGGCGGAGCCGATCTTACGGTGTATGATGAGAGCGCGGCATACACAATCGGAACATGCGACTCATCAATAGGAATTTCTATCGTTTCCGCCGATCCTTCAAGATCAATGATTTTTTCCGAAATGATTCCTTCGCGTTCAAGCGTCAAAAGATACTTTCCTTTCGGAAGCGGAGAACGGATCATGAGAACCGCTTTTTCTCCGGGGGCGTATATGTCTTTATCGGTAGTAATGGAAATGATGTCGGCATCATCGGCGCCCCAGCGAATCCATCCGGAACCGCTGACATAAAACTGATACTTTGTGAGAATCTTCCTGCCCTGGGAATCTTCGCCCGAAAGCCGAACTTCCCATTGACCGCTTTGAGACGGCGTAAAATTAATCACGCCGGAAAGTTCTCCGCGGATTTCAGAAAAATTAATCGTTTCTTCGGTTTCTATGTTTTCCGTTTTCTCCCAAACAAGATTTACTTGTCCGCCGACTCCGGCCTGGCGCGCGGTCTTCCATTCATAACGGACAAGCTGAGCTTTAATGTTCCCTTTCCAATCGCGGGACGATACAAAAAAGCCGCCGTCAGGTTTTACCAAAGCCCAGCTGAGGCTTGCTCTTTCACCCGCGGAAAGAATACGCGCGCTTGAAGAAGATGAGTTCTTATCAATGTTCCGCAAAGAACCTTTATCGATTCTGGACGCAATATAATATTCCGCAGGATGAACAACAGCGGACGTGACAGAGGCAGCTTCCTGTCTTGCCGCGTCCTGAACGCTCGTTTCCACACGGTACAATTCGGAAGCGCCTTCAATCCGGCTCGATGTTTTTTGCGACAAAGAATCGGTTCCGTTGGATGAAAGGGTTCCCTCTCCCTGGCTTATATAATTTCTGTAGCCGTTATAATCGGGACCAAAATACCATCGGTCCCAAATCCCGCCGGGATTAAAGCGGACAACTTGGCTCGTCCAGTAATACGTATACGCGGCACCGCCCAGGGAACCGCCCGCAAGATAATTCGCGGAAAGCGACGCCGTAATATCATCGCCTATATAAAAAAGCCTGTCGGGAATCGTAACGGATGACTCAAAACGGAGCCGCTGAAAATTAGCAACCGTGAAACGCGTACCGATGACAGAAGAAGCACCTGTTTTGTATCTGATTAGATATGTTCCAGGCATTGAATCTCTAGGTACATCGAAAGAACCGTAAGTTCCGCCGTTGCTTGTGGCAGTGCCGGAAAGTTCCGCGATAACGTTCCCGTCGCTTCCTTCTACGGTAATTTCATAGGCTCCGGTATAGGGTTCGTATGTTCCATATTTCAATTGCCGGTCGATGCCCCGGAACGTAACCGTCTCACCGGGTTTGTATAAACCGCGGTCAGTAAAAAGAAATACTTTCCGCTGATCTTTTCTCAAATTGAAAGGATCGGTATATGCTGAATAACTAAAACGCCAATGATTGTGGCTTCCGTTCGGAATGAAATTAACCTCGTCCCCGCCTGACGCAAGCCCGCCGTTTTCCGTAACACGAATTCTTAAGCCGAAATTATTTCTTTCATACCCGCTTGGATAAGGCCTCGTAAATAAAGATGATATTTCTTCCGATAGATTGAAAACGCACAACCCATTGTCATCTGTAACAGATTCCAATTTTACCACATTGTTTTCCAGCAGTTCCACTTTCGTGTTCACCGCGGGACTTCCATCCGACAAATGTGTAACCCAGATAATCACCTTGTTGTAAGCATAGCGGACCGTCAGTCCCAAGTCGGTAACCTGCAAATTGAGCCATCTGTTATATGTATATACTCTGCCTCTTTCCCAGCTTGACGGTTCCTGATACTGCCAGCGCATTCCGACAAATCCCTTCCCGGCGGCATTCAGATACGGAGCAAGTTCATCCATAAAAAAATGTTTTGAGTTTCTCCGAATGTTCGATGTATCAATATCCCGCAATGTTACAAGATCCAAGGGACGATAAGGATCATCAACTTGCATGATAGAGCGTTTCAGCGCAAGCGGATTCTGTACTTCCCAGGCATAACGCGGAGTGTAAGCGGCTTCAAGCATCCGGGACTGACTGTCCCTTACTCTTACGTAACTAGCCGCGTCTCCAATCGCGACAGATACCGGATAGGCCGATTTAATCGTTCTCCCCATAATGTCTTTGAGTTCCGGAGAAACGACGATCTCGTATCCTTGATTGTATTCAAAAGGAAGATTGACCAAAGTAACATTTGAACCGTACACTTCGATGTTTTCTTTTGTGAGCGGAGGGAAACCCTTAACCGAAATATATTGTTCAATATCTTTATCTTCAACGGCAGCATTAAAATTGAGCGACACCCGGACAGGATTCGATTCCGTTGAAACATCGGCATAACCGAAGTAGACATTGGAACGCACAAACTGGAAAGGATCGAGCGTTTTAAACGTGAAACGCCTGTCTTCCAAACTGCCAAGGTATTCCGCTTTTGACCGCGCGCCTTGTAAAACCGTGAGCGTAAAGTTTGTATCCATCGGCATGGCATCCCGTACAGTAACAAGAACTGTCTGTTCCATCGTATATCGGTTGTTCAGTACTTCCGGAAGCCTCGAAACAGAAAAAGCCCAATCCTTGCCGCCACCGCTGACCGTCATCCACTTCGCGATTTCATCAAGTTCCACAGGATAGGAAAAATACACAACAATATGCTTCGCGTCTTCAGGATGGGCGCTTCTGGTGTTGACATAATTTCTGCCGCTGCCAAGCCTCCATGTCAGCACGGATAAACGCTCCGTCTCAAACGCGAAAGTCCGGTTCCCTTCAAGCGCTTTGCCGCCTAAAGACCGAAGCTGATCCGTGACCGTAACCGTAAACTTTTGCTGCGGCAGAATCGCGTCATCCGGCTCAAACGAAAGGAGCTTCGTGCCGTACCAGCGGTACACTCCTTTCAATGGGGGATTTATTTCAAACACCGCCGCATCTTCGCGGATAGGATCGCCGAGTTTTGCCAGGGGCACCACAGGCTGAGAGAACACCGCGTAGATTGACGGCTTCTTAATTTCCGAAGGCAGTTCATCAACAGGACCGTAATCAACTATCGTAAACGGTTCATCCGACTCCTGAATCGCCGTATTGTCATCAATCTGCGCGGCAGCTTCCACGGCATCGTAATAGATAATTCTCCTGTTGTCAAACACGGAAGAGACACCGGCCCCGGCCGCAAGACCGGCGTTGGAACTGCTCGTATTCGACGAACTTTCCGGAATATCATTTTTGCAGGCAGAAAAAAGAACAAGCGCGGCAATCATCCCGAAAAAGAGAACAGCCATTTTACCCATACGATTCATTTTGAGACCTTCCTTTTGCGTGTCTATACAGATGATTTTCATACACCGCTCCTTGTTATACCAGGATTCCATTCCTATTCAGTACTATTTATTTCAGCTAAATGCTTCATCCCCAATAGAACTAATGAACTTATCCCCAGACGAAGAATAATAGCCGAAGCCGCTTATTTGCAGTGTACCGCAGCGGGTACTTTGTAGTCAATAACTCTCAACTATCCGGTAACATTTTGAAATGAGGCATTTCGGTATTCGGTTTGAGTGTTGTCGGTTTGCGTATCAGCAATATTTTTCTCATCATCTTGTCATTATTTTTTCATTGCGGTACTATTTTTATTGTTAATGAAAAAGGAGTTTGTGTATGGCTTTTACTTTGAATAGTTATCCCGTAGTGTATCGGGCAAAATATAACGCGGGCGCTTGGGCAGAGGAATATATTGAAAAGATACATAAAACGCCCTCGGAAGAAGCCGCGCTCAGTGACGCGGAACGGGAAATTCTGGAAACCTCCCGCAATTATTATGAGGATATGCCGCTTGTCAATTTTACTTCTCAGTACGGTTTAGGCTGCTTTGAAGGCATGAAAGCCCTTCCTCAGAAAAACGGCAATTTGGCAATCTTCCGGCCCGATCAAAACGCGAAACGTTTTAAGGATTCAATGATAGGATTAAAAATGCCCGGCTTCCCGGAAGATTTTTATCTTAAAGCGTGTGCCGAAGTGGTAAAACGGAACGCGGCGCTTGGCTTCCGTCCTGTTTATAAATCCGAATGGGAAAAAGACGCTTTCATGACCGCGGATTCAGTGTATATACGTCCCTTCACCCTGAGCGAAAGCGGCATTGGCGTTTCGCTTTCAAAAGAACCTTATGTGATGGTTATTACGACCCCGGTAAGCGCGTATTTTTCCGAGGGCTCTACCGAAGCGGTAATCACCGAGCGGGTCCGGGCTACTCCGAAAGGAACAGGCTGGATTAAGGCCGCGTCAAACTATGTCATTTCCGCTCTGGCAAAAGCCGAAGCCGCCGAAGCCGGGTTCATGGAATGTATCTTCCTGGATGCCGTTCATCGTACCTATATTGAAGAAGGTTCGTCCTGTAATATTTTCTTTTATCTGAAATCCGGCGAACTTGTTACGCCAGAATTAGGCGACACAATTCTTCCCGGCATTACCCGCGCCAGTGTGATTGAACTTGCCAAAGACCAGAAGGTGAACGTCAGCGAGCGCAAAGTTTCCATTGATGAAGTATTTGCCGACGCGGCCGAATGTTTCGTGACCGGAACCGCCGCGGGAGTAACGCCTATTACCGGCCTTGCTTATAACGGGAAAAAAGTGATTTTCGGCAAAGGTGAAACCGGACCGCTTTCCGCTGTTCTTAGGGACACTCTGAAGGGAATCCAGTACGGCACTTTGGAAGATACCAAAGGCTGGATGGTTACCATTTAGTTATTTCAGGGCGCTTTTTGCAGGTTTTCGGATTGTATAATGCGCATATTTCACAATAAAGCCCCGGAACTGTTCGGCAACAAACAAGTCGATTTCCGTTTCCGGGGCATCGATGTAACTTTTACGCTTTCCCAGGGACTTTTCAGTTCCGCGGACATTGATACGGGAACCCGTTTCTTGCTAAAAACGCTTTCTAAAAGCTGGGATGAGGATAAAGCGGAAAACCGTTCTTTGCCCGCGTCCGTTTTGGATGCGGGCAGCGGAATCGGCGTTATCAGCACTGCCCTTGCGGCGGCCCTCACGAAAGAGCAGGGAAACGTCACGGTCCGCTGCCAGGACCGTGATGAACTTGCACGCGTCTTTACCGAAGCTAACGCCGAGTGTAACGGTATATATTCCGGCATTCTTGAAGCTCACACGGAACCCCTGCTCGATTGTCCGCCCGGAAGCGCGTATGATCTTATCATTTCCAATATTCCGGCAAAAACCGGCAAACCTGTTCTGAAAGATTTCGTCCGCCGTTCCGCGGAACTGTTAAACGCTCAGGGAAAAGTTTTTACTGTTATTGTAAATCCCCTCGCGCAGCTTTTCCGCTCATGGATTCTGGAATCTGGTCTGCATCTTCTTCATGAGGAAACAGGAAAGGATCATACTGTGTTTGTGTACAGCCGCGGAAAAGATTTTGTATCAAAGCAAGAATTATTTGATGTAACATCACTTGATTCGCCTTATATACGGAATGAAGAACCCTGCGAGCTGGAAGGGCAGACTTTTATCATGCGGACTTTTCACGGCGCGGCGGATTTTGACAATCCCGGAATATTGATTCAGCATACGGCAAAACTTATCAACAAGATGAATTTGGCAAAAACGTTTGCATCTTCCAAACTCAACATCCTGATTCATGAACCCGGACAGGGACATCTTCCGCTTTGGCTGGAAAAATATCTTGAAAATCGTACACAGAGGACCATTATTCTTTCGGGAAGAAATATCATCTCGCTGAAAGCTTCTCAATACAATCTGGAAAAAAACGGATTTCAATCCGAAGCGCTTCCCGCTATTGATTTAGGATTTGATAAAGACCGGATTGAAAACCTTTTTGGAAAAGACGGCACTCCCCGCTTGATTATCGCGTTTCCGGAACATATTCCCAACACAGACCGCTTGGGCGCAATTTGGGAAGGACTTTACGAACTTCTCCGTCCGGGAGATATTGCCGTAACAGGTTTCAGTTCGTCGGAGGCGGACCGTTTTGACAAAATCAAACCGAAAGGTTTCAGCAGGATGAACGACCTGAAAAGGAACGGTTTTAGAGTCATGGCATACAAGCGGACTTAACCCAACACTTAATCGTTATACAGCCATGTTGATAGATAGCGCTCTCCGGTGTCGCATATTATTGTCACGATAAGTTTGTCTTTATATTCGGGACGTTTGGAAAGTTCCAAAGCGGCACAGACATTCGCACCGCTCGACATCCCCGCAAAGATGCCTTCGGTTTTTGCCAATTCTCTTGCCGTGTTTCCCGCATCGTCCGCGCTGACAGTGATGATCTCGTCTATTACAGAACGGTCAAAATTTTCCGGAACAAAACCCGCACCGATTCCCTGAATCCGGTTCGGTCCCGCTTGCCCTCCGGAAAGGACAGGCGATTCCACAGGTTCCACCGCAATAATTTTGATGTTCGGATTTTTTGCTTTAAGTCCCCGGCCTGTACCGCTCACGGTTCCGCCGGTTCCAACCGACGCCGCAAAGCAATCAATCTTTCCCGATGTATCGTTCCATATTTCAATAGCCGTGGTTGTTTCGTGCGCCTTTGGGTTTGCGGGATTGGAAAATTGCATGGGCATAAAACTGCCGTCATTGTCTTGACGGTATTTTTCCGCCGCATCAATAGCGCCCCGCATCCCTTTGCTTCCTTCGGTTAAAATGATTTCGGCTCCAAGGTTTTGCAGCAGCTTCCTTCGTTCCACGCTCATAGTTTCAGGCATCGTGAGAACAAGACGGTATCCGCGTATGGCCGCGACAAAGGCCAGACCAATACCCGTATTGCCGCTCGTAGGCTCGATGATGGTTCCGCCGGGTTGTAAATGTCCTTTCGCTTCCGCATCGTCTACCATTGCGAAGGCGATACGGTCTTTCACGCTCCCCATAGGATTTTTGTTTTCCAGTTTGACCGCGACCTTTGCGTATCCCTTATTCATCTTATCGATATAAACCAAAGGCGTGTTCCCGATCAATTCAATCGAATTTTTGTAGACACTCATGCCGCTAAGTATAATCTTTTGGGATGATGATTGCCAGATAAACACACGATTTTCTTAACAAGGAATCTTTGCAAAAAGATCAATAATGCTATGCTAATGCTCCTCTGTGTAACGGCAATTTTTCTTCCTCTGTGCAGTAATTTCAACTTTTTTCTCTGCAAATACAATCAAAAACCCAAATCAATGCCATA